>JAJYMO010000056.1 GCA_021786845.1 Pseudomonadota bacterium | reverse complement strand
GTGTCAGGCGATGACGAAGCCGCCATGCGGCGCTGGTGGCGGCATGCTTGGCCTATCTCACCATTTGAAATCATTTTTTTCACCTCTCAGTTAAATACGCCTACGCCCTGATCATCAGACCAACCGTAGCGCAAATCTTACTGCATCATTTGGTCACCACAGACATTTTGGCGCAACGCAGATCCAATGTTAAGCGTTTCGGGTATTATATTCCTTGACCTGCATCAAGAAAATTAGACGGTAGCAATGAGGTCACCGGCCTTCAGGCCGGGGTTTTAAACCAGCAAGGAAAAAGGATAAAGCCTTACATGGGTATTGACGTGGATAACAGTCCCTTTTCCGCCGAGTTTTTTACGTCAGAAAGTCAGCCCCGCTTCCTGAGGCTGAAATGCACGACTGATTGAACGATTGTTGTATAGGGCAATGAATCCAGATCGCTGAATTTTTCTAATGCCTCGATCACCAGCCAGCGCACATCGGTGACATCGCTTGAACCAGTCAGGGCATTTTGCAAGCCTTTCAAACCGCCGCACTGGGCCTTAATTTCCTTATTGTGGGGAACTGGGGCGTTGAGGTCGGTGATTTTGAGCGCAAAGATGGAATGCGTGCGCAGGGCATGACGCAATTGTGTACAGGTTTTCTGCGCCCAGGCATCCCGACAACTGATGGTTTCGCGCTCGGCCAGCAAGTGTTTTTCGGTCAGCGTACAAGCCACACAGGTGGACAACACCGCTTTTTCAAAGGCACACGGACTGGGGTTGATACTGAGCCGTGCATCGCGATAGGCATCTTCATTGTATTCGTTAGACATTAATAGTCCTCACCTGTCGTGATATCGGGCTCTCTTGTCGTATTCAGTGCGTCTTCAGCAAGCAGTTCGTTTTCACCAAAAACAAGCCGAATGCTGTAATCAGCATGGATGGGTATATCCTGACGGATTTCCCTGAGCCGGCTGGAAGCATCCTTGTATTTGTCGTACTGTTCGAGTTTTTCAAGTATGTGGAACGGCTTGAGTTTATAGATAAAATAGGGCATTTCAATTATTCCTTAACATCCAGCGGTTTTGAGGATATCCAGTTCAATCTGGGTAGGCTTGACCATGGGTTCTATCTTGCGCCGGATCAAGCCGCCCACCTGCGAGTTACGAAACAGCCAGGGGTCGCCAAGTTTTCCAGTGAGTGCGGAAAGCGCCAGCATGGCCTGGATACTGCGTGTAAACTGGGGGGCAACGCTTAGCAGCTCGGTCAGCGCTCTGGGTTGCCCAGAAGTGTTTTTTACCATGGATTCTGCTTGTGGAAAAATATCCCACAGCTTCCCAGCGCGAAGTGGATAGCCAGTCGCATAAAAATATCGGCTGACCGCATCGAGTATGGCATACACCGCCAGCGAAGTAGAAGGCTGGGCCAAAGCTTCTGATATGGCCTTGAGCCAAGTCTGTCCATTGGCGTTGAGCAGTGACAGCAAGCGTTCGGCCAGGTCGTTTCCAGACGCGATCAAGGGACTGAGCAATGCTTCAGCCTCTGCGAAATCCGCGCGTTCAGGTTGATCCTGAGGCAAGTTTTCCGGCATGAATTCAAGAAAACCGATGTAATAATAAGGCAAGGTTTTTCCCTGTCGCCATAACTTGGTGGTAGTGGCCTCGTCGGTCAGTTTGCCATGCAACACCAGGCGAATGGTATGCATGCGCGCATCGGGATCTTGTTCGAAAGGCAGATGCTCAACAAGAAAACTGGCCAGCACCTTGCCCATTTCGCCATGGATGACGGTGTCTTTTTCCAGCATACAACGCGCCATATCCATGGTCGGCTGACACCACCAGGCCCGTCGTGCCTGTTCATCACTCAGTCCTGGCGCATGCGCCACAGCAATCACGGCTTCGGGTTCGCCGAGCAGTAACAGAGCATCAATGTTCTTGTCAGCAGTCTGGCCCATGCGTGCCCAGCGCTTCAGGAAAACAGGGAAGCCACCTGGTGAATCCAGTACATAGCCAGCGAGGAATTCCTTTACCCGTTGTAAATACTGGCAGGCAGGGCAGTTGGCGTGCAGTTGCACCCGTGCCTCACCCTTGTCAGTCAGCGCATACAGCGTCATCACACCCTCGTCAATGCGTATAGCCTGAACCTGATTAGCCTGCATCAGCACCTGCAGGCGAAGCTGATCTTCGCTGGAAAGTTCCTGAGACCCGATGTTCATTCATCTCCCCGATTTCAATTTAACTGAATCCGTCTTCCCCAGGGCACATTCGCCTTGCCCTTTACCAGCCACAGTACCGGATAATCTGGTACCTGAGCGGGAAACTCGCCCATGGCATCAGTGAAATACAACAGCACATCGGGGCGAAACTCATGCTGGTCAACCCATGCAAATACCGGTTCAAAATGGGTGCCGCCGCCTCCGGTGAACCGTTGGGGAAGAAGGAAATCTTCCCAGGGTTCAAAAATCCACGGGCCACCTTCAACCAGTTTCGCGTCACAAGCAAGCAGCGTGATGCGCACGGGCAATGTGCCTTTGATGGCACTGATTTCGGAAATAAATGCATTGATCTCGCCGTCGCTGATTGAGCCGGAAATGTCGAGTGCCACCACCATGTTGCTGTGTGGGCTTTTCAGGCTGGGCAAGATCATGTCACCTTCCCGGCGGGATGGGCGCATGTAGTTGTAGTCGGTGCGTGCGGATTCAAAAAAGTAATGCGCCAGCAACATGCGCCACGGTAACTTGGGCTGTAACCAGGTTTCGACCAGGCGCGCCATGCCGCCACCCAATTTGCCAGCCGCAGCGGCTTGTTGGGCAGCCGAAGCAACATGGCGCTGCCATTGTTGTGCGAGCGATTCGCGTTCTTGTATGCTGAGTGGACGGGGCTGACTATGTCCGGCTTGGACATCCTCTCCATCAGAACTACTCTGCGATGCCCCGTTGCAGCTTCCCCCACCCTGTTTTTCCGGTTCGTCGCCCTTGCTGTCGCCGGACGAATTTTGGATTGGCGCCTCATCGGGCGGAGTGGAAGCAGCCCCTCCGTCCTGCCCACCATCACTTTGATTGTCATACAGATGCTGATCCAGGGTTTCTTGATCCTCGTCGTCGGCGATGCAAGGATAAATTTCCTCTGCTGTCATTTGATTGAATACGTCAAGAATGACCGCTTCGGCTGGCGGTATCAGACCCTCCTGCACCAGCAGCGGATTGATCGCAAAATCGCAGGCCAGATCCCACCTCCCCTTCACACGATGCCCACGGCGGACGAAATGACTCAGTGCGCAATGTAAGGCTTCATGTGCCAGGACAAACTCGGTCTGTGCCAGTGTAAGCCCCTCAATAAAGGCCGGGTTGTAATAAAAGGTACGCATGTCTGTCGCTGTGGTTTTGCACCAAGCCTGGGCTTCCTGCATGGGCAGTCGCAGCACCAGCGCACCCAGAAACGGCTTGTCGAGTATCAGCCGTGTGCGCGCAGCAACGAGTTTGGTCGTGGCGGCCCTGGCAGACATGCGTTACCCGTACAACACAATGTCTGCAACCAGATTGGCCCATTGTGCGAACTGGGGCAATACGAACAACTGCTGACCGACATTGCGGTGCATGTCCGAGACCAGCATCACGCCCATTTCGCGCAAGGGAAACTGGCTGGCAAAGTCGAGTATATTGCCCAGCCTGATTTTCGCATCGGATTCGCTTTTGGCGCGGATGGCACGCGCAACCAGCGCAGAAGCGACGGCATATTGCAGGTCAACATCCTGGGGAACTTCTACTGGCCTGCCGGCCATGATGGCATCCAGGTCCGGCATCCGGGCAAGGTTGTTAAGATAGGCGGTGAGTTCAATACCTGCCGCCTGACCAACGCAGGCAGACAACGCCGGGCCAAGCAAATCGGGCATATCACCAAACTTGTGCAAGGCACGATGCGCAAATTCCCATGATCGCGGCGTCGGGAAAGCAGCCGGATTGCGCGCAGGGTCAAATTCAAACAGCAATTCAGGACGGAAACGCAGAAAACCGATCAGGCGATCGTCAATCCCGTTCCGATAAGCCCATTGCGCCCAATCCTCCAGATTGGCCTCGACCTCAAAATGCGAAAAACGGTTGGCCAGCGGCGCAGGCATGGCATAAGTCACGCCACGGTCGCCCTGACGGTTACCCGCCGCAAAGATCGCCCAACCCGGCGGAACTTCATAATGACCCAAACGACGATCGAGAATCAACTGGTAGGCAGCAGCGGAAACTGAAGGCGGTGCCGAAGTGATCTCATCAAGAAACAGAATCCCCCTGGAGCCATGACGTTTGGCATCCGGCAAAATAGACGGAACTGCCCATTCAACCGTCTCACCCGTCCGGAACGGAATACCGCGTAAATCTGAAGGCTCCATCTGCGACAGCCGGATGTCAATCATCGGCGCACCATGAAGGGCGGCAGTCTGTGCCACCATTTGCGACTTACCCACCCCGGGCGGCCCCCAGAGCATGACGGGAGTATGATGTCCCTTCTCGGTACTGAGAAATTCGCGTTCCATGATGGCGATAAGCTGTGCCGGTCTCATAAGGGTATAGGCAGATATGCAAAAGTTGGAAATGTGTCTGCCATTCTACTCTGGAATATGGGCGTCATGGCGTTCAATATGCCTGCGTGGCCTACCCAAAAAATATGCCTGTTCATGACCACAATGAGACGCTGATTCACACATCATCAACCCAATGCACAAGGCCGACATTGGGTCAGGACTTCCGCAGCCCTGCCACCACTGCCAAGCAACTTGAAAATACGTTCAGATTCCATACTGATCGCCGCCCGTGCCACGCCATTCAAGGCAAGATAACTGCTGTTTTTGTGAGCAGCGAGCTGATTGCGAATCGCTGTCACAGCCGCCTCGGCCAGTGTCGTATAGTACGTGACCTTGGCCACGCCATTGGCCACCAGTTTTCGAAACTGATCATCGGTCAACCCTGTGCCACCATGAATGACCAGGGGTATGCCCACCGCTTCATTAATCTTGCTCAAACGCTGTATATCCAGTTTCGGCGTGCTACCTAATACACCTTGATGCGTGCCTATCGTAATCGCCAAACTATCCACTTCGGTACGTTCAACATAGGCCTTCGCCTCGGCAGGCAAAGTTAAACTTATTTCCGCTTTAACCGTGACATTGGCATCTTCATTCAGGCTGGTGGGGGCATAACCCAATTTCCCCTCTACGGCCACGCCGTTAGCATGCGCAACCCTGGTTAATTCGCGGGTTGCGCGTATATTTTCATCCAATGGCAACGCTGACACATCCAGCATGACGCTATTACAACCCAGCGCTATCGCAGCTTGCACCTTGTCGATCGATGAGGCATGATCAAACGAAATCGCAACAGGAATGGTCGCTCGTTCTGCCCCGGCAATGGCAGCCGCGACCAACAGATCGACATTGTAATGTGCTTGATGCGGTTCCGAGAAGCTCAAAATAATGGGCGCACGGCAGGACTCCGCTGCCAGTAATACACCATCAAGGAATTCCAGATTAATCAGATTAAAAGAGCATATCGCATAGCCGTGGCGGTAAGCGTGGTTTAACATATCAGTTGTATTAACTAGCGGCATGAATATATCCAATTAATGTGGTGAATGATGGAAATAACCTGTTATCGGAACGCTATCCATACGCAAGAAACGCGTACGCTACCTGCTGATGTTTACAACCTGGCGTTGACGTTATGGCACAGAACCCAACCACACACGCTGTTCGTGCCGATACGCCCGATGCAATATTTAGCCATCTTGGACGATGAGGAATGGATATTCCTGGATGGCGCACGCAAATGCTGGGTGGATATTGCCCAGGAGGCTGTCGGGCTTGAAGAATCGCAGCGAAAATTTAGCTGATCGAGGGAAGATTTTGCCGATTTTGCAGGCAAATAGTCGAACTATTTGCCAAAAAAGCGGTGAAATATGCACCGTTCAGGTAAATTTGCAGCCGATTTCCTTTAAGTCCGACAGGCTCCTAACAGCATTTTCAACCGCAGCAACGTACCAGACTGGCTGACGCTGTCACCTATCAAGCCGTCTTTTATCAAGCCGAATCCGCACAGCTCATGAACCGATTGCAGCACGAACTGCCCCTTGCACTCAAGGCATTGGCGAGCAAAGCGCACAGTACAAGTGGGCAAGGTGATCAAACTGCACCCATCACCTTAATTACTCATCATCACCCAGTTCGGCATCCCAGCCATCGGCACGTGCTTTCACAATTGCCTGCTCATAAAGCGCGGTATGCCTGGCACGCAATGCATCAGGCAAGCGGCTGGGAATATGCGCATAGGGCTCCCATGCAGCATAGACTTTTTCATACAAGCCTTGCATCCGCGCGCCATCCCAGCCGGCACAGGTTTCAGTTTCAGGAATGATCCCAAATATCCAGCCATCGCGCACCATGCGCCCCAAATGGGTTAAACCACCTTTACTGTCCTTGTCGATACCGACATAAAACTGTTGTGTCATCGTGTAAGCCCTGCATAAAGTGCTGGTAATTTTTCTGGCAAACGTTCCACATGATCTACCACCATGTAATGACGCGCCCCGAAAATGCGTGATACATATTGATCCGCCCCCGGATCAAGACTCATGCAATAAGTCACAATCCCAGACCGTGCTACTTCCTCGACTGCTTTTTTGGTATCAAAGCGTAAATACTGCGGGTCACGTACATCAATATCTGCCGGCTCGCCATCGGTAATCACCAGCAATAACTTTTTGGACGATTTTTGCATGCTTAAATAGTGTCCAGCGTGACGTATTGCCGCTCCCATACGGGTGGACAATTGCCCTGTCATGCCCGCCAGTTTAGATTTTGCCGTATCATTATAGGGCTGGTCAAAATCCTTGAAACGATGATATTCAACGTTGTGTCGACCATCCGAGCAGAAGCCATGTATTGCAAATGGATCACCCACCTTGTTAATCGCATCAGCCAGCAACACCGCGGCTTGACGTGTTAAATCCAGTACACTGTAATCCCGCCCTGCCACTTTTTCATTGGTAGATGCGGATAAATCAATCAGCACCATCACCGAAATATCACGTACTTTACGCACTGAGCGCATCATGATACGTGTATCTGGCTGCAGATGCATACGGATATCTATCATCGAACGAATCGCCGCATTGATATCTACCTCATCGCCATCTTCCAGTTTTCGGATGCGTGTCACACCTTGCGGTTGTATCGCGTCCAGCAAATATTTAAGCCGACCGATCGTCCGCTTATGCTGTGCCGCAATCTCATCGATAATCTGTATATCACCCGATTTGGCACGCTTTTCGATCACTGTCGCCCAAGCGGGACGCTCCAGCTGAATCTGGTAATCCCACTCAGAATAATGATACGGGTCTGAAACAGGCTCTTTCCCTTCGGTCTCATTGTAACTCTTGCCGGTTTCTTCATAAGGATGCAATTCTGTGCCTAACACCCAAATTTCTTGCGCATCATCACCCGCCAACTCACAATCTATTTCGTTAACCATTTCCATGACGCTGACGTATTTACGTACTTGCTTCATCGTTTCGTAACCCGCCGCTTGCGCCTGGTTAAAATCGAATTCCTCAAATTCCCAGAAATAACGATTATCGTCACGGTAAGGTGAACTTAATAAATCAGTGCGCGGTTGGAACGGAATACGCAATAAAGACAATTCATGCGCCAAGGTTACGCCGATATCCCACGCCATCTGATTATCTGCCAAACGATGTTGTTCCGCCGAAAATAATTCGCGGGCTTTCGCAATCACTGGGTGCGTATCGTCGTAAGATGGATCCAGCAATGCGCGTGCGATACGGTTCAAATAATCGCCGAAGGTTTTTGCCTGCGTGGACTGAGCAAAATGCAATGATGCCCATAATTGACGCATTCCTGGGAATGCGTTAATCGACAGTTGCTCAACCCGCGCATCTTCTATCACCGAGATCACCGCCATTTGCATCGGATTCAGACTTTTGGCAGAAATGGGTTTTTGCGTATAGACCAAGTGTGCAGCGCAATGCGCAGCGGTCGCACGATAAATTTCTATCCCGGCAACACCTTCATAATCATCCACCGCATCAGGTAAATACATCAAATAATTTTCGATGTAAGGTCTATAACCTTGACGATGCTCAAAGTCACCCGAGGTCGGCCGCATGAAAAAATCACGCGCCCACAATGCACGCAAATACATATTGATACGACGTTGCATGTCGACAAACAGCGTCCCTTTACGCTCTTTTTGCAACATCGCCTGCGATTCTTTGCTTTCCAGGCCAAAATAACGCACCTGTTCAGGGTAATCAGTACGATGCGCTTGCGCCCCCCACATCGCCCAGCGACGCAAACCACCCAGGGTTAATTGAGCCAACAGCGGTTCAAGATTATCCAGCATAGGGCGCATACCGCGCGGCGCTTGCGAAATCAGCACATTCAGTAGTTGCAGATAACTGCGAAATACTTGTTCATCGCCCAAACGATTAGCAGCTATTGCAGCGGTGGCAAAAATCCGCTCTATCACTGCGCCACTGGTTTTGGAAGCCATCATCATGCCTGTATGCACCAGCTCAGGAATAATGTCTTCGCCTATCTCTTTAGCAACTCGTGGCGCTTCCTGTATAAAAGTAGCGACCAAATCACAACCGCGTCCCAAGTTTTTAAGCGAGCGAGCGCCTTGCAAATAGTGGCTCAATCCTTGCGAACTAAACACCCTGGTCGCCTCATGCCAGGACGCTTCCAAAATGCGCTGGGAGGATTCCGAAAGTTCACCCAGTATGTCTTGATAGTCTTCGAGGTGAATGCTCATGATTGGTTTTAACCTTAACTGATCTGTCGAAGTGGCAAGGGCCATGCCCGCACCCGTCTTAAATCTTAAAAAAATGTAGTCACTGCCGCATCCAGCGCATCACGCATGTCAGGATCATCGGTAATCGGACGCACCAATGCAACACGGCAAGCCGCGTGTGAGTTCACGCCTGTCGCAATCAATGACCCTGCGTAGATCAACATACGGGTAGATATCCCTTCATCCAGGCCGTGACCCTTCAAATTACGGGCACGTTCAGCAATGGACACTAATTTGCTGGCAACTTCACCAGACACCCCCGTTTCATGAGAAACGATTTCGGTCTCAATATCATGGTTAGGGTAATTAAAATCCAAAGCACCGAAACGCTGCTTGGTCGATTGTTTCAAATCTTTCATCAGGCTTTGATAGCCTGGGTTATACGAAATCACTAATTGAAAATCTGGATGCGCGTGTATCAGCTCTCCTTTTTTTTCCAGCGGTAGCACACGACGCGCATCTGTTAATGGGTGTATCACCACCGTGGTGTCCTGACGTGCTTCAACCACTTCATCAAGGTAACAAATCGCACCATAACGTGCGGCGATTGCGAGAGGACCATCTTGCCAGCGCGTGCCTGACGCATCCAGCAAAAAACGACCGACCAAATCGGAAGCTGTCATGTCTTCATTACATGCCACAGTAATCAGTGGCTTGTTTAATTTCCATGCCATGTGCTCAACAAATCGCGTTTTACCGCAGCCTGTCGGGCCTTTTAACATCATCGGCATACGCACGGCATAAGTGGCTTCATACAGCTCAACTTCGTCCGCAACAGGACGATAATAGGGTTCTTTTTCAATTACATACTGTTTGATGATGTCATTCATGTTTGACTCCTATACCTAGAACGCTTTTAGAAAAAGCCCCCCGTTACTGACGGGCAACGGAGGGCTGATCACGGTCAACCCGCGCTGCAAAACCTGAATTAATTTTTAATTAAACTGTTTTGCCGCGATAGATCACCATGGACGCACCCTGAGATTGATTAAAGTTGTTATAACCAATCAATCGCACGTGGTTGTCCGGATTGGCTTTATGACAAGCAAGCGCTTCTGCCAACACGACATTTACGTCAGTTTCGCCAAACATGGGCAGCTTCCACATATACCAGTATGAGTCCATCAAGTATTGTGGCTCAATGTGTTCAATCGCCGGGTTCCAGCCTTTAGAAATCAAATACTCAACTTGTTTTTTGATGTCGTCATCAGACATCGGTGGCAAATAAGAAAAAGTTTCAAACTTACGGCTAGCCGGATCGCTTAAACGCGATTTGTAATCCATCACTTCAGACATAATTTATCCTTTTCAACAGAAAGTTCATTAAATTGTGTCACGACAATTTGTCGTCACACAACCAGGTTGATTTTACTTGTGCGCAACGTCCAATTTATCAACGGTGTCGAATTCGAACTTGATTTCTTTCCATGTTTCCATAGCGATTTTCAGTTCCGGGCTGTGCGCTGCCGCTTTGATCAGGATGTCTTTACCTTCTTTCTCGATTTGGACACCTTTATTTCGTGCTTCTACACACGCTTCCAATGCGACACGGTTAGCTGCAGCACCTGCCGCATTGCCCCATGGGTGACCTAATGTACCGCCACCGAATTGCAACACTGAATCATCACCGAAGATGTTAACCAGTGCAGGCATATGCCAAACGTGAATACCACCCGATGCAACAGGAATGACGCCAGGCATGGAACCCCAGTCTTGATCGAAGAACAGACCACGGCTACGATCTTCCTTGATGAACTCGTCACGCATGGTGTCGATCCAGCCCAAAGTCGCTTCACGGTCGCCTTCCAGTTTACCCACCACCGTACCAGAGTGCAGGTGATCACCGCCTGACAAACGCAATACTTTGGTCAAGACGCGGAAGTGAATACCGTGGTGCGGGTTGCGGTCAAGCACAGCGTGCATCGCACGGTGAATGTGCAACAGCATACCGTTATTACGACACCAGTTAGCCAAGCCCGTATTGGCAGTCAAACCACCCGTCAGGTAGTCATGCATAATAATGGGCGCGCCGATTTCTTTTGCAAATTCAGCACGTTTGTACATTTCTTCTGGTGTAGGCGCTGTGACGTTAAGGTAGTGACCTTTACGCTCGCCAGTTTCACGTTCAGCTTTCATGGTTGCTTCGTGAACGAATTCAAAACGATCACGCCAGCGCATGAATGGTTGGCTATTAACGTTTTCGTCGTCTTTAGTAAAGTCCAAACCGCCACGCAAGCACTCATACACAGCACGGCCGTAGTTTTTGGCAGACAAACCCAATTTGGGCTTGATGGTACAACCCAATAAAGGACGACCATATTTGTTCATCTTGTCGCGCTCAACCTGGATACCTTGAGGAGGACCACCACAAGTTTTCACATAAGCGATAGGGAAACGGATGTCTTCCAGACGCAATGCACGCAATGCCTTGAAGCCGAATACGTTACCCACCAAAGAGGTCAGCACGTTCACGACAGAACCTTCTTCAAACAAGTCGATTGGGTAAGCAACAAAAGCGTAGAAGCAGGTGTCATCGCCCGGTACGTCTTCGATGCGATATGCGCGACCTTTGTAGTAGTCCAGGTCGGTCAACAAATCGGTCCAAACAGTGGTCCATGTGCCGGTTGATGATTCAGCAGCCACCGCAGCAGCGACTTCTTCACGGTCTACGCCCGCTTGTGGTGTGATTTTGAAGCAAGCGAGAATGTCAGTATCCAGCGGTGTGTATTCTGGCGTCCAGTAAGTTGCACGATATTCTTTAACACCTGCGTTGTATGATTTTACAGCCATTGAAAAGCTCCTTTCAAGGATGAAACAATATACTTCCCTGTGACAGAAAGCGTGTGGCTCAGATGAGCTGGTGATCACTATAACAAGTCAGGATGATAAATAATAATTGTAATTTTGTACTGTTACGATAGATTTATATCTATGATTTAAGGGTGTAAAAGGATAAACCAATGCTGCGACCAATTAAAAATCAGTGCACCAAGCTAACCCATTCGCTTTATTTTTGCAGGCACATCTCATCGGCAATTGCTCAGCACCTGCGAAGACCAAAGCCAACAAAATCAGCTTTACTGTTGATCAACAACTTCATTCCCAGCGGAATTGGCTGATCAATTGTCCGGGACGAGTTGAATCAGAGAAATTTCGGATGGCGCACCAAACCGTTTTGGAGGTCCCCAATACCCGGTTCCCCGGCTGGTATAAATCCAAAGGTGTCCCATGCGATGCAAGCCCGAAGTAAACGGTTGCTGCAAGGGGACAAAAAGGTTCCAGGGCCAAAACTGTCCGCCATGCGTATGCCCGGAAAGCTGGAGATCGAAGCCTGCTGCTTCCGCCTTTGGCGCACTGCGAGGTTGGTGCGCAAGCAGAATTTTTGGCACGCCCTGTTCTGGTGACCCAAGGATGGCTTGAGCGGGATCGCTGCGTTGATGAACATCGAACCGCCCTGCGTTAAAATCAGTCACCCCCGCCACGACCATTTGCGCACCATGGTGTTCAATGACCACATGTTCATTACTCAATGTGTGCATACCGAGGCGCCGGAACTCTGCCATCCATTGATCCGCTCCCGAGTAATACTCATGATTACCCGTCACCACATAGACGCCGTGTTTCGCTCGCAACATGGCCAGGGGCGCGGTGTGTGATGCCAATTGATCCACCTTG
The DNA here is from genome assembly GCA_021786845.1 of Pseudomonadota bacterium. Taxonomy (GTDB): domain Bacteria; phylum Pseudomonadota; class Gammaproteobacteria; order Burkholderiales; family Sulfuriferulaceae; genus Sulfuriferula. The sequence goes on along the minus strand of JAJYMO010000056.1, from coordinate 2,979 downwards.
CCATCCACAATATCTCCCGTCACGGCAATTAAATCAGGCTGAAGTGCATTGACTCGCTTGACCACCGCCTCAACATAAGCCCGTTTGATGGTCGGTCCAATGTGGAGATCACTGATCTGAACAATTCGAAAATGATGCAAGGGGGATGATAACCCATCAATCGGCACCATGACTTCAACCACACGAGGAATGCGTCGGGCATTGATAAAACCGGCTGCAGTCACCAGAATAGCCAAAATGAATACAAATAACGCTGAATCTGATGCTAAAACCAGGTTGGGTGAAAAGAGCAATACAAATTCACGCAGCAGCGTGAGCATCAACAATGAAGAAAACAGCCCCAGCAGCAATGATCCGACCCAAGAGAAGCTGTCGGCAAGTACAGGTCGAAGCGGCATAAAACGGGCTGCCATGCCTAAAGGGATAAGCAGCGTGGAGAGGCAAAGATAGCCCAGGCCAATTACCCAAATTGACGTGTTCGTTGCAAGCTCGGGGAGAAGGCGCCAACCAATATAGCCATGCAGCAAGGCCATTAAAATGAAGACCGTGATAAAAAATCGATATCGTCGAAAAGGAATTTTTTTGGTTGCCACAATATTTATTTCCCACCACCACCATCATACCTGGATCAAAAAATGATTTCAAAAGCAATGGGGTCACCGGCCTTCAGGCCAGTGGATATTGAGTCAGGAAGGGTGAATTTGGCGCGCCCATCCTGAGACCGATGTTTTAATTCAGCAAAACAAAAGAATAAATGTGAAAAATTTTCACAAGCTTTTTTGCGCCACCACCACGGCTTCATTGCCCGCGGAAAACAGATGCACCTGGGTAACCATCCCAACGGCCGCGAATGCACCGGCAATTTCTTGCGGATGCAGGAAATGATTACCCTGCACGTATTCGCTCAAATTCTGGAAGGCCAGATTCTGTCGGCCAGGTTCACGCAAAGTCGTGCGGTCATCTGACCATGCCGGCTCCCAGATGACTGCAAAGCCGCCGGGTTTCAGGTTGTCGTGCAACCATTTGAAGATGCCGGCCTGGTCTTTCTCCCAGACATGATGCAAAGCCCGGTTCATGGCAATCAGATCCGCTGGTTCGCCGAGTTTAAAATTGTGGATATCGCCCGTTTGAAAACTTAAACGATGCGCCAAGTTATCGGCCTTGGCACGCGCCTGCGCCTGTTGCACATTCTCAGCAAAACCATCCAGTCCCAGCCCACGCAGTTGTGGGTATTGTCTGGCCAGCGCGCGCAAATACCAACCGTTACCGCAGCCCAGATCAACCGCCAAACCGCCTCGCGCATTGACCTCCGCGAAAGCGGCGACCGCAGGACAAATGGTGTGTTCGAACAATGGGGCGAAACTGGCTTCAAGCATAGGACCAAACCAGGGTAAAACGGTCGGGCGCTCTGCCAGAACCGCTTCGCCAGGGCGCACGCCTGTGCGCATGAATTCTGCCGCGCGCTCCGCCATGTGCGCAGACAGCACGGACTGCACGGCCATGGGCATCAGCGTATCGATTGCCTCTGGTCGCATCGCATCACCCATGGGGGTCAAACTGAATGCTTCCTCCTTAACTTCCAGGTAAGCAAAGGCATAGGCAGCGTCGCACCAGCGCTGTACGTAACCCGAATCCATGCCGGACGCTTGCGCCAAGGCTTGGGCGGATGCCGGGCCTCCGCTGTGCAAGGTGCTGAATAAACTATTCACGACACCGATATAGGCGATATTGAGGCTGAGTGCGGCTTGAGATTGCTGTTTAAACTGGGTTTTTAAATCGGGGGCGTTCATGGAATAAGTGCTCCTGCAGGCGAGGTTGGGCATATCCGGGAAGAAAATGATACAACACATGGATTGACGGCGTAGTTTAATGCAATAACCAAACCATAACCCATGACGGTATAAAAAAAACTTAGCCGCATATCACAAGATCAAATCATCCCACCATTAATAGAGATAATCTGACCCGTAATATAAGCCGCTTGCGGTGAGGCAAGGAAAGCGATCAAATCGGCAACTTCGCCAGGTTTTCCCGCGCGTTTCATCGGCACCATGCGAGCGATGTCTTCGATACTGAAGGCGGATTTGCTCATCTCACTGTCAATGATGCCGGGAGCGACGGCGTTGACCGTAATGCCCCGGCTGGCGACTTCCTGTGCCAGCGCTTTGGTGGCAGCGTTGAGTGCGCCTTTGGCTGCAGAATAATTCACCTGACCGCGATTGCCGGTAATGGCGGCAATGGATGAAACGTTAATAATACGCCCCCAGCGACTGCGAATCATGGGCATCATCAGGGTATGGGTAACATGATAAAAACCATTCACCGATACGTCCATCACGCGCTGCCATTGTTCCACGCGCATACCGGGGAAGACGGCGTCATCATGAATACCCGCGTTGTTCACCAGCACCTGAATAGGCGTGAGCTCAACAAGTGGGGTGAGTGTATCAATAACAGCCTGATGGTCGGTGACGTCAAATTGCAATACTTGCGCACTGCCGCCATTTTTCGCAATTTCGTCTGCCAATGACTGCGCTGTGGCCAGGTGACGGTTGGCGTGAATAAAGACGTGGTAACCATCGGCGGCCAGTCGGCGGCATATGGCTGCACCGATACCGCCGCTCCCCCCTGTGACAAGAGCGTGTTTCATGGCGTTGGTCCTGAAAGTTGAAGTTGGTGCCCGGCGCTTAATATCACAGCAGCGCGCCCATCCAGTAATAATTGTCCGGCGGCATGTACAGTGAATTGATAAAGGATATTGTCTTCACTGCTATGAATGCAAGTGACCGCAATATCGAGATCGGCGGCGATGTCATCCAGGCGCGCCACATGCAGCATGGCGCCACGCACACTGACCAGAAATCCGGCACGCGGGCGCGGGTTGTTCGCTGGAGCCAGCAAAGCGCCGTGCACGGCCATGGCCTGTGCAGCATATTCAATACCGAAGACACTGCTGAGCTGATCGCGACTGCGTAGCGG
>JAJYMO010000081.1 GCA_021786845.1 Pseudomonadota bacterium | reverse complement strand
TTGTCAATACGGCTGTGAAACAAACGCCTATTGAAAAACTTAAACGTACTTTTGCTGCGGTGGCGACTGATTTAAGCACCGGTGAAATGGCGGTATTTCGCACAGGTAATACAGGGCAGGCCGTCCGCGCTTCCAGTGCGGTGCCCGGTATATTTCAACCTGTCGTCATTGGTGGAAAAAGTTATGTGGACGGTGGCTTGGTGAGCCCGGTACCTGTCAGTGTTGCCCGGTCCCTTGGGGCTGATTTTGTCATTGCAGTGGATATCTCCAATAAGCCGAGAAATAACCACACCAGCAGTACCGTTGAAGTGCTGATGCAGACATTCGACATCATGGGCCAGACCATCAACCATTATGAATTGTCTCAAGCCGACATTGTCATTCGCCCCCGCACGCAAGATATTGACGTCAGCAACCTGGATGGGCGGCACCTTGCTGTACTGGAAGGTGAACAAGCCGCTACGGCAATGATGCCGGAAATTAAAGCCAAGTTGGCCAAGCTGGGCAGATAACTTAAAAGGGGATGCGTGGGCACTTTCCCTGTATTAATTTGGAGCGAGGCGCCAGAGTGAGGTGATTTCCGCCTGACGTGCGAGGTGTAGCGGGTCGGTGTTGTCGCGAGTTTTTGGGTGATCCGGTTTGACATCCAGGCGCTCCAGGACGTTTAACCCTGCAGCCGCAATCATTTCCAGCAATTCATCGCGCGACCGCAGCCCCAGATGTTCGGCGAAATCAGACAGGATCAGCCAGCCCTCGCCTTCGGGTTCAAGGTGTTCGCTCAATCCATTGAGAAAATTGCGTAACATTTGGCTGTCAGGATCGTAGATCGCATATTCGATTGCGGCATTGGGGCGTGCCGGTATCCATGGCGGATTGCAGATCACCAGCGGTGCGCGTCCTGCCGGAAACATATCCGTTTGCACCAGATCGATTTGTTTGCCCCACCCCAATCGCGCGATATTTTCACGGGCGCAGGCCAGTGCGCGTGGGTCGTTGTCCGTGGCGACGATATGCTGAACGCCCCGGTGGGCCAACAGTGCCGCCAATACGCCTGTACCGGTACCGATGTCGAACGCGAGGCGGGTAGAAGGCAACGGTGCCTGTGCCACCAGTTCCATGTATTCGCCGCGCACGGGCGAGAAAACACCATAATGCGGGTGAATGCGCTCTCCGAGGGCGGGAATTGCCACGCCTTTTTTTCGCCATTCGTGTGCCCCGATCAAGCCGAGCAGTTCGCGTAGCGAGACGATGGTGGCGACCGTTTCCGTGCCGTAAGCTTCGGTGCAGGCTTCCTGCACATCCGGTGCGCGACGCAGCGGGATGGTGTAATCGGCGTTGAGTGGTATCAGCAGCATTGCCAGCACACGGGCACGCAACGACTGTGCTTGACGGTGAAAGTTGAAGGCTTCGGTGGGCGAAGTAGCCTGCCTGACGGATTTTCTGTGCGGTGGTCGGTCAACACGGCGTCCTAGCGCCTGAAGTAGCTGGCGCGCATTGTGGAAATCACCCCGCCAAAGAAGTGCATTGCCTTCACAGGCTAAACGATAGCCCGTATCGGCGGTCATGGTGTCATCCGCGATCACAACGCGTTTGGGTGGCGGTATTTTGTTTTCCGAGCGCCAGATTGCTGAGCGGGCGGCACCTGTTTCAGTCCAATTGATGATAGGGCGCCCGGTCACGGGGTTGCCTGGTGCTTTCCCCATTGCCAGGGGCAGTGCGGTGTTGCTTGAGTTTTGCTTCATGGTTGTTGCATCCAAAAAATACACATAGCGCGGGTGCGTCAAGCGTATTTTACGCGCATGTTTGATTTAAAAATTAATTTTTACAGGCTGTCACCGATAGTGCGCGGGAAATAAATAGCGAACCGGGCGCGCGGGAATGCTGCGATATTTTTATGTGCGATAAAGCTTGAATTTATTTATTATATATTCAATCAGTTGATAAAAAATGTTCTGAATAATGCGAAATTTGGTATAGTAGCAATAATTTTTTAGTGAGGCTTGGCTTGTCCACGGAATTGGCAAAACCAATCACGTGGTGTTCAGCCCTGTGTAGTGATGATACGTAAAAACCCCAGTGGTGATTTACCGGTAATTGATGAATCTGCTTTTGTTGATCCGACAGCAATTATTTGCGGCAAAGTGGTGATTGGTGCGAATGTGTTTATCGGGCCCTATGCGGTTATCCGCGCCGATGAGGTCGATGATTCAGGCCAAATGGAGACCATTATTATTGGTGCAAATTCCAATATCCAGGATGGCGTGGTGATTCATTCAAAATCCGGTGCAGCAGTGCAAATTGGCGAACAAACCTCCATTGCCCACCGTTCCATTGTGCATGGCCCTTGCGTGGTGGGTAATCATGTCTTTATTGGCTTTAACAGTGTGTTGTACAATTGCACGGTGGGTAACAATTGTGTGGTGCGGCATAACTCGGTTGTCGAGGCTTGCTCTGTGCCGGATGGATTTCATATCCCCTCTACCACCAATCTTCATGCCGATTCTGACCTCAGCCTGATTCCGCAAGTGGGGTTCAGTGAAAAAGATTTTTCTGAAGATGTGGCGCAGACCAATATACGGTTAGTCAAAGGGTATAAGCGGTTGCAGAACGAATTTTAGGCCGAAATTTTTGCATGTGATCGTGGCGTTTGCCGCATTGTATCAAGATCACAAGCGCAAGGTGGGATTGCAGGGTTGCCGAAGTAAAATCACGCGGTTGCGGTGATGCGGCAGTGTTGAAGGTGGTGCTTTGTCCTGCAGGATGGCTGTTTGTGATGCGCTTTACGGTACTTTGTTGAACACCAGATCCCATACGCCATGTCCCAGTTTTAGACCGCGTTGCTCAAATTTTGTTAATGGACGATATGCCGGGCGCGGTGCGTGGGTGTCATGCAGGTTGATGAGGCTGGATTCGTTGCGCAAGACGGCGAGCATGTGTTCGGCGTAAGCTTCCCAGTCGGTGGCAAGGTGTAAATAGGCGTTAGGGGCCAGTTTTTTTGCCAGCAGGGCAACGAAATCGGGCTGTATCAAACGACGTTTGTGGTGCCGCGCCTTGTGCCAGGGGTCGGGAAAAAAGATGTGGATACCCGCCAGGCTGGCGTCCGGGATCATGTGCTTGATCACGGCAACGGCATCGTGCTGAATGATGCGCAGGTTGCTGAGCTCGTGTTGTTCGATTAAGCTGAGCAGGCTTCCGACTCCGGGGGTGTGTACCTCGATGCCAAGGTAATCATTTTCCGGGTGTTGGGCTGCAATGTGTGCAGTGGCTTGTCCCATCCCAAAACCAATTTCCATGATTTTTGGCGCGCTGCGCCCATACACCATCTGTAAATCAAGTGGTTGCTCTTCGAACGGGATGCCGTATACAGGCATCATCTGGCTGAGGGCCCGCTCTTGTGCCACAGTGAGGCGTCCTTGACGCAGTACATAACTGCGTATCGGGCGGTGTGCGGGTGAAGTTGAAGTCGTGTCCATTAGCTGCCAATAATGCCCGAGCTGGGTGATGATGGGCTTGCGGTGTAGATTTTTTTGGGCATGCGGCCAGCCAGATATGCCTGGCGGCCTGCGGTGACCGCCAGTTTCATGGCCCCCGCCATACGCACAGGGTCTTGTGCAGCGGCGATAGCAGTATTCATCAATACCCCTGCGCAGCCGAGTTCCATGGCAATGGCAGCATCGCTGGCGGTGCCGACACCGGCATCGACAATCACCGGAACTTTGAGTTCGTTGATGATAATCTGTAAATTCCAGGGGTTGAGTATCCCCATGCCTGAGCCGATGAGTGATGCCAAAGGCATGACGGCAACGCAGCCCATGGCTTCAAATTCCCGTGCCACAATCGGGTCATCCGACGTATAGACCATCACTTTGAAGCCTTCATGAATAAGGGTTTTGGCCGCTTTGAGCGTTTCGATGACATTGGGGTACAGGGTGTGCGGATCGCCCAGAACTTCCAGTTTGACCAATTCATGTCCGTCCAGCAGTTCACGCGCCAGACGCAGGGTACGTATTGCTTCGTCTGCGGTGTAACAGCCTGCGGTATTGGGCAGGTAGGTATAACGGCTGGGGGGCAGCGCGTCGAGCAAGCTGGGTTCGCCCGCAACTTGTCCAATATTGGTACGACGGATGGCCACGGTGACAATTTCTGCACCGCTGGCTTCGACGGCTTGCCGGGTTTGATCAAAATCGCGATATTTCCCTGTGCCGACCAGCAAGCGCGAACTGTATTCGCGTCCGGCGATGTGTAAACTATCCATGTATACAGTGTCCTTTTTTAATTAACCGCCGCCGACTGCGACCACGATTTCCAGCGCATCGCCATCGACCAAATGCGTGGTTTCATGCAGGCTGCGGGGTACAATTTCACCATTTTTTTCGACAGCAATACGCTTTCCGCCCATTTGCAGGGTATTGAGCAGCTGCCCAAGCGTGAGTGGCGATTCAAATTGTTGCGGGTTGCCATTGATTAACAGTGTCATCACCTTCAAAATTCCTGAAAAATAGCGTATGATTGCAACGCAATTCTACCACAGCGGGTGTAGTTCAATGGCAGAACGAAAGCTTCCCAAGCTCTAGACGTGGGTTCGATCCCCATCACCCGCTCCAGTTTCCCTTCAATTAATTCCCCGTCGGAGCAATATCGCTGACGTAATCATACAGGTCAGCCAAAATCGCCTCGTCGCGCTCATTGGCCGTTTCCGCCAATTGATCAATCTCATCCGAGAAACTTTGTAAAGTCAGCAAACCGTCACCGCCGTGGAATAGCCGGTTTTTGCAATGCTGTTGCCAACGTTCCTGTTCCGCGAGGGTTAGGTGTTGCGGAAAATTGCGTGCGCGGTAGCGAAACAGTAATTCAGGCAAACGGGCATCGGCAAATACGGGGCGGTTGTGCATGAGTGCCTCGCCTTCCAGCAGCGATAATTTTTGTAAAGTGCGGCGGTCTTCGTTGTTGATAAAACCGTTGTACAGCGCTTGCTCGATGTCCGTATCGACCACAGGGCGAGGGCGATAGACTTCCTGCCACAGTGCATCGAGTTTAGGGGCCAGCCGCAGGGTTTCTGCATGGCGCAACTGCGCATCAAGATTCATGTCCCAGCGTTCGGCCTGAGCGGGGCTGAGGGTTTTGGTTTGTCCGATGACAATGGGTGCCCGATTAAGGTGTATGCTTTTGATCGGCAGGCGGGACTGTCCTGCTGGCAGGTCTTCGGTTTTGCTGAATAATCGGGTGCGCACGCTGTCGGCGTCCAGGGTGAATAATTCTTCCGGGTCGTAGGCCAAGTCCCAAACAATGACTTCATTTTTGTTAAACGGGTGCGCAGCCAGTGGCCAGGCCAGCATTAAACAGCCGCGTTCGGCAGGCACCATGCCCGACACATGCAAAAAGGGACGCGGCGCATGCAAGCTGATTTGTGCCGCAACCGTCGCTTTGTGGCGCAGCTCCAGGCAGAAATCATATAAACGGGTCTGGTGTTGGCGCAACAGGCGAGCCAGTGCGATGGTGGCGCGCACGTCTGACACGGCATCATGGGCATGGGTGTGGGCCAAGCCATTGGCAGCACTTAAATGTTCGAGTTTAAAACTGGTGCGTCCTTCACCGTTGACGGGCCAAACAATGCCTTCTGGTCGCAGTGCGTAAGCTGCCCGCATTACATTGAGCAGATCCCAGCGACCACAATCATTTTGCCATTCGCGCGCATACGGATCGATCAGATTGCGCCAGAACAAAAAACGCGTGACCTCGTCATCAAAATGGAAACTGTTATAACCTGTACCCACCGTGCCGGGCTGGCTGAACGCCTGTTCGATGCGTTGCGCAAACTGGTACTCCGGTATACCGTATTGCAAGCAGTGCTGAGGTGTAATCCCCGTAATCAGACACGCTTGGGGTTGGGGCAGGTAATCCGGTGTCGGGGTGCAAAATAATTCAATCGGTGGCTCAATTTCATTGAGTTCAGCGTCGGTGCGAATGGCTGCAAACTGGGATGGACGGTCGCAGCGCGGGTTGGCGCCAAAGGTTTCATAATCGTGCCAAAGAAAACTGCGCATACGTGGAAAGATTTAGGGTGTGAAGTTGCTGCAATTATGCCAGAATCGGGGGTTTAGAGGTTCGTTAATGCAAAGCTGCGCATGCCCAGTCATGGATTAACGAAACCCAAGCTGTTATTTTTTGGAGCAGTGAATGTTAAGTTATCGCCACGCTTTTCACGCGGGCAACCATGCCGACGTGCTGAAGCACTTTATTTTGTTGCAATTGCTGGATTATCTGAATCAAAAAGACAAACCTTATACCGTGATCGATACCCATGCTGGTGCGGGGTTGTATTCGCTTGATACAGGGTATGCGCAGCAAGGCGCTGAATACATGCAAGGTATTGCAAAATTATGGGACGTGCCCAATTTGCCTGCGCCGTTGCAGACCTATGTTGAAGCGGTCCGTCAATTGAATCCGCAAGGCGCGCTCAAAGCGTATCCGGGTTCGCCCTGGCTGGCCTTGCAAGCCATGCGCGAATCCGATCGTTTGCGCCTGTTTGAGTTGCATTCCACCGACGCCCGCCTGTTACACGATAACTTCGCGGCGGCCGGGCGACGGGTCAAAGTCGAGTTTGGAGACGGTTTTGCGGGAATGCGCGCGCTGTTGCCGCCACCTTCGCGGCGTGGACTGGTGTTGATTGACCCTTCGTATGAAGACAAGGAAGATTACCGGACGGTGCATCAGGCCATCAAGGACGCGCTGCAACGGTTCGCCACGGGCATGTATGCCGTGTGGTACCCGTTGTTGCCACGCCCGGAACCACAACGTCTGGTGGACAACCTCATGCGACTGGAAGGGGTGAAATGTCTGGATGTGGTGTTGCAAGTGCGTGCGCCCACTTCGGGCGGCCTGGGCATGTACGGCAGCGGCATGTTGCTGATTAACCCGCCGTATACCCTGGCACCCATGCTGCGCGCTACCCTGCCTGCCCTGGTGAAGTTAATGGGGCTGGATCGTACTGCGAGTTACCGGTTGCAGGGTTCAAAGTGAATTTGTCCCGTCGGGTTTAGACAGACGGCAGTTCCACAGGGCGAAGGTCGAAAACAAGCACCTCTGAGTCCACGCCGCCCTGAATATCAATCGCCGTTTCGTCACGCAGACGAGCGCCGTCGCCGCCTTCGAAACGAATTCCATTGATCGTCACCGCGCCGCGAGCAACATGAACATAAGCAAAGCGTCCTGTGGAAAGCGTCAGCGATGCGCTCTCTTCACCATGGAAGCATCCCGCATAGACGCGTGCATCCTGATAAACCGACAGCGAGTCATTTTTAGCATCGGGCGAAATAATCAATCGCAACCGCCCACGTTTTTCTGACTCCGGGAAATGCACCTGCTGATATCGCGGTTTCACACCTTTCCTGTCTGGTGTGATCCATATTTGAAGGAAGTGAACGCGCTCGCTCTGTGAATGATTAAATTCGCTGTGCTGGATACCCGTCCCGGCGCTCATCATTTGTACGTCACCCGGCCGGATCACCGATCCTGTTCCCATAGAGTCTTTGTGCTCAAGGGCACCCTCCAGAACATAGGTGAAAATTTCCATGTCCCGATGCGGATGCGTGCCAAAGCCTTGCCCCGGTTGGACGATGTCATCGTTGATGACCAGCAGGTCGGAGCATCCAGCCTGTTTCGGGTCGAAGTAGTTGCCAAAGGAAAAAGTGTGACGTGAATACAGCCAGCCGAAGTCGGCAGTTCCCCGATCTTTTGCGTGACGCATTTCAAGCATGGCAATCTCCTGCAGAATAATTCATGAAACAGGGTTGATGTCAGTGTCTGAACCGGCAAAGTTCCGGTGTTCTCATGGCGCATCAACCAGCCGAAAACACGACCGGGATTATTGCGATGCCGCTGGGGAAGAGGCTGGTGAAGCCCCCCCAACCTTTCCCGCAACGGTCTTGGCGGCATGAGCCGTTGCTGTCGCGCCACGTTCGATGCCCCTTGCCGCAGCGCTCACACCGCGTTTTATGCCTTTGTCAGCAGCTTGCGCACCCCGCTTAACGCCGTGTTCACCTGCGGTCACGCCTTTTTTGATACCGTTGGCAGCGGCCTTTGCACCGTGCTCTATTGCCTTTTCGACCTTGTCAACGACAGACGGCGATGAGTTTGTGGCGGGCTGTGCAGACTCGTCTGCGCTGGCTGAGGTGCAGCAGCACAACGCAGTGACCAGTAACGCAAGTTTAATTTGGAATTGTGGGTTCATGAGTAATGTACCAAATTTTGTGGCAGGGTAATTTTGTCCTGTTTCCCAAAAAACAAGTTAGGGAAACACTGATTTATTCCCCCTTTTACAAAGGGGGAGCTGCTGTGTTCCGAATATTTTTTTCTGGGTAGGGATAAATCAGGGCTTCCTTAGATTAAAGTGCTTGCATCACCCGTTCCAAACGTTGTTTGACTTCGCCGGCCAGCGTAACAATTTCCGGTTTGTTTACCAGTTCCAATACCGCTTTGGGGTCCATGAATTCCACATGAACTTTCCCCTCAGCGTCCTGCCGCACCACGACATTGCAAGGCAATAGCAATCCGATGGAAGGATCTGTTTCTAAAGCGCGGTGCGCTAAAGATGGGTTGCAGGCACCCAATATGCGGTAGGGAGGCATGTCCTGATTGAGTTTCTTTTTCATGGCACCCGCGACATCGATGTCGGAGAGGACACCAAAACCCTCGACCTGCAGAGCCTCGGTGACATGGGTAATTGCCTCATCAAACGGTAAATTTACAGATTTTCCAAAGCCATATTTGCTCATGTTTGTTCCTTCATATTGAAAAGAGATCAGGTTTATTTACGGGTGTTTCAGCGCATCACGTATCTCACGCAGCAGCTGAATGTCTTCCGGTGTGGTAGCGGGTGCTTCTGGTACCGGCGCTTCTTCGCGTTTGAGCCTGGAAATCAAACGCACCATCATAAAAATAATGAAGGCAAGAATCAGGAAATTGACGGAAACAGTGATGAAATCGCCATAGGCGAGCACGGGCACGCCGGCTTTTTTCACTGCATCCAGCGTGTGTGCGGTGCCGGCAGGAATGTCGCCTAATGCGAGAAAATAATTGGAAAAATCTACCTTTCCCATCACAGCGCCCACCACAGGCATCATGACGTCGCTCACCAGGCTGGTGACGATTTTACCAAAGGCGCCGCCGACAATGACGGCGACAGCCAAATCCATCACGTTGCCCTTGAGCGCAAAGGCTTTAAAGTCTTCCATCAAACTCATCATTGCCCCCCAAATCATTCATCGGTGGATAACGCGTTGTCGGCCAGTTCCGCCGCGCGCAATACGGCGCGCGCTTTATTGCGGGTTTCAGCCCATTCGTTTTCGGGCACAGAGTCTGCAACAATACCAGCACCGGCTTGAACATACAACATGTGGTCTTTGACGAGTGCTGTGCGTATGGCAATCGCCAAATCCATGTTGCCGTGAAAATCCAGATATCCGACCGCACCTGCATACAGACCGCGCTTGCTGGGTTCGAGTTCATCAATAATTTCCATTGCGCGAATTTTGGGTGCGCCGCTCACTGTGCCGGCCGGAAAACTGGCACGCAGCACGTCCATGGCGGAAAGCCCCGGTTTAAGTTGGCCCTCCACATTGGAAACGATGTGCATGACATGCGAATAACGTTCAATTTGCATTTGTTCGGTGACTTTGACACTACCGGTTTGGCTGACTCGTCCCGTATCGTTGCGGCCGAGGTCAAGTAATTGCAGGTGTTCGGCGCATTCTTTGGGGTCGGCAAGCAGTTCGTCGGCCAGGGACTGGTCTTCTTGCGGTGTTTTGCCGCGTGGGCGTGTACCTGCCACCGGGCGCAAGGTGATGGTGTTTTGTTCCAGGCGCACTAAAATTTCGGGTGATGTGCCCACCACGTGAAAATCGGCCATGTCGTAGTAAAACATGTAGGGCGATGGGTTGATGGTGCGCAAAGCCCGATAAAGTGTGAGCGGTTCGGCATGAAAAGGCCGGGACATGCGCTGGCTTAACACCACTTGCATGATGTCACCGGTTTTGATGTACTGTTGCGCACGCAATACCGCTGCCTTGAAGGCGAGTTCCCCCATTTCTGATTGTGCTTCAACCGAATCGACGGCCAGCATCTGTGGGGCGTGAAGTGGCTCATTCAGGCGGCGACTTAATTCGTTCAGACGTTGTTGCCCGCGTTGAAAAGCGTTTTCTGCACGGGGATCCATGTAGAGGATGAGGCTCAATTGACCGCTGAGATTATCGATGACCACCAGTTCTTCTGTTAACAGCAACAAACAGTCAGGGATGTTGAGGGTGTCCTGGGGGTGTTTGTGTGCCAGCCGCCGTTCGATGTACCGTACTGTATCATAACCAAAATATCCCGTGATGCCACCGGCAAAGCGGGGCGCATCTGGCAAGGCTGCAACATGAAAATGCTTCATGTAGTCCGCAACAAATTCCAGAGGGTCTTTGCAAAAATGTTGTTCGCTGATGTGCCCGTCGATTTCGATGTTGACGGTGTGGTCAGTGATGCGCAACACGGTGTGTGCAGGTAAGCCGATAATGGAATAGCGACCAAATCTTTCGCCGCCTTGTACCGATTCGAGCAGGCAGGAATAGGGCGCGTTAGCCAGTTTAAGGTAGATGGCCAAAGGCGTATCCAGATCGGCAGGTAGTTTGCGGATCAAAGGAATGCGGTTATAACCCGCCTGTGCCAGCGTTTCAAATTGTTGTGGTGTCATGGTGCGTGTCCTTTTTACCCCTTCCTGAATGTCAGGCAAGTCTGATCAAGAAGAAGGGGCATAGAGCAGAGAAAAATTAAGTGGAGATATTTACACGATCACTGCGCCTGCTCATGTGTCGTGTAAAGGCCTCAAGTCGTACGGGATGATAATTTTCACCATCGCCAATTTAATTTTTCAACATCCAGGGACAAAGCGATCATTAATGAACCCTGACAATCAATTCGGTCGCCGCCAGCAACGTGGGGACCACCGCATCCGGGTTAAGCTCGGCAACAGGCTTGCCCCGGTTGTAGCCATAAGGCACGCAAAATACCGGACATCCGGCTGCACGCGCCGCCTGGGTGTCGTTCAGCGAATCTCCAATCAGCAGCAATTGACCGGGTTCGATGCCAAAATGCTGGCAGGCATGTAGCAGAGGCAAGGGGTCAGGTTTGCGCTTGGGCAAGCTGTCGCCGGAAAGCACCAGGGGAAAGAAGTCCAATAAGCCGGTGTCGCGCAACAGGGGCAGTGTGAAACGGGCTGCTTTGTTGGTAATGCAAGCCAGCGGCATTCTCATTTCACGCAAGCGTTCCAATCCCGCCACCACACCATCAAAAGGGCGCGATTCGCGTGAGACATGCTCGCTGTAATGCTTTTCATACAGCGCATAACCCCGGGCAAATAGCTCACTGTCTGGCTCTGCCGTCATGTCGCCCGTGAGCACACGTTTCACCAGGCGTGAAACACCGTTACCGATATAAGTTTCCAAAGTGGAGAACGGCGGCGCTTCACGACCCAAATCGGTCATCATTAAGCTGGCCGCATAAGCCAAATCTGAAGCAGTATTTAATAAGGTCCCATCCAGGTCGATGACGACGGCCTTGACCGCAAGTGGAAATTTCACTTATGCAACTCCTGCAAGTTCCGCACGCAATGCAGCAATCACGCTGTCATAGCGGTGTGCATCGCTGTCTTTTCCTGCGCCGAACACGGCTGAACCAGCCACAAACACGTCAGCGCCTGCGCGAGCGACCTCAGCAATGTTGTCAATTTTCACGCCGCCGTCTACTTCCAGCCAGATGTCCCGGCCTGAAGCGTTGATGCGTTCACGTACTGCACGAATTTTATTGAGGGTTTCAGGAATAAATTTTTGTCCGCCGAAACCAGGGTTGACCGACATCAGCAAAATCATGTCCAGCTTGTCCATGACGTGATCCAGGTAATGCAGTGAAGTGCCGGGGTTGAATACCAGACCCGCCTTGCAACCGCATTCACGAATCAGTGCCAGGCTGCGATCAAAGTGCTCGGACGCTTCGGGGTGAAACGTGATCATATTCGCGCCCGCTTTGGCGAAATCGGGAATAATGCGGTCCACCGGTTTGACCATCAGATGCACATCGATGAACGCATCGGTCACTGGACGCAGTGATTCGCAGACCAATGGGCCGATGGTCAGATTGGGTACATAATGGTTGTCCATGACGTCAAAGTGGATGATGTCTGCGCCAGAAGCAATGACATTGGTCACTTCCTGCCCTAATATGGCAAAATTGGCAGAGAGAATGCTGGGGGCAATACGGAATGTTTTCGACACAAAAGCTCCTTGGTAAATGGCGATATCTAACATATTGATGAATTTTACCTGTATTTGTGCCTGCTTGACAGTGTATGACGTACGTTTTTTTGCTCAAGAATGATTTGTCTGTTGCGACATGCGATAATCATTTTTGGGTAACTGGCTCAAAATTCCGGTGGTCTTGTTGTACACTTCGATTTTCCGTTATTTTTCGCCGTATTTGATTTGAGGGCTCATTAATTTATTGAAAGATATTCATGGCCGACGTTCGAAAACATCACATCACGATCACAGTCCATACTGCTTACCTGCCCGAGCAATCAGACCCGGAACAGGAGCGTTATGTCTTTGCTTACACGATTACGATTCTCAATTCCGGTAGCGTGGCGGCGCAACTGGTATCGCGCCACTGGATCATTACCGATGCCAATGATCTCATTCAGGAGGTGCGCGGGTTGGGTGTGGTGGGTGAGCAACCTTTGCTCAAACCGGGCGAAGCATTTGAATACACCAGCGGCACGGCGATTAATACGCCGGTAGGTACCATGCAAGGCAGTTACCAAATGGTGGCTGAAGATGGCGTGCACTTTGATGCTGAAGTCGTGCCGTTTATGTTGGTGATGCCAAGAATTTTACATTGAAAGGCCCCTTCCGGTGATTCTGTCAGTGCGCCGCGTTCCCCCCGGCAGTGACTTGATCAATGAGTGACTTGATCAATTTTTGACATGACTCGACATGCTTCCTTGCGTGAACCTGAACTGTCGCCAATGGCAAGGCGCATTGTTGGTGCAGTGTTGTTATCGATAGGACTGCATGCGGCGATTTTGGGTTTGCTGGGCGTCAGCGCTTCTCGTGCCAGATTGGTGGCACCCCCCCAATTTTTTCAAGTCAGTATCCAGTCTGCACAAACCTATCCACACCAATCGACGCCTGCTGCACTTGATTCAGGCAGGGCACTCCCTTCGCCTGTGATTGACCGTCAGCCCCGATCCCCCGTCTTGCCAAAACCTGACGACTCTCTTCCGGTTTCAACGGCGCATGTCCCGGATAAGCATGAAGCCTTGCCGGTAATGGATGTTCACCCTTTGGTGGACATGACTTACTACACTGTGCGTGAGCTGGATGTGCTGCCTCAGCCTGTACATCCTGTCTTGCCAAATTTTCCGGAACAGGCAAAACTGGCGGGCCTCACAGGTTGGGTCGTGTTGACGCTGAAGTTGGACGATACGGGCGCAGTGCAGTCTGTTGTCATAAAAGAGGCAAATCCCCCCGATGTTTTTAATCAAAGTGCCTTAATTGCTTTTCAGCATGCGCATTTTTCCCCAGGGATCAAGGCGGGCCGGGCGGTTTATTCCCGGTTGGAAATCAAGGTTCATTATGGTGATTAGGCGTCTAAAAAAATAAATCGGGCAAGATAAGCCAGCCCGCCAGTGTGGTCTCGGGGTGTTTCAGTGATTGTTTCCCGGCTTCCTGGTGTCAACGCGCGAAATTCGGGTTAGAATGGCGATGAAGCTGATTAGACAATCGCCGCCTTGCGTTTTGAGGGGGAGGAAAGTCCGGGCTCCATAGAGCAGGATGCCGGTTAATGGCCGGCCGCCGTGAGGTGAGGAATAGGGCCACAGAGACGAGTATGCCGAAAGGCGGACGTGAAACGCGGTAACCTCCATCCGGAGCAAGGCCAAATAGGCAGGCTGTGACGTTGCTCGCCGAGCCTGCGGGTAGGCTGCTTGAATGTACGGGTAACCGTGCATCTAGAGGAATGATTGTCCACGACAGAACCCGGCTTATCGATCAGCTTCACCTTAATTTAAAACGCGAATTTAAACTTGCGTTTCTTCTGCATTGGCCTAAAAATCATTCCTGTATGATGTGTTTTCAAAAAATTAAATTGAGTTAAACTGCCTGTGCAAAGGGCAGTGCAAGGAGTATCCCATGCGTGTGCTGATTGTAGAAGATGACGATTTGTTGGCGGCTGGATTGCTGAAGGTATTAGAGCAATCGGGTTATGCGGTGGACTGGGTCAATAACGGCGAACTTGCGGACCGTGCGCTGAATGATGGTGAACATGATTTGGTGGTGCTGGATATCGGGTTGCCCGGTATGGATGGTTTGCAGGTGCTAAAGCGTTTGCGCTCACGGGGCCAGACAATCCCGGTGATGATCCTGACGGCGCATGACGACGTGTCTGACAAGGTGCGCGGGCTGGATTTTGGCGCCGACGATTACATGGTCAAGCCTTTTGAGTTAAATGAATTTGAGGCGAGGATACGTGCGCTTATCCGGCGGTCTGTCGGTGTGAGCAGCGTTCGGTTGAGTTGCGGAAATTTGGCGCTGGATACGGTTTCACGCCGCGCTTGGGTGGGGGACGCGGAAGTTGCCTTTACGGTGCGTGAATGGGCTGTGCTGGAATATTTGCTGATTCACCAGGGTCAAGTGCTGAGTAAAGACAGAATTCTGCAGGCGGTGTGTAATTGGGATGACAGCATCAGTCCTAATGCGATTGAAGTCTATATGTCGCGTTTGCGCAGCAAACTGGAACCGCTGGGCGTGAATGTGCGGACCATACGCGGATTCGGTTATTTGCTGGACGCCCAAGACACTGAAAGCGAACGCTAACATGCGGGTCAGCGCGGACAGTTTGCATGGTTTGTTGTTGCGCTGGCTGCTCCCCCCCTTACTGGCTTTGCTGGTTTTGGCCAGTTGGGCATCTTATTTCGGCGCGCATGTGGCGGTGACGCGTGCGTTTGACCGCTCCTTGCTGGATCCCGTTCAGGCCTTGAGCCAGCACATCGTTTTTGAGCATGGACATCCCGTGTTGATGCTGTCGCAGGACACCTTGCATCCTTTGTTTACCCATGTCTACGACACGGCCTATTTCCAGATTTCCGATGAACACGGGCAGCAATTTGCAGGGGACTTGACCCTGCCCGTTCCGCCGAAGATCAGCAATAAACCCCGGTATTATGATGCAATTTATGACAATCAGGCCGTGCGTGTGGTGGCGATGCGCGTGGATTTGGACAGCGATCCGGCGGTTGAAGAGGCGCCCCATTTTGTCATTGTACAGATCGCACAAACCCTGATTCGTCGTGATCGAAATCTGTATGAGTTGATGGCCTTGATGGTGGCGCCCGCGCTGGTGATCGCCATCGCAGCGGGATTGCTGGTATCTGTCGGCGTCACCAAGGGTTTAAAGCCTTTGCACGCATTACAGCAGGAAATCGCCAGCCGCTCCCATCTGGATTTGCGGCCCGTGCCGGTAGACCACGCGCCGCTGGAAGTTCGGCCGGTGGTGGTGTCGCTGAATGCGCTGCTCGGTGAACTGGCGGCGGTGATGGAAGGACAGCAGCGATTTTTGGCCAATGCGGCGCATCAATTGCGTACCCCTTTGGCGGGTTTGCACACCCAGGTTGAATTGTTGTTGCGTGAGCAGATGCCCGAGCATACCGAACAGGTGTTGAATACCCTGCTGGATGCCACGCGGCGCGCCACCCATCTGGCGAACCAACTCCTTACGCTGGCGCGTGCAGAACCGACGACCGAACATCTGGTGAATCGGCAAGCAATCGATTTGGCTGTGATGGTTGAGGCGAGTATGGTGGCCTGGCTGGCGCGAGCGCGGAGCAA
>JAJYMO010000098.1:9284-16151 GCA_021786845.1 Pseudomonadota bacterium | reverse complement strand
GTTAGGCAGGCCAGTAAGCATATCATGACTCGCGAGGTGCTTCAGTTCCTCCGCACGTTTATGCCCGGAAATGTCCAGCATAAGCCCCCGAATAAGAGACGGCTGTCTATTTGTCGCTGGTATCCCTTCAGCCTTTACCTGTAGCCAAACTTCCTGTCCATCCTTGGCGCGGACGCGGAATTCTACCTGTCCATCAAAGTATTTATCGCTCCCAGCCTTCTGACAGCAATAACGCAACGCGGTGTCTCGATCCTCCGTGTGAATAATCTTTTCCAGGAAATTCTGAGTCGCCAGCCAGTCCTCCACCGGATAGCCAAGAATATTTTCTGCACGCTGGTTGACATAGGTGAAACGGCGACTTACAGGATCCATTTCCCAAACGATTGCATTTATACCTTGCACCAGGTCATGGTAGCGCTGCTCCGCTGTTTTGGCGCTGACGGCACTGTTCTCTGCGCCTTCCTTAAGGCGCAGAATTTCCTTCTGGTCAGCGTGGATGTAGGTGTCGAGGGTCAGACAAATGTCGAATACAACTATCTTGAGCAAGGCATCGAAGGTGGCGATAAATTGTTCTCGGCCACCATTGGTAATATCCCATACCGCCCGCAGCATGTCGGACAGGTATTTGCGATAGGCGCCGACATACCATTTCGGTTCCAGGCCGATGTGTGAATGTACCATCCCCACCTTGAGGCGGTTTTTGACATAGTCCCAGTTGTATTCGCCTTCCGTGAGTTGAGAGAAATAAAGATCATGTGCACGCTTCAAGTGTGCGACAGTTTCGTCGTCTCGTAGCAATCCCTTCAGTTCGTCGATGCCGCGCAGGTATTCGTAGAATCCTTCGGCAAAACCCTGGCGCGCTTCCGAGATCTGGACATGAATATTCTGCAGCAGAGCAACATCGGGAGCACCCAATTCGAGAAATTCCTTGCGCTGAGTTACTTCAGCCGCATCAATGCCCATTTCTTGTGCTACGATTTCGGCTATATCACCAGCATTGTTCATGTCCTGTAACTCCATCTTGCGTGTGTCGTTGTCATTGTATGTCATACTTCCAGGCTGGCTCGATCAGCATCAGATTTTCTGGGGGGTAAAAGATACCAGTTTAGTCGCCCGCAGAAGAATGTTCTATCCATTTTTTTGTGCCTTTTACCTCCTTGGCATCTCAGTTTTTTGGTCTGTTGGCTGCACGTCTCCCAGAGTGCTTTACAGACAGAGTTGCTTAGCCGTTTGTCCAAATTCGGATGGGCTAATTCAAGCCACGCCAACAGGGATGGACAAAATACTCGTCATAATCGTTCAGGGCGTGAGTGAGCTTTTTTCACGTCCTTGCGGGCTTTGTTACCTTTTCGCGCTCTCATGGCGTCCGCGTCGGCGATGATGTCGGCCAGTATGGCATCCAGTTTCTAATCTGGCAGCGCGACGCGGATGTGGCTCATGCCCTGGTAAAGATTGTCGACGGTGGCCCATTTCTGGTCATTGTCGAGAGTGAGCTGCACCGGTCCTTCCGTCTCATAGGAATGGAGCGTGACCTTGGGTCAGGGCTGGCAGTGCGCCCACACATAGCAGTGCGGTAGTTGGACAGGGGCGTGTCAATTCTTTTCCATTGGATAAATATGCTCATCACCTTGATAGTCACAATCAATTCCGGCCTGTTTGAAATCCGCGGATCACACTGCTGACAGTGCTCAAAATAAACAGCGCTAGCGCCGCCGCATTCAACAATCCACCGAGACTGCGCAAATCGGGTAGTCCCAGCCCATCACCGGTAAGCCGCACCAGCAGTGACACATGCAGCACCAGCAGTGGCAGATAGAAAGTCCAGTGATAAGGCATCTTGATCCGTAATACGGCGGGAAATATCACCGGTGCGTGGCCAAATATCATTGAAAACACGAAGCCAATCAGGATGGTGTGCAGCACCACATCATAAGCACCAGCTAAGCTGCCGGCAACGAGCAGCATAATGCTGCCGACGGCAAGCCAGGCATAGCCAGAGAGCAGACAGACGGCGATGAAGCGGGTCAGTCCTTGTTCTTTTACCGTGCGCCGTGCGATGTCCTGGCGCAGCAACCACAAAGCCAGCGTGAGCAGTCCGAAACCATACAGCATAATGCCAAAGCTGGTTTCGCCGAGAAAGCTGCTGGTCAGGAGCATTGCAAGAATGACCGCAAAAATGCGTTTGGCCACAGGCGAGGGCGGAAGGAAACGGGATAATTCCAGCCGTTCACCGGCAATTGTCAAGACTAAGAAGTTAATCCACAGCGTTACCACCCCGGGCACAGGCATACCAGCCAGCCAGAGCAGGTTGCCGACCAACCAACTCAGTGCACCCAGCACCATAGTAAGCATGAACAGCTCACGCTGGCGCAGCATGATCAAAGTGGTTCCAGCGAATAACACAGCACTGCCCAGTGTAATAGCTGCCGCACCGATGAAGAAAGGTAAGCCAATCAGGAAGGCGATGCCGCCCAGACCAGACAACAACGGCCCCGCGTAAGCCCAACGGTGCCCCATGGCGACCGCTCGCTCCAGCCCGATGACAGTGCCGAGAAAGCCCGACACCATCAGTGGGCCATGCAACAGGAGCAAGTGTGCCGGGGAGAGTGGTACGTTCCAGCCCAACCGAGCGAGGCCGGCTAACACGCCTATTATCAAGGAGACAAATCCCAGAATAAGAAGTGGCAGGCGGAACGGAACCCCCAAGTCGCCAGATCGCATGGCTTTTTTGCTCAGGGATGGCAAACGGAACAGCAACCCGTGACGCGACCAATACGCACTCGCCATACATCAGGGCCTTCTTCCAGATAATCCCAGCTGAACTTGCCGCCGTGCTCAGCCTGGAATTGATAATAAAGTGGTTTTGGATCGTGGTCGTTGACCAGGAGTAACGCTTCGTCCTGAGCCAAACCAGAGAAAGTCCCAAAAATAAGTGGATGACGGTCACGTGGTGCAATGGTGCGAACGTCAACGGTGATATCAGTAGTTGTAGTCGTCATAATAAATCTCCAATCGTTTAAGTTAAGTAGTTAAGTTTAACGCCAGCCCAAATGTTCGCGTGCAAACTCGCTCATCTTGTCCGGGCTCCATGGGGGATCCCATACCAGGTTGAGGTCGATTTCGACATCGCTTGGCACCAGCGTTGCCAACACTTCACGGACATCATCGAGAATCATCTCCCCCATCGGGCAGGCTGGCGTGGTCATGGTCAGATCAACATGCAGCCTGTTGTCTGAAATTTCCACGCCATATACCAAGCCCAAATCGACGATATTTATCCCGATTTCAGGGTCGCTTACATCACGTAGAGCAGCTTCAACTTCTTCTTCAGTGGGCATTGCTGATTGTATGGACATCATACGCTCCATTAAGGTGTGCAAAAAATGCATCTTTAATTTACCACCATCAAATCATTAAAGCAATATTATTTATACATCTTTACATTTTTTTGTAAAAAATTTTATATAACTATATACATAAATTAATACTTAATTTATATTGCATTTAACAAAGATGTATTAATTGTATATATTTAGTATGGAGTGGTTATGCAACTTACTCGCTTTACCGATTATTCGTTACGCGTTCTTATGTATTTGGGAGGACAGTTCGACCATCTTGTCACGATCAAAGAAATTGCCAGGGAACATAGCGTCTCCAAAAACCATTTGATGAAAGTTGTTCATGGATTAGCAATGCATGGTTATATTCTCACTGTACGTGGCAGGGGAGGCGGTATGCGCCTGGCGCGGCGACCAGAGAAGATTAACTTGGGTGATGTAGTACGCGATACTGAAGAAAATATGGATATCGCGGAATGCTTCGGAGTGGGGGTCAAATCTTGCACCTTGTTACCAGCCTGTGCTCTCAAGTCGGTATTGATAGAAGCCAGGAAAAGTTTTCTCGCGACGCTGGATTTGTATCAGTTGTCTGATTTGATTCATGTTCCATCGGAAGCAGATGCCCTGCGACAGGATGCTGCGTCAATCACAATTAGAAAAGTTATTCCTCAGTAACAGGGTGGCCTCAAGTAGATTCTTGGGCCATCTGTTCATCAAGGGAGAACACCGTCTGTTTCTTGAAGCGAATACCAAATTTAATTCAGGTAATCCATTAGAACCCGAGGTGAAATGAGGCATTGTGAGACAGCTTTTTGGGTAGTAGAGATGCCATATGGAATGATGGGCGCTAAAGCAAAAACAGTAAAAAATGAATCAGCAGTACTCGTGCAGACATGCAGAGTTGCTTAATCTATTAAGCTGTTTACGCTGGCATATACTGCAATCTGGACTCGCGAAGCCATATTAAGCTTGCGCAAAATATTCTGCACATGTGCTTTGACGGTGGTTTCAGCGATATCAAAGTCACGAGCAATTTGTTTATTGCTTGCTCCACGCGCAATCGCAATAGCAATGAGTCGTTCACGTGGACTCAAGAGCGTTTCTGATGAGATGTTATGCGGCAAAATCAGTGCGGTATTTATTTCGGCGGTAAGCGATGAGGGGGTATCCGGTGTGGTGAAGGCTTGCATTAATTTGGGTGTCATTTCTGCGCCAATTACCACCTCACCGCGATGCGCACGGCGTACCGCCTCGATGAGGTCGTTCGCCTCGCATACTTTAAGCAGATAACCGCTGGCACCCGCACGCAGTGCGGCACCCAAATCAGCAGTGTCATCACCAACTGTTAGCATGAGTACCCGTGCAGAAGGAGCGGCCTTGCGCAGGCTTTGTACCGCATCGACGCCGCGATTTCCCGGCAGATGGTTGTCAAGCAGGATGATGTCAGGTTGAAGTTTGGAGGTCAGTCGCAATGCCTCTCCGGTGTCACCTGCCTCGCCAACAACCCGCAAGTCTTGGGTTTCGGCGAGCAGGGCCGTTAAACCGCGACGAAACAGCTTGTGGTCATCGACAAGCAGAATATGAATTTCAGGTGACATGTGTTCGCTCCAAATCACCTTTTTGGGTTAAAGTGGCCAAGGATTTCGACTCGGGCAGTTCAAGGGTCACATGGGTTCCTTCACCCGGTCGCGATTCAATCCACAAACGTGCCCCAATAGCGTTGGCCCGCTCGCGCATGATTTGCAGTCCCACATGCATTCGCGGGTCATCTCCAAGCTGTTGTGTATTGAAACCGCATCCATCATCGTGAATTTCAAATCGCCACTGCGGTAAACTGCTCACTATCATATCAACATGGCGTGCCTGGGCATGTTTTCGAATGTTCGATAGCGCCTCTTGCAGGACATGCAGGACTTGCACCTGAATATCCGAGTCCAGCGGTTGACCAAAGCCATCAAATTGCAAGTGTACAGGTACACCGCTCTGAAGTTCAAATTTCTGTAATGTACTGCGTAAAGCAGGTTCGATGTCCTGCTCTTGAGTTCGGGTACGAAAGTGCAATAGAAGTTCACGCACATCGGCCAAACTTTCACGTACTCCGGTGTCAAGTTCGTTTACAACGATATCAATCCGCGCAGTGTTGTTGGATTTCAACGCCAAACGCAACAATTGCAACTGGATTTTCATGAATGCCAGCGCTTGAGCAATAGAATCATGCAACTCACGTGCAAGCAGACTGCGTTCTTTCGCTACGACGCTCTCGCGTTCCAGTGCTGCGCTACGCAGGCTTTCCATGGCTGCTGCAAGGTGTGCAGCAAGCGCCTCAAGCAAAGAGCGCTGTGCCTGATCCATGATGCGATGCGAGCGATAAAACAAGTCAATTTCGCCAAGCAAGCGGTCTTGAGCAGTCACGGGCACTTTGAATAAGGTGGAAAAGCCTTCATTGACACAAGCCTCATCAGGAGCCTCCCCCCGTTCTTCTGATTTACGGAATTGTATCGTTTGCGGTTCGGCATTGGCGTGTGTTTGCCCACAATGGCAGTTGCCGGCAATCAGGCAGCGCTCATCATCGGTGATGATTTGTGGCACGCCCTCGGCCGCGAGTAACAGGTAGCGCCCGGTGGTGTTATCGGTCCAGCGCATCAACGCAGCGTCTGCCGCAGTAATGTGTCGTACCGCTGCGGTGAACTCATGCGCCAACTCGTCCAGGCTTTCGGCCTTCGATACCAGGGCACTCACCTCGTAGAGTGCCGTTAACCGTTGTTGCTCAGCCTGTAAATCGGCAGTTTTTTGTCGCACCCTCTCTTCCAGGCCTGCATGTACAGCCTGTAATTGTTCAGCCATGTGGTTGAAGGCCTGAGCCAGATCGCCCAGTTCGTCAGTGGAATTGACCGCAACGCGGGCACTGTAGTCGCCTTCTTTGAGTGCCGACACCCCCCGGCTGAGCCGGCCCACTGGATTAAGCACGAACAGGTAGCTGGTGTAAAACATCAGCATCGCACCGATGATGACAAGTACGGCCAACCCCATTTGCAGCAGATGTAATGTCGATGTCCAAAAATTCAGCCGATTGACAATTGCCGCCACAAAGGCGTCAATCTGGTCAACGAAGTTACCCAGTTCAACTTGACTGACCGGCTGAGTTTGCATTGGATCGCCCCACCGTTTTTGAAGATGTTGCCATTGTGATTCGACAACGATGAAGCGATGACGAATCGTTGCATCCCAGGGCGTGAGCAATGGCCGGGATGGATTGCCGGAACGCAGCAAAGTAAAATCCGCCTGCATCCGGTCTATTTCATGAGTAATTTCCTGATGTTCGTGGTGTGTTGAGCCAATCAATGCAATACGATAGGTTTGCATGCGCAATCGGCCTGCTTCGTTGACGGTTGCCGCACCGCCATCCAGCTTCGAGGAGACCCATAATGTTCCGCCAACGCAGAATAAGGACAATACCAAATACACCCCGGTGAACAGGGCAAGTTTGGTAGAAAGTGACCAGTGATATCGCATGATTTGGAAAAAA
>JAJYMO010000098.1:0-8868 GCA_021786845.1 Pseudomonadota bacterium | reverse complement strand
GGTTGATTACCGAATCAATCAATTGTTATACCAACTTGATCCAAGTCAAGGCGTCGTTAATATTTTTTCTGTAAAACAACAATTGTACAATTTTCCAACAACCAAGGAGTCGAACATGCAACAAGTGTTTACCAAGGCCATGGCCCGTAATATTTTTCTCGGCGGTGCAGGTTTTTTTCTCATTATTTATTTACTGCTTGCGTATGATTCATTTCAACAAATCCCCATTCGAGATCATGCCGTCAACTTGACCCCGTCCGTGCTTCGCGGCAAATATTTGTTCGATACGAACGACTGTATCGGTTGCCACACCGTCAATGGCGAAGGCGCTTATTATGCGCCAGAACTCGGTAATGTCTACAAACGCCGGGGGCCTGAATTTATCAAGGCGTGGATACATGCACAACCTTCTGGTGCACCAGGAAGAAGACAGATGCCTAACTTCCATTTCAACGCAGATCAGCTCAACGATATCACCGCTTATTTGCAATGGCTTTCCAACATTGACACCAATAAATGGCCACCCAATATCGAAGGTTAATTGAATAACATACCCACGCCATTAAAAAGGAGTAATCATGAATTATCAGTCTCAACGGGTGGCAAAACCGTATTTTATTGCCGCATTGGGCTTGTTTGTTGGCCAGATCGTATTCGGTCTGATCGCAGGCTTGCAATATTTAAATGGTACTTTTCTGTTTCCGGCACTGCCTTTTGATGTGGTGCACATGAGTCACACCAATTTGCTCATTGTCTGGTTATTAATGGCCTTTATGGGAGCGGCCTACTTTATTGTTCCGGAAGAGGCACAGACTGAGCTGTATAGCCCAAAACTTGCGTTAATCACTTTCTGGGTATTTCTTGCAGCCGGTGCGGTGACGATCCTGTCGTATCTGTTTGTGCCTTATACACAACTAGCGGCTATGACAGGCAATGCTGTACTACCGACGATGGGTCGTGGTTATCTGGAACAACCTTTACCAATCAAGGTTGGCATTGTTCTGGTCGCCCTGTCACTGCTGTTCAATGTCACCATGACGCTGATCAAAGGTCGCAAAACCTCCATTAATATCATTCTGGTCGGTAGTTTATGGGGTTTGGCGCTGTTGTTCCTGCCTGCTTTTTATTTCCCGCAAGACACAGTAAAAGCCAGTTTCGGCTGGTGGTGGGTCGTGCATGGTTGGGTTGAAGGTGACTGGGAATTGATACTGGGTGCGTTGCTGGGTTTCATTCTGATCAAAATGACTGGGGTAGACCGTGAAATCATCGAAAAATGGATCTATATCATCATCGCCATGACCTTGATTTCCGGCCTCGTCGGCATCGGCCACCACTATTATTACACCGGTGCGCCAGCATACTGGATATGGCTCGGCTCCATCTTTTCCGCGCTCGAACCCATTCCTTTCATGCTGCTGATCGCTTTTTCGTTCAAAACGTTGTTGCAACGTCGCCGCGAGCACCCGAACAAAGCGGCCATGCTGTGGGCAATGGGTACACCCATCATGGCCTTTCTTGGTGCGGGGCTGTGGGGCTTCATGATCACTCTGGCGCCTGTGCAATACTACATTCACGGTACCCAATTCACCGCAGCGCACGGTCATCTGGCATTCTTTGGCGCTTATGCCATGATTGCCTTGGCCATTATCTCCTACGCCATGCCCTTGCTGCGCGGACGCACGGCAAACAGCATGGTTGCGCAACGCTGGGAAATGACGGGGTTCTGGTTCATGACCCTTAGTATGATAGGTATTACGCTGGCACTCACCGGCGCAGGCATTGTCACCCTCTTTCTGCAGCGCGCTGCAGAAGACCCCATGGGTTTCATGCAAGTTCAAGACAAAGCACGTGTCTTTTTCTGGATACGTGAATTTTTCGGTGTCAGCTTTTTCACTGGCTTACTGATTTACCTGCGCAGCTTTTTCTTTGCGGGTGAGTATGAGTATGCCAATGAGATGAAACAGGCATTGTCCAAGTAAGTACGTAGGGCGTCATGGGCAGGGATGCTCTGCCCATGACGCTTTCGTATGTTCCAGTTTCATCCATTTAATCTGGCTCATACCATGACTCCCCATATCAATAGTGATACCGATGCAACGCAAGATTTGCCGGGCGACCTGGCCATCTGGATTTTCATTTTTGCTGAATTGGTGGTGTTTGGTATTTTCTTTGCTGCATATGCCTTTGCCCGGAGTACCCATGTGACGTTGTTTAATGCATCACAGCTCACACTTAACCGCGACAATGGCTTTGCCAATACCCTGATTTTGGTGACCAGCAGCTATTTCGTGGTGCGCGCGAACCAGGCAATCAAAGCTGGACACAACAAGGTCTGTGGACATTGGTTGAGTGGTGCACTGGGCTTGGGAGGTGGCTTTCTGTTGCTCAAACTCGCCGAGTTTCATCAGGATTTCGTCCATGGTATCAATTTGTCCACCAATCTGTTTTACATGTTCTATTTGTCACTGACCTTTTTTCATTTCATGCACGTGATCATGGGTATGGTGATTCTTGCTGTTGTGGCCTACAAGGCTTATACCGGACATTACAGCGCCGAACACCATACCGGCGTGGAAACCGGCGGTTCTTACTGGCACATGGTGGATCTGGTCTGGATCATTCTGTTTGCATTGGTATATGTCATCCATTGAATTCGGGAGTCTGAAAGATGAAATCATCGCACACCGTATTATTGGACAATGGTTTAAAACATCCAGCATCCGGGACCCGTCGCGCCACCCTGACATGGCTCATTCTGCTCGGGCTCACCACACTCTCGTTCAGGCTGAGTACAGCCGTCTCAGGAAGTGTGCTGATGTTCACGGTGCTGGGACTCACGCTGATAAAAGGTCATCTTGTAACCAACGAATTCATGGGCTTGCGTCATGTGCGCTGGGTATGGCGCTTGGTCATGGCCATCTATTTGTTGTCTGTTGGCAGCATTATCGCCTTCGCCTACCTTAGCGCATAACCCAAATCAGGAGTATTCACATGTCCGCCAACCCGACCATCCATACCGCCAGATTGCCCGATGACATCCCGTTTTATACCCCAAACGGAGATGAGGTCACCCTCTTTGAGCTCGCATACCGAAACTGCCTGCCGATACTCATCAAAGGGCCTACCGGCTGTGGTAAAACCCGTTTCGTCGAACACATGGCAGCACGCCTTAAACGCCCTTTGTATACCATTTCCTGTCATGACGACCTGTCTGCTTCAGATTTGGTGGGACGTCACCTGATTGACGCATCCGGCACCTATTGGATGGACGGTCCGCTCACTCAGGCAGTGCGTCACGGTGGTATTTGTTATCTGGATGAAGTGGTGGAAGCACGCAAAGACACCACCGTGGTGCTTCATGCGCTGTCTGATGACCGGAGAATCCTGCCCATAGAACGTACTGGGGAAACTCTGTCTGCACCACCAGAGTTTATGCTGGTGATCTCTTATAACCCCGGCTATCAACACTTGCTCAAAGGGCTAAAACCCAGTACTCGCCAACGCTTCGTGTCCCTCGCTTTCGGTTTTCCGGAACCCGCCCGCGAAGCCGAAATTGTGATGATGGAGTCCGGCATTCATCAAGCCGCAGCCAAACAGCTCGTTGTTCTTGCCAATGCCTTGCGCAATGTCGCCGAACATGATCTGGAAGAAGCGCCAGGTACACGTTTAATTGTAGGCGCTGCAAAACTGATCGCCAGCGGTTGCGACCCGCAAACCGCATGCCGTGTGGCGATTGTGGAATGTTTGTCCGACGAACCGGAAATTACCCGCGCACTGATGGTCGTGGTCCAAGCGGTCTTCGATCGCTAAATTTGCTGCGATTCATAACAGGAGGCCTTACACATGGAAGAACAGGTCGGCATCGCGTGGCACAAATTGATCAATCATCTGACAGCACGCAACCATCCCGAAGCTGTCGTTGAACTGTCTGGTATCACCCGCGATGCGGCACTGCTGTTCCGCGCCCTGGGCGGCGAAGCTGGTCTTGCGGTCCAAGCGGGCGCAGCAACGCGTCATGGTGCCAAACGTTCATTGCTTGATCGTCTGGCCGGTCGCGCCAGCAAAGCCGATTTGGCCTGGGTGGACCATGAAGCGTTACGACTGCCCGCTTTCATCGATGCTTATCCTGCGACAGCACTGAACCGTGATCTGTATTTCTGGCTGGCCGCGCTGTGTGCTGTAGACCCGGAGCCCAATCAAGCCTGGTTGATCAGAAACCAGGCGGCGGTGCTGGCTATCACGCACACCTACCCCGGGTTAGCGGCACGTTATCATCGTTTGGTTGAAGCCGAAATTGCCCGCCGCCCAGACCCCAGACAGTTACCACCTGATGAGGCGCAACAGGAACAAGCCATCCGTAATGCCTTACTTCAGCCGGGAAGCACCCTATCCCTTCCGCCCACACGCTACCCGCCACATCCTGTTTTGCTGTGGTTGCGTCCTGACCAGGCCACCGCAGCTCCCGGCCGCTCGCATCCATCGCCCGAGCAATCATCCCAAACCGCCAGCACGCTACAGTCCGATCAAAAACGCAGGGTGGCCCAGCACGAAGAACTGCCAGCCCGACAAGGCGGCCTCTTGTTGTTTCGTCCTGAATCCATTTTCAGTTGGACTGAATACGCCAAAGTCGAACACGAAACCCAGGACAACGAAGATCAGAACCTTGCCCATGCCGCTGACGATCTGGATGTCATCAGCATTGCCCGCGACCACAAAAGTATCGCCAGGAAACTGCGCATGTCGCTGGACTTGTCTGCTGCTGAGCACAACACACGTCCGTTAAGTGGCAACAGTATGCAGCCGGAATGGGATTACAGAACACATAGTTTGAATCCGAACCAATGCCGGATTCACCACATCCCCATGACAGATGCGTCACCCTGTGCGCTGCCCGAATACCTGAAACGCGACAAACAACGCATGCAGCGCCAGTTCAGTGCGTTACAACCCGTTCGCCTGCGTTTTAAAGGGCAGACAGAGGGGAAAGACATTGATATTGAACCGTACATTCGGCATGTCACACACCGTTCCGGCACCGAATCCCGTTTTTACATTGATCAACGCAAACGTGAACGCGATCTGTCCTGCCTGCTGCTGGCCGATCTGTCTTTATCCACCGAAGCATGGGTTGGTGAAGGAAAGCGCATCATTGATGTGATTCGGGATAGCCTGTTTCTGTTCTCCGAGGCATTGTCTGTCAGTCGCGACCGCTTTGCGCTATATGGTTTCAGTTCCAAACAACGCGCCGATATACGCTTCCAGACCCTAAAAGCCTTCGATGAAGTTTATGACGATGTCGTGCGCGGTCGCATTCAACAGATCAACCCGGCTTATTACACCCGCATGGGTGCAGCCATACGCCAGGCATCAGATATTCTGGGACAACAAAAATCTCGCGAACGCTTGCTGCTGTTACTCACTGATGGCAAACCCAACGATGCGGATCACTATGAAGGCCGTTATGGTATCGAAGACACACGTAAAGCACTCATCTCAGCCAGGCAAAAAGGTTTACGCCCATTTTGCGTCACCGTTGACCAGGATGCACATGAATACCTGCCGCATATTTTTGGTAAAGACAACTTTATCATCATTCGAAAACCATCTGAGTTGCCCACCAGACTACCCCTGCTGTATGCCCAACTCACGCGTTAACTCTGATAAACAGCGATATAAATCCGCAGACTACGCATAGCCCCACATAGCTTTATCAAAATAAATAATTTTGCTTCGCTTGATCCAGGTCAAGGACAAGGACAAATCCAGCTTATAGGCTGTAATCTGTGTTGAAGCAATTAAACCTAGCCCACAAGGAGTCAAGCACACCATGAACTACACAAAATACGTACGTACTGTCATCGCGGTGGCAGTGATGGCATTGATCAACGCCGCTGTCCCAATCACTTTTGCG
The DNA here is from genome assembly GCA_021786845.1 of Pseudomonadota bacterium. GTDB lineage: Bacteria > Pseudomonadota > Gammaproteobacteria > Burkholderiales > Sulfuriferulaceae > Sulfuriferula. Next base: position 2,957 of record JAJYMO010000098.1, on the reverse strand, counting down.
GACGACAATACGGCAGCTAATCAGACAAATAGTCGCGAGGCCGGCGATTTTGGCCCTCCACGTGGCGCACCGATTGAAGAAGTGCTGGTTGCGCCACCTGGCGTACCGCAGCCGATCCACCGTTCGTACCCTGCTCGGGTGATCGTTCGACTGGAAACCAAAGAGGTGGTCAAGGAAATTGCCGATGGCGTACGTTATAACTTCTGGACCTTCAACGGCAGCACGCCCGGGCCAATGATACGCGTACGTGAAGGCGATACGGTAGAGATGCACTTGAAAAACGACCCCAGCTCACACATGGCTCACAACATTGACATGCATGCGGTCATGGGACCGGGTGGCGGCGCAGCGGTGTCGGTGACCCCGCCTGGACATGAAAGTGTATTTGAATTCAAAGCAATGCGTGCAGGGTTATACATTTACCATTGCGCAACCGCACCGGTTCCCATGCACATCGCCAATGGCATGTACGGTATGATTCTGGTCGAACCACCACAAGGTTTGCCAAAAGTGGAACAAGAGTATTATGTGGTACAAGGCGATTTTTATACCGAAGGTAATTATCATGCTCCCGGCTTACAGGCTTTCGACATGAAAAAAATGCTGCTGGAACAACCCACCTATGTCTTGTTCAATGGTCGCGAAGGGTCTCTGGTGGGCGCTAACGCACTGACTTCCAGGGTGGGTGATCGTGTACGCCTGTTTGTTGGCGATGGTGGACCTAACCTGGTGTCCAGTTTTCATATCATCGGCCAAATTTTTGACAGTGTTAATGTCGAAGGAGGCACGCTGATCAACCACAATGTGCAGACGACCTTGATCCCTGCGGGCGGCGCAACCACCATCGAATTAAAGACACTGGTGCCCGGTACCTATTTGCTGGTGGACCATTCAATCACACGCGCTTTCATGCAGGGTGCGCTGGGTCAACTGGTCGTACAAGGCGCTGCCAATCCATCGCTGTACAAAAAAATAAGCAGTGGACCCTTCAACAATGCCTCCACGATTGCTGCACTGCCTCCACATGAAATGCCGGCAGAAAATGATGCCATGGCTGACGGCAAGCGGGTGTTTGGACAAATTTGTGCTGCCTGCCATCAAGCTGATGCCATGGGCTTGCCGGGCGCATTCCCGCCATTGGCCATGTCTGACTTCCTTAATGCGGATCCAAAGCGCGCGATCGGTTTCGTGTTACACGGACTAAGTGGCAAGATCACAGTCAACAGCACAGGCTATGAATCGCAGATGCCGTCTTTCGGATCCCAGCTCAGCGATGAGGAAATCGCACATGTGCTGACTTATGTGCTGAACAACTTCAACAACAAAGGAGGCACCATCTTGCCAGCAGAAGTTAAGGCTGCCCGTGCAAATACAGCAGTAAAATAATAAGGTCTTCGGCTTTTAATAGGGAAATTTTGAGCAGTCAGTTCATGCTTCCCGGCCACAAGGCCGGGATTTTGGACCAAGAGGGTGACTGGATCAACGACACCAAGGAGGGAAGGGGATGCGCGCAATGGCTTTTTGCTTACTGTGGGCGTATGCCGTGTGCAGTCCTGCCGCAACGGATGCTGATTATCGCCCGGTGCCCGGCGGTACATTGATCAGCGCTCTGAGCCTGGATGGCTCGCGCACTCCCATATCGATCGCCCCATTTGCCATGCGAGCGATGCCCGTCACCATACACGACTACATCGCCTTCCTTGACAAAAACCCCGAATGGCGACGTGATCGCATCTCCAGTGTCTATGCCTCAAAAGACTACTTGGCTTCCTGGGCCACCGCCTTGTCACCGGGCCCGAGCTTCGATCCACAACAAGCCGTCACTGAAGTGAGCTGGTTTGCCGCACGCGCTTATTGCGCCAGTGAAGCGGCCCACTTACCAAGCTGGTACCAATGGGAGTTCGCCGCAGCGGGTGCGTACCGCACTGATGTCAACGGTCAGGCAGATCAAGAGGGACGAATTTTGCAAACATTACTGGCGCGCACCGGCCACAGGCCCGGCAAAGTGGGCCTAAACCCCGGAAACCAGTATGGTCTGCATGACATGAACACACTGGTCTGGGAATGGGTGGATGATTATGAAGCCTTGTTTGTCAATGCAGATGCCCGCGACACTGATCAAAGCAACCTGCTGCAACTTTGCGGCGGCGCCGCGCTGGCGTTTGAGAACCGCTCGGCCTACCCTTTAATGATGCGCGTGGCGGCGCTTTCTGCCATGAAACCAACGGACGCATCCGGCAACATTGGTTTTCGCTGCGTGCGTGACACAGAACAGGGAAATACACCATGATAATACGCCGATGGATACGGTTATGCCTGCTAATGTCCGCCCTTTGGGCTGGAACAGCTCAGGCCGATCCAGAAACACAGACCTTGCCTGCCGATTCAGTCTATCAGACCGCACTCAGTCTGCGCGATCAGAATGGGCAAACCTTTACGCTCGCCTCGCTGCGCGGTCACCCTGTATTGATCAGCCTGTTCTATGCCTCATGTCAAAGCGCCTGTCCGCTGAATATCCAAGCCATTCAGCGTATCCGCGCTGCAGTCAAAGCGCATACCCATCACAGCGCGCCGCCAGTCATTCTGATCAGTTTTGACCCCGGCCATGACACCGTTCAGGCCTTGTCCATGGCGGCAACCATGCACCAGCTGAAGGCACCCATTTGGCGTTTGACGCGACCAGAGTATGGAGATGTGCGTGCTTTCGCTGCCACGCTCGGAGTCTCCTACCGCAAGCGGCCCAATGGTGATTTCAGCCACAATGTTGAAATCGCCTTGCTCGATGCCGATGGACGTATCGTGGCGGAAACCAGTGAAGTGAATGCGCCCGATCCAGCTTTTGTTGCAGCGATAACCCATGCAATGCGCCCAGAAAAAACTCACTGAGTGCATGCCGACATCATTATGCCAATCCGCCGACCAGCCGGGATCACGATTTATACAAAATCTGGACTAAC
>JAJYMO010000075.1 GCA_021786845.1 Pseudomonadota bacterium | reverse complement strand
GTTGCACAAAGCACTAAAACCCTCCGTCGAAGAACTGTATGCCGCCATCACCGACACCTTCCGCCGTGGCGGCAATGTCATCATTCCCAGCTTTGCCCTGGAACGAACGCAAGAGATTCTTTATTACATGCGGGAAGGCATCAAATCCGGACACCTGCCCGCGTCCATGTCGGTGTTTCTGGATTCGCCGATGGCCATTTCTGCCACTGAAATTTTTCAGCGCCATCCCGAATGCTATGATGAAGCAACCAATCAATTACTCCACAGCGGTCAGGACCCCTTTAATTTTCCCGGACTGCATTTTACCCGTGAGGTGGCTGAATCCATCGCATTGAATCAAATCAGCGGCGGCGCGGTCATCATCGCCGGTTCTGGCATGTGTACCGGGGGACGGGTACGTCACCATCTCAAACAGAATTTGTGGCGAGAAAACAGCAGTGTGATCTTTGTCGGCTATGCCGCTCGGGGCACTTTGGCACGCAACATTGTCGATGGCGCCAAAAAAGTACGGATCTTCAATGAAGAAATCGCGGTACGTGCTCGTATTTACACCATTGGCGGCTTTTCTGCCCATGCCGACCGGGATGAACTGCTGGCCTGGCACAAACAGATCAATCACCCAACCCGCACCTTTCTGGTTCATGGCGAAGAAGATGTGATGCAGTCTTTTGCACAACAGCTACATGGCACCGAAGTGATGATGCCGAAATTGCATGAGGTTTTTGCTTTATAAGGATAGACAGGAAACCAGCTCAACTGTCGGTTTTAAACTCAACCCGTGCGAAAACCTGGTTCGGTTCGGCAGGTCGGGCTTCAGCCTGACGCAGAGGTAAAAAACACAACAGTTCGTCGGGTTAAAACCCGACCTACAACAGGGAAAGTGGTGAGTTTTTCGTAGATCAGGCTTCAGCCTGACAGGGTAAGCACCGAAAAAGGCCCACCGAAAAGAATTACTTCCCTTTCGGTGGGCCAGGAACCGCCGTGCTCAGACCGCCTTAATCCGGATTCGCGCCTTCTGCCTTATTTTCCAATACCGAACCGGACTGTGCATCGACGCCCACTTCGTGGGTGACCTTGCCTTCACGGATATCAAAAGAATAACGCAAGCCGCTGCCACCAGCTTCCTTTTCCAATTCCTCATCCGTAATTTTACCGGGGCGCGCTTTCAGTGCGATAGCCCGTGCTTGGGTGATCGTCACCTTGGCATGCTTTGCCATCGCTTCGCCTGTATAAGCCTGTGCGCCCGCTGCGCCCAACAACATTACCAATGCTGCAATGGCTACGCTTTTATTTTTAACCATGATTTGAAACTCCTTGATGACAACAGCGCAACGAAATGTTATGCCGTGTTCACAGAGTAAGCGATCAATTCTTAACAGAAACTTAACGATTTAAAATTTTTTAAAAAAGGAAGTGAATGAGGCCAAATGGCCATCAGGCAAATTTCACCGTGACAACCAGCCCCGGACTATTCGTATTATCCGACAGCGCCAGCACTGCATGATGCGCGTCAGCAATATTGCGCACAATGGCCAGCCCCAAGCCGCTGCCGGTCGCTTCCGTGCCTTCGCGCCGGTAAAAACGATCAAATACACGTTCCCGCTCATGCGCTGGAATTCCGCTGCCCTGATCAATCACGCGCAGCACAGCTTGCCCTGCTTCACGTGTCACGCTGATGCGTACCTGGCCTGCATCAGGCGTATAACGGATGGCGTTGTCGAGCAGATTACTGATCAGGGTACGTAAATCCGCTTGCCGTCCCGTCACCAGAACATGCGACTGTACATCAAGTTGCAAACCGGTTTGATGCGCTTCGGCCAGGGGCATCAAATCCTGCACGACTTCCTGAACCAAAACGGACAAATCTACTGACGTAAAAGGGATGGCTTCCAATGACGACTCACTGCGTGCAAGGGTGAGTAATTGCCGGACCAAATGAATACTGCGGTCCAGACGTTGATTCAGTTTGATCAAAGCAATAGAGCGCTGTTCGTCGGTGCTGGCGCGTTCGGTCAATTGCAATTGCAGTTTGAGCGCGGTCAATGGGCTGCGTAATTCGTGTGCGGCATCGGCAATGAATGCCCGTTGCGACTGCATGGCCTGATTCAGGCGCACAAGCAGTTGATTGAGTGCAATGACCACAGGCTTGATTTCTTGCGGCAAATTCTCCTCATCCAGCGGTTGCATGGCGTCGGCGTGTCGTGCAGCGACCGCAGCAGTCATCGTTTGCAAGGGTCGCAAGCTCCGCCCCACCGACCACCAAATCAGCCCTGCCAACAACGGGATCAGTACAAAAAACGGTATCAGCATCCGCACAGCCAGGGTTGCCGCCAGATCATTACGGACTGTCATGGATTGCGCAACCTGAATATATCGCCCATGCCGCTGAGTGTTATACAAGCGCCAGGATTGCTGCTGGTAGGTCACAGTATGCAAGCCGGACATGGCATAACGCGGTAAAGCATGCGACGGATACGACGAAAACAACGGTTTGCCCTGCGCATTCCACACCTGAATGATATTGTCTTCTTCAGGATCTTCATCCTCCGTCGCGATGTCTGGCAATTGACTGTGACCGGGCAGGGACAACGCGATTTGCCTGATCTGATAATCGAACAGCTCGTTCACCTCATCCTGCGCCAACCAGTCAATGCTCAAGCCTGCGATGCCCGTGCTGACCAGCATGCCGACAATGAGCCAGAGCAACAGGCGTTCCCGGATTGAGTTCATGCTGTGGCCGCTTTATAGCCCACGCCCCGCACGTTACGGATAAAGTCAGCGCCGAGTTTTTTTCGCAGGCGATGGATATAAACTTCGACGGTGTTACTGTCGATTTCCCGATCCCATCCGTAGAGTTTTTCTTCCA
>JAJYMO010000038.1 GCA_021786845.1 Pseudomonadota bacterium | reverse complement strand
TCGCCTCCACTGTTTACATTATACAGAGAACTTCAGCGGGGATGAGAATCGATACACACATGCATGCGGTATCCAGCGTGGTGCTTATTGCCGCCCTCGAATGCGCACAGCCCATCAAAGCATGGAATTCGAATCCGAAATCATCGTCATGCGTTTCCGGCCAACCAGCACGCAATATAAAACAGGCATCACCACCAGCACCAGCACCGGCTGTATCGCCAAGCCGGAAATCACGGCCACGGCGAGCGGCTGCTCCATGCTCGCGCTGTGCCCCCAGGTAACCGCCAGGGGTAACAGGGTCAGTATCGCGGCAAACCCTGTCATGGCAATGGGGCGCATGCGATTTTTCCCGGCCAGAATAAGCGCCTCGGCCAAAGGAAGATCATCAGGCAATTCATAAAATTCGGAAAAATAAAAGATAGCCGCTTCAGTCACAATGCCGATAATCATGGTCATGCCCATCATCGATGAAATATCCAGCTCGTTACCAAACAGCCACAAGCCCGTCACCACTGCCAGTGAAGACAACAGGGGCATGACCATGATTGCCAGCGCAATCTGGAAGCGCTCATAAATCCACAAGAGCAACACACACACCAAACCCAATGCGGCAACAAACACTGCAGCAAGACCCTGAAAAGCCTGTTGTTGTTGGGCGTACAAGCCACCCAATTCAAAATAGACACCCACAGGCAAATTGCCCGCCGCACCCACCACCCGACGCACATCCGTCATGACTGCGCCCATAGAACGACCACTGATTCGCCCGGTCACCGCAATCATATGTTTCAGGTTTTCACGTTCAATTTGGGGTTGCCCGCTAACGGCTTCAATTTTGGCGATGCGGCCCAATGGAAATAAATGCCCATCAGGCGCGCGGATCTGCAAACGCGCCACATCGGCCACCCTGCCACGCAAAGCAAAAGGTATCCGCACGCGTACGCCGACCAATTTGGCACTGCGCTGAATCTGGGTGGCCACGTTTCCTGCCAGATCATTATCCAACGCTTGACTCACCGCCTCTACACTCATCCCTTCCAGGGCAGCGCGCACCGGGTCAACATGTATTTCCAGCGCATCCCCCGCCGGATGAATGCCATCGCGGGTATCCACCACCCCCGCAATGGCCGAAATCTGTGTTTGTACCCGGTGAGCCGCCTGTTCCAAAGCCGCCTGATCATCACCAAACAACTTCACTTCTATTGGCTGCGGCACTGCCGTCAAATCCCCAATTTCATCTTCCATCAATTGCGCCAGCTCAATCTTCAAGCCTGGCACATTCTGCTCAATCTGGCTGCGCACCCTGTCCATCACCTGTGCGATCGGGGCGCGCTGCCCATGACGCAAGCGCACAAAAAAATCACCCTCATTGGCTTCGGTGATGCCGCCGCCCAATTGCGCACCCGTGCGACGCGAATAAGTTTCCACATCGGGATCCGCCCTGAGGATCGCCTCCACCTGATTCAGCAGACGATTGGTTTCAGTCAAAGAAGTGCCCGGCGCCGAATGATAATCCAGGATAAATCCGCCTTCATCCATGGCGGGCATGAAACCGGTACTGACCTGCTGAAAAGCCAGACCCCCTACCAAAAACAGGGGTACCAGCAACATCAGCAACCACAGGGGGCGTGCCAGCAAACGGGCCATCAAACGACCATAAAACGCCTGAACACGGTGCGTCCACTTCCCATCTTGACCCGCATCCGTGCTCCGTAACAAATGCTCCGCCAGAATAGGGGTCGCCGTCCAGGTCACAAAAAAAGAAATCAACAGACCAGATGCCATGGTCAGCGACAAGGCTTTGAAAAATGCACCCGTTACGCCAGTCAAAAAGGCCAGGGGCACAAAAATAATGATCGTCGCAGCAGAAGAGCCCGCCAGAGGCCGAATAAATTCACGCGCAGCCAACATAATTCGCTGATGCGCCGGACCACCGCCATCCCGCAATCGGCGCACGATATGTTCCGTCATCACAATGGCATCATCAATAATTAAACCGACCGCAGCAGCCATCCCGCCCAGGGTCATGATATTGAAACTCATGCCAAGGGCATACAACATCAACACCGTCACAGACAATACAACTGGCACAATTGCCAGAGCAATCAGTGTGATGCGAACATTACGCAAAAACAGCCACAACACAAAAATGGCCAGGCCGGTGCCCATCAACATGGCATCACGTACGCTTTTAGCCGATTCCAGCACCAAAGCACTTTGGTCGTACCAATTGGCCAATTGCACCCCTGCAGGCAGGTGCGCATGGTATGCAGCAAGTTTGGCGGCCACATCCTGAGCAATCTGTACGCTGTTGGCACCGGGCTGCTGAAAAATATTTAGCAATACCGCTTGCCGACCGTCCGCCGTCACACGGGTCCAATGCGGCATCACACCATCGCTGACCTCTGCAATACGCCCCAAAGGCACCATTGCGCCGTTTGGGGTGCGTACCATCAAATCTCGCAGTTGCGCAACAGAATGCACACGACTGTCCGCCACCGCCAAATATAATTTGTAATGATCTTCCAGGCGCCCGACCACGTTGACGATATTTGCCGCAGCCAACGCCCGGGTCACATCTTGCGCGCTCAAATCGTAAGCGTTCAAGCGGGCCGGATTGACTTCAACCTGATATTCCTCCCGTTCGCCACCTTGCACTTCCACTTGCGCCACGCCGCTGATACCAGACAGCAGCGGTAATAACTGATAACGCGCCAAATCATACAAGGCCGACTGGGACTGGCGATCAGAAGTTAAACTGTAAGCCAGAATAGGAAACACGGTGGGATCCATGCGCTTCACCGTCATCTGTGTGCCCGCGGGAAGATTAGGCAAAATTTGGGTAATGGCTTGACCGAGGGCTGTGGCCGCCAGCCCCATATCAGTACCCCAGCCAAAATCAACTGAAACCTCCGCTGAACCCCGGCTGGTGGTTGAACGCACCGATTGCACACCGGGCACGCGTCGCACGGCCAGTTCCACGGGCTGGGTCACCGACAGCATCATCAAATCAGCTGGCCGGTCACCGGCATCCAGCATCACCACCACCCGGGGAAACGACACATTGGGAAACAGGCCAACGGGCAAACGAAAACCCGCTACCGCACCCGCCAGCGCAAAAATAGCCAGCACAAACAAAATCGTTCGACGATGGCGCTGCATCCAGTTCCCCTGGCTCATCAATGCCACCGAACTCATAGCGCGCCGGAATATACGGGTGCCTGCACACGCACTGCCATACCCGGAGTCAATTCATAATTACCCGCAATCACCACAGGCGCCCCAGGTAAAAACGGCCCGTCTACAGCAATATTTTCTGCATTTTCAATGCCGGTGCGTACAGCGATGCGCACTGCATGGCCATTTTTCACCTGATACAAATAAGCGCCCTCATCATCCGTCAACACGGCCAAACGTGGGACCACCCAGGAAAGCTGTCGCTGCAAGGTCAAGATACCTTTTACCCGTTCGCCAGACATGAACACGCCTGCCGGCATAGTTACCCCAATTCCCACTTGCTGCGTAGACGCAGTCACGGCAACGGCAATTCGCTCTACACGGCCTGGCACGGACCGATCAGCCCCCACCAGTGACACGATCTTTACCGGCATGCCAACCTGTATGCGCTGACTGTCCGCCACTTCTGCCGCAAACGTAATATGCGTTGCGGCATCCGGGCTCAATTCAAGCAGCTGCGTGCCAGCGGTCACACGTGTGCCGGCAGCAACATTCACCGTACTCACCCACCCATCACATGGCGCTTTAAGCGGTGACAGATGACGCCCGGCACCCAGTTGTTGCTGCGCTTCCAACTGCGCTTTCGCATCGGCAAAGGTTTTATCGGCTGCGGCCAATTGCCCCGCCGTGGCCAGGTGTTGCGCAAGCAATTGAGCCATACGTGAGCGCTCACTTTGTGCAGAATTAGCGGCGATAAAAGCCTGCCGCCAAGCTTGATCCGTCTCTGGTGCATTCGCAAATGTCAGCAATACTTGCCCTTTATGAACACGCTGCCCCACCAGCACCCTCATCTCAGCAATTTGTCCGGCGCGTGGTTCACTCAACACCGTCACCCGTCGTAAACTGGGTGTCACCTGACCGTACACGGTCACATTTTCTGACATCATCTGCTGCTGCAACACTGCGGTCCGCACGCTTGCCCGCACCGCTTTAACCGGCATATCACCTGCTGCTGCCGCATCATCGTTATCGGCACTCGCCTGTATTGAAAACAACAATGCAACCAGCACCACACAGCCTAATTTCATGTCCACCCTCTATTCATTAACGAGGCCTAAGCATCTGGCCCCAACAGCGTGAGCAATGCAATTTGCTGACCCGCCAACATGGCCTGCAACTTAACAATCTCTATCTGTTTGGCTAAATAAATGATCTGCGCTTGCGCCAGTTCGGCTGCCGTAAAATTGCCCGCCTGCCAGGCCGCTTTCGCTTGCTCAGCCTCTGCGCGCAATGCTGGCAACCCTGCACGCATTTGCGCTAACTGCTGTTGTATCAGCGGTAAATTATCCAGCGCCACGACCACCTCACGGTAAGCCGAATCCAAACGTGCCTGATAAGTCTGGTAAATCTGTTCACGACTGGCTTTAGCAATAGCAATGTTACCGCGATTGCGGTTGAAAATCGGCAGGCTCAAGTTGATATCGGGGCCAATACTGTTGTCACCAAAATTATCGGTGGCGCGGGTCACGCCTACGGATAACACAGGAAACTGCGCCAGCACCGCAGCATGGTAACTGGCCTCCCGAACTTGATAAGCGGCGGCAAGTGCCACCATATCCGGGCGCCTCTTCACGAGTGTCAACAATTGCGCCCGCACATGCGATGCATCAACGGGTTGCGGCATAAACTCCCCCGCCAACGTCACCTGCGCGGTATCAGACAGGCCCAACAAACCATTCAAATCAGCACGATTTTGTCTCAAATCCCGACGCAGCGCATTCAGCTGGAGATTCACAGTCTGCAACGCCAACCAATTGGCATTGACCGCGTCGGCAGTCACATTTTGCGCAACCAATGCCACTTGATCAGCTTGATAATTATCAGTCAAAAATTTCTGTTCGCGTTGCAACAGAGGCAATATCGCAGCTTGAGTACGCAACTGCACGTACAACACCCGCGCCTGCGCCACCACCTGCCACTCTTGCCACAGCAATTGTTGTTGAACCTGCGACAATTGAGCGCCCGCGATATGCTCACGTGAGGAGCGCATCAACCAATCGCCCACATCAAATCCCAACCCCATCGTCCAGGCATTCAACACGCCGACCGTCATGGCGTCTGCCTGGCTCAACGCCAGTTGCGGATCCGCCAGCAGACCGGCAGAAAACACCTGCGCCCGCGCCACACCCAAGCTGGCCCGGGCCACGCGCAATTCCGGGTTATTGGCCACAGCCAGCATCGCCAGGGATTCGCTGTCCAACCCCTGCGCCGGGTCAAACAAATGGGTCGGCCTTGGTGCAGCCCTGGAGGGATTGTCCGTATGTAAAGCTGATACCGTCGTTGCCACATCAAGTTGCTGGGGCAAAGGCTTTGGCGCATATGAGGCACAAGCCGACAAAACGATCACCGGCAGATAACCGGACAATCGCAACAAAATTCGCATGAGTATCCCTAAAACAGATTCGGTTCCCAGATTGTAGCAGTGAATAATTAGTTTTGAATGAGCAAGACTCATTTTGTATGGCTAAACGAACGAAGGGCCAAAGATCACCATTTTAAATGGTAAAAACATCCATCATGCGTCAGCGTCATGTCGTTGATTGATGGGCGGGCAGCTCAAAGCTGCCTTCTGCGATTTATCCTGCGGCCACCCCGAAATCCGGAAAAATCGTGCGCTCACCCATGACGCGGATCCACCGGTTGAGTATTGAACATGAGTTGACCCAATCAGTGATCCCAATGCCTTAACACACCGCGACCATTACTGCGCAGCTTGCTCTTTCTGCCGCTGCTTCACCCGCGATAACCGCACCACTTCCGGTAATCGGCGCAAAGCGCGCATGATACGGGCCAGGTGCATGCGTTGTTCGACTTGCAGCGTAAAATTGATCGTGGTGTATTGACTGCCGTCTTGATCAGACAGTGAAATGTTGTCGATATTTGAGCCTTCTTCGGCAATCACGCCTGCCAACCTGGCGAGTACGCCGCGCTGGTTCAGTACAATGACCCGAACCGCCACATCAAACATCTTGGTTAAACCGGGCTCCCACTCCACATCCAGCCATTTGTCCGGGTCGCTGCGATAATGCCTGATCGTACCGCAATCGTGTGTATGCACGATTAAACCCTGATCGGATTTGATAAAAGCCACAATCGGGTCGCCTGGAATCGGTCTGCAACAGGTGGCCAATTGCACGGCCACGCCTTCTGAGCCGCGAATGGCAATCGTGCTGTGTTGGCGTTGCGCGGGCAAGCCTTGATCCTGCATCAGCAATTGCCGCGCCACGACAATATTCAATCGCTTACCCAGGCCGATGTCAGTAAGGATGTCCTGCCGGCTCTTGCCCGTTTCGCGCGCAACCCGTTCCCAACATGACGGACGCAATGCCGTGGCGTCTCCACCCAATGCACGTATTGCCTGATCTAACAATCGTTCGCCCAATTGTTCAGCTTCTCCGGCATGCAAAGTACGCAAGTAATGGCGAATATGCGCTCTGGCACGTCCTGAGGCCACGAAGTTAACCCAGGCAGGATTAGGATGGGCGTTGGGCGAAGTCACCACTTCCACCTGATCGCCGCTGTGCAGCAATGTTCGCATCGGCATGAGTTCACCGTTAATTTTGGCTGCTGCGCAATGGTTGCCCACATCGGTGTGTACGGCATAGGCGAAATCCACCGCCGTGGCGCCACGCGGCAACGACATGATTTTACCTTTGGGGGTAAACACATAGACCTCATCAGGAAACAAATCCACCTTGATGTGCTCAAGAAACTCCGCTGAATCGCCACCACCTTCCTGAATTTCAAGCAAGGATTGTAACCACTGGTGGGTGCGTTGCTGCACCATATTGAGATCTTCATCGCCGGTTTTATACAACCAGTGCGACGCCACACCGGCTTCAGCCAGCTTGTGCATCTCATGGGTGCGAATTTGAATTTCTATCGGCGAACCAAATGGGCCGAACAAGGTGGTATGCAGCGACTGATAGCCATTCGACTTGGGAATTGCGATGTAATCCTTGAATTTTCCCGGAATGGGTTTGTATAACCCGTGTAAGCACCCCAACGCCAAATAACACGAGGCCTGATCGTTCACAATGACCCGAAAGCCATAAATATCAAATACTTCCGAAAACGCCAGGGACTTCTCCTGCATTTTCTTATAGATACTGTAAAGATGTTTTTCACGTCCGCTCACCACAGCCGGCAAGTGAGCGGTGACCAGTTTATTTGCAATCGCTTCACGTACCTTTTCAATCACTTCCTTGCGATTGCCACGGGCGGTTTTGACCGCTTGCGCCAGCACACGGTAACGGTCGGGGTGCAAATGATGAAAGCAGAGGTCGTCCAACTCCTGATAGAGATTATTTAAGCCCAAACGATTCGCAATGGGCGCGTAAATATCAGTGGTTTCGCGGGCAATGCGGCGGCGTTTTTCTTGCGGCATGGAATCAAGCGTGCGCATATTGTGCAAACGATCAGCCAGCTTGATCAGGATGACCCGCACATCACGCGCCATGGCCAATAACATTTTGCGGAAATTTTCTGCCTGGGCAGAAACCGCCGTTTGAAACTCAATTTTGTCTAATTTGGAAACACCATCGACCAAATCTGCCACAGATTTACCAAAATTCTCAGCAATTTCCTCCTTGGTGACTGCGGTATCTTCCACGACATCATGCAGTAGCGCCGCCATCAGCGCCTGCGCATCCAGATGCCAGTGCGCGAGAACGCTTGCCACGGCAAGCGGGTGCGAAATATAGGCATCCCCACTTTTACGGAATTGTCCGCGGTGTGCCTGGCGACTGAACTCAAATGCTGCGCGCACCTGTTCAATATCCGAGGCTTTCAGATAGGCGACTTGCTCTTCAATATCGAACTCAGTCATGAGTGTCTCATTTTGTTAACCCAAAGACATGCTCACATGGACAACAAAAATCATGCAAAAAACTTTAACCGCGAGTACGGTGCAAAATTTCAGGGCCCACTTTCCCCATCGCTATTTCACGCAAGGCGACCACAGCTGGTTTATCCCTCCCGGCATCCACTTTAGGGGCTTGTCCATTGGCCAACTGCCGTGCGCGATAAGTGGCTGCCAGGGTCAACTCAAACCGGTTTTCAAATTTATCCATACAATCTTCTACAGTTACACGCGCCATGTCACTCTCCACTAACTGTTAAATGCCAAAAACCAACCTGGATTTTGTTCTTGCAATACCAGCACGCGCAGGCGCTCTGCCCGCACGACCGCCTGTAAATCAGCCAGTGCCATATTAAAATCGTCGTTAATGATAACATAGTCAAATTCTAGCGCATGGCTAATATCCTCACGCGCTGCGGCCATGCGGCGTGCGACGGTCGGCGCATCGTCTTGCCCACGCTCCCGCAAGCGCTGCGCCAACACCGCCAGCGAAGGCGGTAAAATAAAAATGCCGATTGCAGATGGAAACAAACGCCGCACCTGCTGCGCGCCTTGCCAGTCAATTTCAAGCAGCACGTCGTCGCCCCGCGCAATTTTCTCCCGAATCCAGTGTTCGGATGTGCCATAACGGTTGCCGTACACCACAGCACTTTCTAAAAATGCTCCCGCTCCCAGCATCCCCATGAAACAATCCAAACTGACGAAATGATAATCCCGACCCTCTTCTTCACCGGCACGCGGCGCACGCGTGGTATAGGAGACCGATAAACTCACCTGCCGATCCCTTTCCAGCAACGCCCGCACCAAACTGGTTTTGCCTGCGCCAGAAGGCGCTGTCACGATAAACACATTCCCAGCCATTTGTTCCCCCTCAAGATTCCGACAACCTGTTTATTCACTCTGAATTTGCATCAATTCACACAACGGCTTGAATCACCCATAAAAACGCGACGTTTTATTCGTACGTTCAATGGGATATAGTTCAATATAAAACAAATAGATGGGTGAGTGCGCAGATTAAATTTGCACAAAAAGCTGAGCCAACCATCTGAAAACCCGGGTGAATACGCCTATTTTGCAGCAAATAAATCACTGATCACGTGTACATTGTGGTCACAAGCATGATTCAGACACGGCAAACCGAATCCCGCCTCCAGCGTTTTCAGCAATGAAAAATGGCTATACGGCTGATGGCTGCGTAAACCCTGCTTGCCATAATTGGTCTCTACCACCAGTGCAACGCGGTTAGGATCGGCACCGTTACTGTTCTCATCCCACACCAAAATCAGCGCATTGCGGCCGATTTTCCATGCGGGTGAGGCATGAATCGCTTCAACCAGCTGGCGCACCGTCGCATCGCCCATCTGGACGAGTGCGATGTCGTTACCACAGCGTTTACTGCCATTGTCAATACCGTGCATATCATGACACAAATTCGGCACAACAAAAGAAAATGCAGGCGAAGTTCCTGCACCCAAATCTGCATAAAGGCCGCGTGCACCATCAAATCCTACGACGTTGTCCAAACCGTCATGGGGGTATTTTCCCTCTTGAACTGCAGCAAAATATACGAAAGGATTGTGTTTTGCCACATAGTGTTTCGGTAATGGGCCCAAACCTGCAAGCCAGTTCGCATCCAGATTGGTATAAATGCCATCGCTGTCATTGACGCCATCCACCAACCCTGATGCAGGCAGGCTCTCCTGATAAGATTTCCAGCGCTTGCCGCGTTCCGCCAACTGGTCTGCAATGGTTCGCGCGCGACAGGGTGCCGATGCAATCCCTGCGCCAAACGGCGCAATGATGGGTGGCGTCGCCAAATCCATCCCTGTGCCCGCCAGAGGCTGATTTAATCTGCTGCTGGGTGTTGCGCCGTGCCAATCAGGATAATCATCATTTCGAATCCCAAAATTGGATCCGCCCACCAGCTCAAGATAATTGGGAAGGCTGGGGTGTCCAACCGCAAAATAATCTGTTGCCAAATTTGCTGTTTTTAGCCATTGGTTAATATACGGTGCATTCGGGTTACCAATGATATCTTGATATGAATGATTTTCCATCACAATGAGGTACACATGATTCAGTGACGGCACCTCACTCGCCATACAAAAATCAGATACATTGGCCAGCGCCGCCAGCAACACCAACACACACCCATGCAAAATTTTTCCCATCATGTTCCCCATCCATTCTCATGCTAGAATGATACCGACAATCAATCAATTTGGCGTAGCGCAAGCAGGCTTAAACCTACCATAATGGCTTCCCCAACTAAATTGGCCAGACTTTCTTTGCCTAATGGCTTCCATTTGGCCGATTATCGCATTGTTCGCAAAATTGGCGGGGGTGGATTCAGTTTTGTTTATCTGGCTTACGACGACAAAGATAAAGAAGTCGCTATTAAGGAATATCTGCCTGGAAATTTGGTGACTCGGGATGATGCGCAACGCATCACCCCGCTTTCCGAAGAAAATTCCAACATGTTCAAATATGGCATGCGATTTTTTTGTGAAGAAGGCCGTTCGCTCGCTCGCATTTCCCACCCGAATATTGTGAAGGTTGAGAATTTTTTTCGCGCCAATGACACCATGTACCTCGTCATGCAATATGAAGAAGGCAAAACCCTTCAGGACCATATTCGCGCACACCGGGGACAAATTAAGGAATCATTTATTCGGCGGGTTTTTGCATCGCTACTCAATGGGTTACGCGAAGTCCACGCACAAAAACTTTTGCACCTGGACATCAAGCCGGGCAATATTTACATCCGCAAAGATGGTTCACCCGTACTCATCGATTTTGGTGCTGTACGTCAATCTTTCAAAAAAGAACATCAAAAAATCATGAACCTGTATACCCCCGGCTTTGCCGCGCCGGAGCAATACCACTATGGCAAGGATACGCTTGGGCCGTGGACCGACATCTACGGAGTAGGCGCCAGCATATACGCTTGCCTGGCTGGCACCCCACCCATCGCGGCCGATGTCCGGGTAGAACGCGACACCCTTGTCCCTGCCATCACGACCTGGCAGGGCAAATATTCGCACAAACTCCTTGCCATTGTGGATGCCTGTTTACAGATAGATCCGCTGTCAAGGCCGCCAAGCGTGTTTACCCTCCAAAAAGCGTTGCTTGATATTCAAAATATGGCTATCGATACACCGACATTATTTGAAAGTATCCGCAACACACTCTACAAAGACATTTTTTAATTTGTGCACCGTGGCAAGCAAGAGGGGATTTAATGCGTTTTTCAATCTACCAATCCAGCCGTCAGGGCGGTCGTCTCAATAATGAAGACCGGATGGCCTATTCTTACAGCCGGGATGCACTCATCATGATCATCGCTGACGGAATGGGTGGACACGCGCATGGCGAAATTGCCGCGCAGGTGGCGGTCAAGTCTATTGCCGAAGCATTTCAACGCCACGCGCACCCAAAATTGCGTAATCCATCCGGGTTTCTGTATGGTGCCCTTCAACAAGCGCACAAAGCCATTAATGAATGCGTCGACAAACAAAACCTGCCTTCACCACCGCACACCACTTGTGTGGCATGCGTGATTCAGGATGATACCGCCTGGTGGGCGCACGTGGGTGATTCACGCTTGTACCTGTTTAGCGACAACGCCCTGGTCACCCGTACTCGCGATCATTCCGCCATTCAACTCATGCTCGACGAACACCTGATCTCCGAGAGCGAAATCAATACCCATCCAGACCGCAACAAGATCTATAGCAGTCTTGGCGGGAGTATCACGCCAGAAATTACCATTTCCCGCCCTATGCCGCTGATGCCGCAAGACCGCATTCTGATGTGTACTGACGGCCTGTGGACCCAGGTCACCGATGAACAAATCGCCACCACGCTGTTCCGCCTCCCGCCGGATAACGCGGTGGAATTTCTTTTGAATCATGCCGAGCGGAGCGCAGGCCCAACTGGAGATAATCTGTCAGCCATTGCCATGGTATGGGAATCACAAGACGAAACCGATGAAAATGCCATCACCACTGTCGCAATGTCCAACACCACCTTTACCACCCAATTGGGCAATTACATGCCCGGTGCCGCTGATTTGGATGAAGACGAAGTCGAACGTGTCATCAGTGAAATACAACACACCATTAAAAAACTATCCGAGACCAAACCATGACAATCCGATCCGATTCACGCACCTCCCACCAGTTGCGTCACATCACGCTCACCCGCCACATCAACCGTCATGCAGAAGGTTCGGTGCTGATCCATTGCGGTCACACCCAAATAATCTGTACTGCCAGTATTGAGAATACGGTGCCCAATTTCCTGAAAGGCAAAAACCAGGGTTGGCTCACCGCCGAATATGGCATGCTGCCGCGCTCCACCACCACCCGCATGGATCGCGAAGCCGCGCGCGGCAAACAAAGTGGCCGCACGCAAGAAATTCAACGTTTGATTGGGCGCGCCCTGCGTTCCGCCATTGACCTGACCATGCTGGGCGAGCGCACCCTGCGCATCGATTGCGATGTCATCCAGGCCGACGGCGGCACCCGCACAGCATCCATTACCGGCGCGTTTGTGGCTGCCCATGACGCGATTACCCGACTGCTCGCCGAGGGCGGGCTTAATGTGTCGCCCATCCGCCATTTTGTGGCAGCGGTGTCCGTCGGCATGGTGCAAGGCGCCGCCGTGCTGGACATGGATTATGCCGAAGACAGTGCCTGCGACACCGACATGAATGTGGTGATGACCGAACACGGCGAACTCATCGAAGTACAAGGCACCGCTGAAGGCGCGCCGTTCAAGCGCAGTCAATTAACAGAACTGCTCGATTTGGCCGATCTGGGCATACAACAACTCATCGCCGCCCAACGCAAGGCCCTGGCAAGCGAATGAACAGAACCATTGTCCTGGCCAGCAATAACACGGGCAAGTTAGCCGAAATGCAAGCATTGCTGGCACCGCTGGATGATCAGTTATGCACCCAAAGCAGCCTGGGCGTGACCGAAGTCGCGGAGCCCCACCCCACCTTTATCGAAAACTGCCTGACCAAAGCCCGCCATGCTGCCCGACACACCGGCCTGGCGGCACTCGCCGATGATTCCGGATTGTGCGTGCCCGCCCTGCACGGCGCACCCGGCGTGCATTCTGCCCGTTATGCCAGTGAAAACACATCAGCACAACGCGACCAACGCAACAACGCGCACCTGATCAATCAACTCCACGGTTCAACCGAACGTGCCGCGTATTATTATTGCGTGATGGTTTATCTGCGCCATGCCGACGATCCACAACCCATCATCACCGAAGGCATCTGGCACGGCATGATTCTGGACGCCCCGCGCGGCACGCAAGGGTTCGGTTATGACCCGCTATTTTGGCTGCCTGAGCTGGGGAAAACTGCCGCCGAACTCGATGTC
The DNA here is from genome assembly GCA_021786845.1 of Pseudomonadota bacterium. Taxonomy (GTDB): domain Bacteria; phylum Pseudomonadota; class Gammaproteobacteria; order Burkholderiales; family Sulfuriferulaceae; genus Sulfuriferula. Next base: position 3,101 of record JAJYMO010000038.1, on the reverse strand, counting down.
ACCACAAAAAACCAACTCAGTCACCGCGGGCAAGCACTTCGCCGTATGATCATCCGCCTGGGCGAAGAATGAAGCCCATCCATCTCGCACTTACCCCCGCGCCCACCAGCGCACCGCCCTTGTCGCTGTACATCCATCTGCCCTGGTGTGTGCGCAAGTGCCCGTATTGCGATTTCAACTCGCACACCGCGCCCGTTTCCCCTCACTCCTTGCTCTCTCCCCGCAGGGACGAGAGGGACGAAGTCTCGCTACACGAGTTTAACGTTAACGGTTTGCCCGAACAACGCTATACCGATGCGCTCATCCGCGATCTGGAATACGCTCTGCCCCATATCTGGGGACGCACCGTGCGCAGCATTTTCTTTGGCGGCGGCACACCCAGCTTATTTTCCTCTGCCGCCATTGACCGCCTGCTCACCGCTGTACGCACGCTGACCCATCTCGACCCATTTGCCGAAATCACCCTGGAAGCCAACCCCGGTACGGTCGAAGCGCAACGTTTTGCCGAATACCGTGCAGCGGGCATCAACCGCCTGTCGCTCGGCATACAAAGTTTTAACGATCAACACCTGTCAGCACTGGGGCGCATCCACAGCAGCCATGAAGCCCATCAGGCCATCGACATCACCGCCCGACACTTTGACAATTTCAATCTGGATTTGATGTATGCCTTGCCAGAACAAAGCCTGCAACAGGTGGCTGAAGAACTGCGCACCGCCCTGTCTTACCAGCCACCGCATTTATCCTGTTACCACCTGACTCTGGAACCCAACACCCCGTTTTACCTCAATCCCCCCAGCCTGCCGGACGATGACACCGCCGCCGACATGCAGGCCATGATTGAATTACAACTGGCAGAAGCCGGTTATGAACACTACGAAACCTCGGCCTTTGCATTGCCCCGGCGACAAGCGCGCCACAATCTCAACTATTGGCAATTCGGTGATTACCTCGGCATCGGCGCAGGCGCGCACAGCAAGCTCTCCAGCCACGAACGCATCCTGCGTCAACACCGTGTACCACAACCTCGCGCCTACATGGAGAAAGTTGAAGCCGGTGCCGAAACCGGCCAGCACCTGCTCAGCGAACACATTGTTGATCGCACCGCCGTGGGCTTTGAATTCATGATGAATGCCTTGCGTCTCACCCAGGGATTCGACACTGCTTTGTACACAGAACGCACCGGAATACCGATCAGTCTGCTTGCCCGCAGTCTGGATCAAGCCGAACAGCGCGGTCTGATCCAGCGTGATTTGCAGCGCATCGCCCCAACGCCGCATGGTCAGCGTTTTCTCAATGATTTACTGCAATTGTTTTTACCTGAACAGCCAGGAGTGTCATCATGATCCACGAGCAATTTGAACGCACCGCCATCCTGCTGGGAGACCACGCACTGGCTCGTTTGGCACAAGCGCACATCCTGGTAGCAGGTCTGGGCGGCGTAGGCGGGCAATGCGCCGACGCACTGGCACGTGCAGGCGTCGGCAGACTGACCCTGGTAGACAACGACTGCATCGCCGCCAGCAACATCAACCGTCAACTGCCCGCGCTGCACTCCTCAGTGGGACAAGCCAAAGTCGACGTCATGCGCGCACGCATCGGCGACATCAACCCTGCCTGTCAAGTCGAAACCCTGCAAATATTCCTCACCCCGGAAAACATGGCGGACAGCCTGCCGCAAGGAATTGATTACATAATTGATTGCATCGACACTGTGCCCAGCAAGGTCGTGCTGATTGCCACCGCACTGCAACGTAATGTCCCCATTGCCTCCAGCATGGGTGCCGGCAACCGGCTGGACGTGACCCGCGCCAAACTCGCCGACATCAGCAAGACCCACGGCTGCGGCCTGGCCCGACAAATCCGCACCCGCCTGCGCCAACTCGACATCACCCAGGGCGTCCTGACCGTGTATTCCGACGAACCCCCCTTGCCACCTCGCCCGCGAGGCGATAATGAATCCCGCCCGACCAACGGCACCATCAGCTACATGCCGCCGCTGTTTGGCCTCATGCTCGCCAGCGCAGCAGTGCGTCACCTGATTCACGACGGTTGGCAAGCTTGATCCGTACCGGCACCCCATCGCCATGGTGCACCATGACATATGAAATATCAGTGAATTGCTGTTCATCCATCACGACATCACAAATGATGGTAGAATGATCGCCATAAAGTTCGCGTTGGTCTGAAATCTGACGGTCTGAATTTTTTGTATGGTGACGGATTTTTCCCTTCTGCCCATGGCTGGAAGGAGTAGGGGTGGCTGCGGTCACTTCTCACAGCAATTTTTGCTGTGTTCGTTACCGCACAGCACCACTACAGCGAAGCAGTGTATTGTGAAAGTGTATGGCGCACAGAAGAGATTGTGTACGTCATGCGCCAGAGCGAATGCCCGCGCCTTGATCAGAACGATCACGGCTAAAAGACTGTAAGGTCTGTAGTTTAACCGCGACATTCTGTCGTTTTTCAATATTTGAAGGAAGTAATCACATGGCAACCGGTACAGTTAAATGGTTTAATGATGCAAAAGGTTTTGGTTTTGTAACGCCCGATGATGGCAGCGAAGATTTGTTCGCACATTTTTCCGCCATCAACATGGACGGCTTCAAATCACTCAAAGAAGGTCAAAAAATCTCCTTTGAAGTGACTCAGGGCGCCAAAGGCAAGCAAGCTTCCAATATCCAAGCTGCCTAACCAGCTTCGCGCTTGTTCATAGCGCAAGGACGACAAGTGGGTGGGGAACACACCGCCTGGTTGTCGTTCAATCGCAATTCTCGTCCTGTCAGGTTGCTCTCCAAGCTGCTGGTTGGTGCTCGCATTGTCCCCGGTGGTAATCGTTGAGCGCGCTGACCGTTTCGGCATGCCAATATCAAGCTTGCTATCGGCTTAATGTATTATTCCGACTGAACACGTCAACCATTGAACACACGGACGCAACATCCGGGTTAAGCATCCAGAGGACTTCTCACCCCGCGCCCGCCTTTATTCAACACATGCGTGTAAATCATCGTCGTGGACACATCACTGTGGCCCAACAGTTCCTGCACCGTGCGAATATCGTAACCGCCTTCCAGCAAATGGGTCGCAAAGCTGTGGCGAAA
>JAJYMO010000006.1 GCA_021786845.1 Pseudomonadota bacterium | reverse complement strand
GGGGGCGGGAAACATGATGTTCACATATTAATACAAAACAGCGAGGAAGTTTGAACAAAATAAAAATATAGCGTTTGAATGGTAAACCCCGGTTTTCTAAATTACTGGCAAGTATTCTTCTGGTTGACGCACACAGTGCAAATGAGAGTAACATGCTTAACAATCCGATGAGCTTGCTTCGTCGACTCCGCCAATTGCAGCACTTATTCGAAAACTGCACATGCATATTCTGCACAACCCGAATCAGAATCTTTTGCTCGCCGCTTTGCCCTTGGCTGAATTTGAACGTATTTCCCCTGATTTGGAACTGGTCGTCATGCCATTGGGCGAAGTGCTTTACGAATCCGGTGACCGGTTGCTGTATACCTGGTTTCCAACGACCGCAGTCGTGTCGCTGCATTGCGAAATGGAGAACGGCGCGGCGGCGGAAATTGCTGGTGTCGGGCATGAGGGTGTTGTAGGAATTGCACTTTTTTTAGGCGGCAATACCACGCCCAACCGGGCCATCGTACAAACTGCGGGTTATGGCTACCGGCTGAACGCACGTGCACTGATGGTTGAATTCAATCTGGCTGGCCCGATGATGCGTTTGATGTTGCGTTATACCCAGGCACTGGTCACGCTGATATCCCAAACTGCGGTATGCAACCGGTTTCATTCGGTGGAACAGCAATTGTGCCGCTGGCTGTTGCTCATGCTCGATCGTTTGCCATCGGCGGAACTGACCATGACCCAGGAGTTGATTGCCGGTATACTCGGTGTGCGCCGCGAAGGCATTACGGGGGCAGCCGGAAATCTGCAACGCGCGGACTTGATCAGTTACCGCCGTGGACACATTACCGTACTCGATCGTTCAGGGCTGGAACACCATACTTGCGAGTGTTATGCCGTGGTCAAACAGGAATTCGATCGTTTGCTCAGCGATACACGTCACCACCAGAAGCAGGTTTCGACCAGTCATGGTTAACTTTGCAGAATTTCCCCTTCATTATGTACGTTAGCACACGAACGATCTGCAAACCGTCTGTTACTGTTCTTGCACTTGGTCAGCAGAAGCGCGATACTGTGCGGCGGACAAATGTATAAACAGGCAGGCGCCCTTCACCGCATTGTCCACGAAGCCAGCCAATTCGCGTATTCACAGTGACCCATCATGCCCTTGCAAACCCAGGTTCCCAGCATAAACAATCCTGCCGCTGACTCAGTGGAGGGTATCAACGAAATGCCAACGCCATATCGCGCGATATCGGGAAAGGGTTTGAAGCAGGATTTTTTCGCTATCTCATCAAGCCCATCAAGGTCAGTAAGTTCATGAACGCTTTGGACGGAGTGGTGAAGATTATGAAAACCAATAGTGATCACGCAAACGGAACGGAAAAAAACCCCATGATCAGCAAACAGAAAATTCTTGACGCCAACATTCTGATCGTCGACGATCATCAATCTAATCTGTTTTTACTGGAGGAAATGCAACGCAATGCCGGTTATACCCACATGACATTGACAACAGATCCTTATGCCGTCTGCGAATTGTATCGCAAGAACCGTTACGACCTGATTCTGCTTGACCTGCAGATGCCCGGCATGGATGGATTTCAGGTTATGAAGTGCCTGCAGGAAATCGAAACTGATGGCTACCTGCCTGTGCTGGTCATCACAGCCCAACCCGACCACAAACTGCGCGCGCTCGCTGCCGGTGCAAAAGACTTTATCAGCAAACCATTCGATATCCTCGAAATTCAAACGCGCATCCATAACATGCTGGAAGTGCGACTGTTGTACAAAAAACTGAAAAACGCCAACAAGGCGCTGGAACAGACTGTGCAGGAGCGAACTGCCGAACTTCAGGCAAGTGAAGCGCGGTTCCGCCGCCTGACCGAACTGTCATCAGACTGGTATTGGGAACAGAACGCCGATGGACTTTTCACCCGGGTTTTCGGCCCGGTTTTTGAAATGCTCGGCATCCGCACTGACGAGGGTGAGGGGAAAGAACTGGAAAATCAGGGCATGCGCTGGAATGAATCTGAACGCATAGCACTCGATGCAAAACTGTCTGCCAGGCAACCTTTTCTGGATTTTGTCTACAGTCGAATTCATCCCGATGGTTCGCAACAATATTTGATGGTCAGTGGGGAACCGATGTTCGATCGCTCCGGCCGCTATATCGGCTATCGGGGGGTGGGGAAAGACGTGACCGACCCGATACGCCCGGAAGGTAAAGTATCGCAGCAAAAGGGGTAATGAAATGCAACTGCCCGCCAGAAATTTCGGGTCACATTGAATCCCCGGACTGCCACTTGTACGCCAAGCAACTGCGCACATACCCCTCCCCCACAAGAAAACACGACTGCCTTCGTGCTCATCGTTGAGGCATATCCTCTTTTTAAATCGTCGGGCTTTTTCAGCCCCGAAATATCAAGCCCTGTGAAGAAGACTTGCTACCCGAATAACTTAACCCATCCCGCGCAGAAACTCAGCATGCACACGCAGGTCTTTCGACAGTTCCGGATGAAAAGTGGCGACCATTATTTTCCCCTGACGCAACCAGACCGGGTCACCCTGATAACTCGCCAGAACTTCGACTTTGGCACCCACTCGCGTGATACGTGGTGCACGAATAAATACCATCTCCATGGGATCACCGCCAGGGACGGTATCGACCTGATGGATAGCGCTTTGCATCTGTCGCCCATACGCATTGCGCTGTATGCAGATGTCCATAGCGCCCAGGCACGGCTGTTCCGGGTTTTCCACTTCGCTCGCCAGCAGAATAGCCCCCGCACAGGTACCGAAACAGGGTTTGTTATGAACGAAGACCTGGAGTTTTTCCCAGAATTGATCAGGTCCAAGAAGTTTCAGCAAGACACTGGATTCGCCGCCGGGGATCACCAGTGCCGAAATATCTTCCAGTTGTCCAGCTTGGCGCACCAGCGCCACGGATGCACCAAGTTCTTGCAGGCAGCGGCTGTGTGCAGCGTAATCGCCTTGCAGGGCTAATACGCCAACCGTCATGACGTTTTACCAGCCACGGGTTTGCAACAGTTGTGTTTCCACCAGGCCACTGATGGCCAGGCCTTTCATGGCGTCAGCCAAATGCTCGGAAATATCCAGCAGCACGGCCGGGTCATCGAAGTGTGTGGTGGCGCGAACGATGGCACTGGCACGGCGTTCGGCTTCGTCCGGCGCACAGAAATTGACGGGGTCATTCATGAAAATCGCAGAACCTACAAACACCGACTCGGCGCCTAATTGCCGCAACATTGCCGCATCCGCCGGCGTTGCGATCCCGCCAGCAGAGAAATTCGGCACCGGAAGTTTGCCACTGCGTGCAACACGGCGTACCAATTCATAAGGGGCTTGCAGCTCTTTCGCACGCGCATAAAGTTCTGCGCCATCCAGCACGGTAAGCATGCGCATTTCACTCACAATCGTTCTCAAATGCTTCACCGCGTGCACCACATCGCCTGTGCCCGCTTCACCTTTGGTGCGTATCATGGCGGCACCTTCGGCAATGCGACGCAGTGCTTCACCGAGGTTGCGCGCGCCGCACACAAATGGCACCTGGAAAGCGTGTTTGTCAACGTGATGCACCTCGTCGGCGGGTGTCAGCACTTCGGATTCGTCGATGTAATCGACACCAAGCGCTTGCAATATTTGCGCTTCGGCGAAATGACCGATACGGCACTTGGCCATCACGGGTATCGACACTGCCGACATAATCTCGCGGATTTTTTTGGGGGAAGCCATTCGCGCCACACCGCCTTCAGCGCGAATCTGCGATGGCACGCGTTCAAGCGCCATGACCGCAATAGCGCCGGCGCGTTCGGCAATCGCTGCCTGTTGGGCATCGGTCACGTCCATAATCACGCCACCTTTCAGCATTTCTGCCAGCCCGGTCTTCAATCGTAACGAATCAGATTCATTGTATTCCGACATCACAGCACACTCCAATTATTCATCTATAAATCCGGGCTAAGCCTCACGCACAGAAAACTGCCGGAACTGCCGGCCCAGCCGTTCAATCGTATCATGACACAAGTATTCGGCACTCATGGCAGGCAAAGACTGAGCACAGCCTTGCTGTCTGAATTCCTGAAGCACATAATGCTGCACGCCCATTGTGGCCAGTTCATCCGCCATCGTCAACAGCGCCTCATGGGACAACAGTGCAGAATGTACGGTAGTACGAAACTCATGATCTGCGCCACTGTCCAAAATCCGGCGCACGCTGTCTCTGGCTTTGCTGCCGCTGCCCACCACGCCGGTGATCAGATCATATTCATCAAACGGGGCTTTAACATCCATCCCTACCCAATCGAGCAAGGGTAGCACATCGCGCAGGCGTTCCGGAGACATCCCTGCCGTATGCAGACCCACTTTGAAACCCAAATCCTTCACTGCACGAACCGCATACACCAGTTCGCGCTGCAAAGTGGGCTCGCCGCCGCTGAACACCACCGCATCCAGCAAGCCCTGTCGTCGGCCCAAAAACCGCAACACCTCATCCCACGTCATCGTGGAGGGTTCGCTCACGGGCAACAAATGAGGATTGTGGCAGTAAGCACACTGCCACGAACAACCCTGACAAAACACCACTGCCGCAAAATGGCCCGGATAATCGCTGGCTGAACAGGGTGTCATGCCGCCAATACGCAACATTTCCTGCTCCTAATGATTGAGATGTGCACAGGCTTCCTGGAAAAACTGGCGTTCAGCGTGCTCACCTTTCTTGCCGATATTAAAAGAGGCCACCGGGCGATGATAACCCATCACTCGGGTCCATACCTCACAAGGCTGGCGCTCTTCATCCAATAAAACGATAGACAGCTCATTCTGTTTGCTCTGTTGCTTTATCTGGTTCATGACATGCTCCTTTTCTGATTTAAATTCAAATACAGGGTAAATACAAGACAAATCATGCGGCCACCTGTTGCCGTTTTTGCTCGATTTTTTCCTGATCACATTTTGGACAGAACGGAAATTCACCTGCCAAATAGCCATGTTTCGGACAAATCGAAAAAGTCGGTGTCACCGTGATATAAGGCAAACCAAAGCGTTCCAGTGCGCGTTTCACCAAAGTTTTACACGCTTGGGCATTCGACAGGCGCTCCCGCATATACAGGTGCAATACCGTTCCTCCCGTGTATTTCTTCTGTAATGCCTCCTGCCGCTCCAGCGCTTCAAACGGATCATCCGTAAAGCCTACCGGCAACTGGGAAGAATTGGTGTAATACGGGGTTTCCGCAGTACCTGCCTGAAGGATCTCCGGGAAACGCTTCTTGTCTTCTTTTGCAAAGCGGTACGTCGTGCCTTCCGCCGGTGTGGCTTCCAAATTGTACATATGCCCTGTTTCATCCTGGAAACTCAACATTTTTGCCCGCACGTGGTCGAGCAAGCGCAGGGCAAACTGGTTCCCCCACTCACTGGTGATATCATCGGCGTCGTCCGAAAAATTACGAATCATTTCGTTGATGCCATTGATCCCCAAAGTGGAGAAATGGTTGCGTAAAGTACCCAGGTAGCGTTTGGTATAAGGAAATAAGCCCGCATCGATATGGCGTTGGATGACCTTACGCTTGATTTCAAGTGTGTTTTTGCCGATTTCCAGCAACTCGTCAAGACGGGCATACAGCGCCGTTTCGTCACCTTTGTACAGGTAACCCAGACGAGCACAATTAAGCGTGACCACCCCCAATGAACCCGTTTGCTCTGCACTGCCGAACAAACCGTTGCCGCGTTTCAGCAATTCACGCAGATCAAGCTGCAAACGACAACACATCGAACGCACCATACTTGGCTTTAATTCTGAATTAATGAAATTCTGAAAATAGGGCAAGCCGTATTTCGCAGTCATTTCAAATAACAACTCTGCATTCTCACTGTCCCACACGAAATCGGGTGTCATATTGTAGGTGGGGATAGGAAAAGTAAACACCCGTCCCTTAGCATCCCCAGTGGTCATGACCTCAATGTAGGCACGGTTAATCATGTCCATTTCGACCTGTAAATCGCCATAGGAAAAGGACATTTCCTCACCCCCGATGACAGGAATCTGTTCCCTGAGATCTTCAGGACAGACCCAGTCGAAAGTCAGGTTGGTAAACGGCGTTTGTGTGCCCCAGCGCGATGGCACATTCAGGTTGTAAATCAATTCCTGAATGGACTGTTTGACCTCGTGATAAGGCAAAGCGTCTTTCCGGACAAAGGGTGCCATATAGGTATCGAAGGAACTGAACGCCTGTGCACCGGCCCACTCGTTTTGCAAGGTGCCCAGAAAATTGACGATCTGACCCACTGCGCTGGACATGTGCTTGGGCGGCCCTGCTTCAACCTTGCCCGGTACGCCATTAAGTCCCTCATTCAACAGTGTGCGCAATGACCAGCCGGCACAGTAACCTGCGAGCATGTCAAGGTCATGGATGTGAATGTCGCCCTCACGGTGCGCTTGCCCTGCTTCGGGTGGGTAAACGTGGTTTAACCAGTAGTTGGCTACCACCTTGCCGGACACGTTGAGAATCAGTCCGCCCAAACTGTAACCCTGGTTAGCATTGGCATTCACACGCCAATCCTGTTGATCCAGGTACTCGTTGATGGAAGTGGCCACGTTCACCAGGGTGGCGCGATCATGGCGCAGCTTTTTGTGCTGTTCACGATAAACGATGTAAGCGCGTGAAGTCTGAAAATGATTGGCTGAAATCAGCACCTGCTCCACCACGTCCTGAATTCTTTCAATAGACGGGGGCTCGTTACGAAACGTGTGAATCAACACCTTGGAGACCTGGGCAGCAAGCAGCATCGCTTCACTGTCGTCAAATTCACCGCTGGCCTGCCCCGCCCGCTTGATGGCATAGGCGATTTTGTCGGCGTCGAAAGCCGCGCGACTCCCATCGCGCTTAATCACCGCATAGGGCAAAGAAACAACATTGTGGTCCATCTCATCGATCACTTGACTTGCCATGATTTCTCCTTCACGCAGCCAGACACAAAATGTTGTGCCTGTTGCAGTGAATAATACATCATCTAGTGGTTACGTCAAGAGTATTTGAAGATGTTTTTATCTAAAAAATGTTTAAATAAAAACAGTAATTTGCGTGATTATCACCTCAATTGATGCGAAATATTGCTCAAAATGTCATCATTTTATCGCTGTCCATCACCCAATCCGATAATTCCTGCATCGTTGATTTCTCTGCACCATCGAAATAAGGGTGATTTTTATAAATACCGCAGCGAGCCATGCATGTTCCGCAGACTTTCACCGATACACCTCGTCCGATCAAGGTCTTCAGCATCCCGGACAGGTCTTGATCATAGCCTTCTGGTGGGCGGCAAACATCACGCGCCAGATCCACTGCGTCATTCATCAGAAACAAACGGACTTCACATCCCCCGTCAATCAATTTTTCGGCCAGACGCAATCCATTCCAGGTCACATCAGTGTTGTCATAGGGTTCACGATTAAAAATAATTAAAATCTTCATTGCAAATACCTTTCTGGGTGATAACTTCAATAAAAGTTCAGACTTATCCGTTCAGCACGTTTTGCCACAAAACAGACTTAAACATACTCTAACGGATATTGGTATATTATATTCCAATAAGCAGAAGAATATAAACGTACGAATGATAAAAAAACAGGTGATGCCTCACACTCCAGTGCGCGCACCGGCATACGACAACTGAAGTACGCACACGCTTCGCAGGCTTGGCAAGCGACCATCTGAACATTCACAGTGTCTGCTCCCCCTGACGGGGGCTGCGCAGCCAGCGTGTTAGAAACTGCCCAACCAGCTGAATTTTTGAGCATTATTAATTTCCTCAGGACATGTTGTTGAATAACAACGGGGTTGGCGCAAAGATTTGAAATGCCGAATCATCAGGTATATACTACATTAGAATCTTGTTATCTATCCGATAAGGATTTACGGATGCGGATAAAAAATAAATTTTGTTTTTAATTTTCCAAGTTTAAAATACGAAACTGGTAACCTTATTCCTTAAGGAGTCGTAAGCGTGACATCTGAGAATCCAGCCTTTTCCATGCTTGATGAAGCAGCCATTGCCGCATCTGTTTTGCAAAATGACCCCTATGACTATGCATACGTTGATCAGGCCATTCCTCTTCAGTTTAAAAACGATGTATTGGGTGACGCGCCACAAATTCCGGATCGGGGCAGTTACGGTTTGCCCAATTTACGGTATGGTTCACATTTTGGTGCTGTGATTCAAGATTTGCTGAGTGTGCGTTTTCGTCATCTCATGGAAGAAAAATTCGACATTGATTTGAGTCATCGCCCTCCGGTTATTTTAATGATGGGCAATACCACCGGACATTACAATGAAGGCTACGCACACCCTGATTCAAAACATAAGATTATTACGGTGATTATCGGCTTTAGCCGTGAATGGCCCTATGAGCGAGGTCGCCTCAGGGTATTACGCAGTTCAGACCGCGAGGATTATGCCTTTGAATTTTCGCCAGAATTCGGCCACATGCTCATGTTCCGCGTCGGTGACAATTCCTGGCATGGCTTTTTACCGCAAAAAGGACCTCGCATGAGCTTGCAATTGTGTTTTTCCGATTCGGCGCAATACGTCCGCAGCGAATATTTACGCCATGGTGTCAGCGCTTTCGTCAAATCGGTTCCACTGTTAAGGAAATTAGTCGAGTGGGCCCCCAAATAAGTAACGCCTCTTGTGCGATGAAGCGGATGCTATGCTGCAGGACGCCTTTTAATCACGTGGAGCAGATGAATGAGTATATTTGATTTACCGGATGAGGTTGCGGTGGCACGACATTTTCGTCGTGCATTGCTGGATTCATCCCGTCACGAAACGCCCTATCGACGCTGGAATCTGGTTGATACGCTCCCTGAGCCCGTGGGAATGGGCATCATCAGCCTGCCAATCATGCCATTACTCATTGATGATTGTCATGGCGTACGTGACATTGACAACAATAAAAGAAGTTTTTTTACCCCCGAGTTACAATCCCGGTTTCCGGTATGCGACTTGCTGGCACGAACCATGCAACGCCCCGAAGTAGCTGATCTGGTAGGAAAAACCTGTGGCTTTGAAGTGGCCGGCAGTTATTTGCGTATAGAATATATTCAGGACATTGACGGCGCATGGCTGGAACCGCACCGCGATGTGCCGGAAAAACTGTGTTCGATGGTCATCTATTTATGCACCGGCCCGGATGCCCGTGAATGGGGTACCGATATTTACGACGAAGAACAGCGCTGGATAGGTCGATCCAAGGGCGAATTTAATACAGCCACCATTTTTGTCGCCGGACCCAATACATGGCACGGCTTCGACAAACGAAGAATTATCGGCATACGACGCTTGATGGAAATTAACTATGTCCATCCAAGTTGGCGTGACCGGACGCAATTATGCTTCCCTGAACAACCTATTCAAGCACTTTAAATATGACAACACTCAACGGCATCTCAATCAAAAAATTTTCTGGTGCAAATGGCGGTACTGAGTATTTTTTTATCATCGAGGCGCCTGTGACGGGCGACTTTAACAGTCAATTACAAGCCCTTGAGAATCGTTACGCGGAAGCTTTGCAATCAGTCGCACTGATGCCGGATTCAGCCATTTTCCGGCGCATTTTCGTCAGCGACGTACTGAATCAGGCGCCCACAGTCGAACGAAGCAGTTTAGTGCAGGAAACGCCACAACATCCTGTCGCCGTTTCCATCATCGAACAGCAACCTTTGCGCGGAGAGAAAATCGCTCTGTTTGCTTACCATGTGACCACGCCCTCATCCTGTATAAAACATCGGCTTTCTCCCCATCATCTGCTGGTTAAATTTGGTGGACAACACCACCTTTGGAGCACGCACCTCCATGATAACTCAGAAGAATCAAGACTGTCGGCCGAAACGCAAACACATGGAATATTTGATAATTTAATTGATGTTCTGGCAACAAAACAAGCCACTCTGCTCGATAATTGTCTTCGTACCTGGATTTACCTCAAGGATGTTGACGTGTTTTATCATGGCATGGTCAAAGCCAGGAATGATCTGTTTGCCCGACATCATCTGACAAAAGACTCCCATTACATCGCCAGCACTGGCATTGAAGGCGCTTGCGCATCTCCCAACAGCCTTGTGACCATGGATGCCTATTCTGTGCTGGACCTTGTTCCAAAACAGGTCAGCCACCTGAACGATTTTAACAAACTGTGTTTGGCGCATGATTATGAGGTGGCATTTGAACGTGCTACGCGTGTTGATTATGCTGACCGTTCCCATTATTTTATCTCGGGTACAGCCAGCATTGACAACGCGGGGAATGTGGTACACCTGATGGATGTCATTGCGCAACTTGACCGGGCACTTGAGAATGTTGAGGCGCTGCTGCATGCTGGTGACGCGAATTTGACTGACATGATGTATCTTTTTGTTTATTTGCGTGACGCAACCGATTATCCTGCTGTCAGCGCACACCTCAGCAAACGCCTGCCGAATTTGCCTACACTCATTGTGCACGGTCCAGTTTGTCGACCAGAATGGCTCATCGAAATTGAAGGGGTTGCGACTGCCACCCAAACCAGGGCGGACATGCCTTTGTTTTGCAATTAGTTAACCTATTCACCCGGATAGTGCTGCGCATCCGGGTGAATCCATGACGTGATCCCCATCCTGCCTAGGAGCCTGTCGGACTTGAAGAATCGAAGCGAAGTGGTTCAAGCAGGCAAGCCGCAAAGCGGCTGCTCGCAAAGTTCGGCTGGGCGAGGGCAGATTTTGCGAGTTTTTTCCTACCGGAAAAATACCTGCTTACCCCACTTGCCGGTTTTGCCGGTCAATAGTTGTTCTATTGACCAAAAAAGCGGTGAAATATGCACCGGTCAGGCGGATTTGCAGCCGATTTCCTTTAAGTCCGACAGGCTCCTAGGACACCAACCCTGCTCTGATACGTGCGCGTAAATTTTCCGGTAACCAGCGCACCAGAGGCAATTGAGACGCATCAACCGAATCAAGCACATTTTTGATCAGCAAACCAAGGTCAGTATCCCCTTCCATCACCAGGCGTCGACCGAAAAAAAGCGAGTCAGCATCAACTTCCCGTAATGCAAGCTGAATAAAATCGCGCATACTGGCGCCTATCGTCAAATCCGGCGTCTGACTGAACCGTCTCGCCATAAAGCCGCGCTGATTCGCGCCAAGAAAGAAGGCCAGTCTGGCATCCGTTACCTGAATACACACCAGCTTACCCTGCAATGGCAATAACCATTCCGGTGGAATGCACTCACCCAGCATCCGGTTCAAACTGAATGCCAGCACCACCGAATGGGGTGTTGGTGGCAATAGCGGAAGGGCCTGAGAGATCATTTCCGGTAAAACGGAGAATTGTTGCGTCATGTTTGCATCCACCTGTTGTTAGTGCTCGTTAATTGTTTTCTTTACCTGCGGCACGAATTTAATCACTTGTTGCAACACGGACATATCCAGTTCCGCCTGTGCCTGAAATTGACCGGCATAAGCCTGTTCTTCCTGTTTTAATTCATAACAATTTGCGCCGCTGATATCCATCAACAATGCTGACATACCTGCCTCTTGAAATGCGCGATGGCGTTTGATGAAAAAACTGCTGCAACACATGCCAATATAAGCCTGAACATCGCGTAATTTCATTTCTGTCAGGGTTGCCGCAAGATGTTCATAGTGAGTAATCGTGGTCACTTGCATCTCGCGCTCCCGTGCTAACCGGTAGGCCTCGCCCACTTCACACAGGCCGCATTCTGTACAACCATCACGAAAACGCCACTTGCACCAAAGGGGTTTTGCGCAATAAGGCACCAACATCACACTGGCACGGCTTAAAATGGTGTGCGTACTTTCCCCCCGAGGACTGTACACCATGAGTGCGTTGAGCTGCTGAGCCGTAAAATCAGTCCCCGCAAGCAGAGACAATTTATCGGACAGAATATGCAACAACCGCGTCACATCCTGAATCGTAAATCCCAACAAATCTGATTGATTTTCATGAAAAAAATTCATAACTCGCTGAGGCATGTCCGCAATGGTGACGCCTTGAAGCAAATGCTGTAACCGGATCAAGCCATCAGAGGGTTGTAAATGAATGTCACCACCCATTTCTACCCACGCAAAACTTTGTGTTTCATGATGAAAGACGGCTCGCGCACGCAAAGTACCTCCTGGTGTTTTCCACATCGCTTCGAGGACGGACTCAGGCTGATCACGCCAATCAAGCTGATGAGCCACCAGATTTTCATTCGTCCTCTCATCAATCAGCGGAGCAGTCATCGTTGCGTCCACAAATTTCCGCGCCAGCGACGCCATCAAACCACGGGTCAACGCAGCCTGAACAGTCGCCAGTGCAGGAATTTCTCCCAAATATTCTTTCACTGTAATGAGTCTTTCTCGCGCAGCAGACAGACCATTTGGAGACAGTTTTTCCGTGGGAACGCGCAAGGTTTCCAGCATGGTCCGAATATCGGCATCCAGCAACACCGTCCCCTGCACCAACACTGAATCGGCTTCGCAAGCCATGAACAAGGTGGCGATTTTACGCCCATCGATTTCAACATCGTTCGGGTGCTTGGCATAGGCAACAATGCCCAGCAAATTCAATCCATCAACCAGCCCTTTCACAAATAACGCCAGCAATTGCGCCAGCCCCATTGCGTGCGATCGCCGTATAATCAACGACCAACCCAATTGCTGGGGATCCAGATAAATTGCGCCGCCGCCAGTTGGTCTGCGCACCACCGCAATATTGTGATCGTGACAATAATCAATGCGCAGTTCCCGATCAATCACCTGATGACATCCAACGCTACCACTTGGCAAACTGCGGTAAAAGCGCAAGCGATCCGCACAAATTCCTTGCGCATGTGCAGCAAGGTCATGACGATCCATCGCATTATTCACCTGGCCATGTTGTAAACCGCTGTCCATTACCTGTATCACGCCAGGCACCTGTCAAAGACCTGTGATAATTTTAATTTCATCGCGTCACCTTGCCAAAATTATCGCAAACCTCATGATATGAAACTTTGCTCAAGCCCTGCACGCCCCTGCCAGTACCCATCGCAGTGGCCATCCGTTGTCAGTTTTTCCATCTGCTGCAGCGCACTGTGCGGAGCGCATGTTTGGTCCATGCAATCACGAAATAGCTGAATCACTTCCCCACTGTGCTCAATTTGTGGACTGATGCGCAACACGTTCACCCCTGCGCTACGCAGGCTATCCAGCTCGCCAATGAGGTTGTAAATGCGTGCAGACTGAGTCTGTATGCCGTTTAATACCAAAAAAGCATCATCATCACGCGTGTGCATTGCCAAACCATCCGGGTAATCCTCGCAGCGAAACCGGCAATCGTCTTTCGGCAAGTTATGCGCACGGGCAGTGAAGCAGCGTGCTGAATAAGCCAGCGGTAACCGCCCGTAAACAAACACCTCCGTTTCCATTCCAGCAGGCATTTGTTGTTGGATCGGTTCGAGCATCTCCCGAGACATTTCCTGTGCCATCACCCAGCGCTGCGCGCCCATTGAAGCAAAAAACTGTACTGTGCGCGTATTGAAGATATTCAGATGGGCGCCAGCGACAAAGGGGAGTTTGCCGGCCAACAGTCGAACAGCCCCCATATCATTGGCTTCCACCATAAAACGACCATTATCAACAATATTGCGCAGCGTTTTTAACTCCGATTCCGATTCAATCAGCACCTGTGTGGACATCACGACCTGCTTGCCGGCATCGATCAACTTGTCGCCCACATTCAACCAGTCCTGCAAGCGCAGATTGTGTCGGCGAGAGCATACCGTTTCACCCAGATACACAATATCCACCGAAGAGGCAGCAATGTCATTGTAAAAATTTAACAAAGTATCCCGCGGCCAATAATATAAAACCGGTCCCAAAGCTAATTTCATCATATTACACTACCCCTATTTCCATGGTCGATGGTACGCGCCCAATGTATGCTGTTGCCCCTCGGCCACTTTATTTAATTCCGTCATCCATGCACCTTGCACCACATAACTGTCCGGCGCACGATGGCAGGTATCAATCGCCTGACGCCAGACACGCGTCACCTGTGCGACATAGGCTGTACTGCGTTGCCGCCCTTCGATTTTTATGGCTGAAATACCCATGCGCATCAACTCCGGCAACAAGGACAAAGTATTCAGGCTGGCGGGTTCCTCAATGGCATAATAGGTCTCGTCACCCACCTTGAAACGCCCCTTGCACAACGTGGGGTAAGCGGCATTCTCATGATCGGCGTAACGGTCTATCAAGACACCGTTCAGCCGGGATTCGAGACCAGCACCGGTTTTCTGCCATTGCACTGCTTTGGCTGGCGAACACACGCCACACGTATTGGGTGATTCCCCGGTCACATAGGCGGATAATGCACAGCGCCCCTCCACCATGACACACAGGCTACCGAAACCAAACACTTCGATTTCAACTGAAGTATGCTTCTGTACATGCTCAACCTGCGCCAGAGAAAGCACGCGTGGTAGCACAGCACGACTGATCCCGAACTGTTCCTGATAAAAATTAATGGCTTCGTAATGGGTGGCGGAACCTTGCACCGACAAATGTCGCCTTAGCTGCGGGTGTTTTTCAGCGGCGTATTGCAATAAACCCAAATCTGCCATGATAATCGCATCCACGCCCAGTGCTGCCGACATATCCACCGCATCCTCCCAACGTTGCCAATTGTCGGTTTTCGGGTAAGTATTGAGTGCCACCAATACTTTTGCTCCCGCCGCATGGGCATAGCGCACGCCCTCACGGGTTGCGTTGGCATCAAAATTCAAACCGGCAAAATTACGTGCATTGGTGCCATCCCGAAAACCGATGTAAACGCAATCCGCACCATTGTCCACGGCAGCTTTTAACGCAGGTAAATTACCCGCAGGGCAGACCAGATCGGGTTTTAAAGTGGACGACATAAAATTCCTTCTTGTTTACGGTGACGACTGTGAGCAAACTGCCCCTGATATTGCTGACGCTGACGCAATTCAGCCTCAATGCCATTGAGCACATTCCATTTCTGTGAACACCATGCAGGCGCAAGCAAAATATCCTTCGATGCCGTACCCGTGACCCGGTGAAACACGACATGTTCTGGTGTACGCACAATCAAATCGGCAACCTGCCGCAAATAATCGCTCATACGGAGCGGCTCGTAATCGCCTCTTCGCCATTCATTGGCCAATTGAGTCCCTTTCACCACATGCAATGGATGCACTTTAATTCCCTCCACGCCCAAATCAAGCACCGCGTCAAGCGTGGCTTGATAATGCATTTCGTCTTCGCCAGGCAGCCCTAAAATCATGTGTGCACACACAGGAATACCACGCTGCCTGGCGGCCAGTACGGCACTTTGAAATTCTGCCAACCCATGTCCGCGATTCACACGTACCAATGTTTCGTCAAAAGCGGACTGCAATCCCAGTTCCAACCACACCTCCAACCCCTCTGCACGGTAACCTGCCAACAAATCAAGCACCGCATCCGGCACGCAATCCGGGCGAGTACCTATCGACAGGCCGATGACATCTGATTCGGACAAAGCTTCACGGTAAAGCTTGTCCAAATTCTCCACAGCCGCATAAGTATTGGTATAGGCTTGAAAATAAGCCATAAAATATTGCGCACGCGTACGCCTGGCGATTGCCCGACGGCCTGATGCCATCTGTTCTGCGATAGACGGTGCATGGCGACCATTGGGACTGAATGACGCATTATTACAAAAGGTACACCCCCCCAAACCTTTACTGCCGTCCCTGTTGGGACACGTAAAACCGACATCCAGCGCAATTTTATGTACCCGTTTCCCATGACGCTGCAGCATAAACTGTCCAAAAGTATGAACATAATCAGAAAGCGCCATCAATAAATCCCTAAAAACTCACGACCCGCTGTGATGGGGCGTGATAAATAAGCAACCAGGTCACCGGCCTGTTGGCTTGTGACCTGGTTGCTTAACCTCTCCATCCAGGCTACGCGCATGACATCGTACGAAGTCGTAAGTATATAAGAATATGTCAATATCTTGTTAAAGTATCATATTAAAATGATGGTGACAAGTGAACTGTATGCGCTCGTTGTCAAGCTTTGCCTGATTGTAAATCAGACTTAACCCGGCAGACCGATGACAAACCAAATCAAGACCAACAGTACAGGAATTTTTTAGAGTCTTATTTGGTAATGGGCGCTTGACACCAACCTGCACCGGTCATAGGATGAACACATCCATTTAACCGGGTAAGGTGAATGAATTGAGGCCGTTACACGATGGCTGCACTTGTTTATTTCATCTTTCTTAAAAAACAGCCCAAAATCTTCATGTACTGTACAGACACTTCGATTTTGCGGCTTTTTTAGCGCCGGCCGCACTTCATGCTTCACTTGCCCGTGCTGGTTCGCTTGCGCCGAAACTGTGTTTTGCCCCATCAGAGCAGCGCTCGCTACAACATGTAAAGCTTCCGGATACAAACTGAAAGGGGTGGGGAAAATGATTCTCGAACGCCTGTTTCCTGCCACGGTGATGCCAGACCAAGACTGGTGGCATACCTTTTGGCCCGATTCTGACCATATCGTGAAGTCACTGCGCAGCAATGAGGTCACCGGCCTTCAGGCCGGTGGATATTTAGTCAGGGAGGGGTGTGCATCCCCTCCCTGACCGCGCCTTTAAAACCTCGCCCTTGTATGATTCAATTTCAATGATATTGAACGAGGAAACGAATAAAGAAGTAGTATTAATTTTCTCACAGGGAAGGCCGTCTCGCCCTAAGGACTGATATTTACCAGAGCCTGTATGAAGA
>JAJYMO010000093.1:32060-67471 GCA_021786845.1 Pseudomonadota bacterium | reverse complement strand
TTCACGGGTTTTCGGTTAGCGGGCGTACCGGCAGCTTTCTGAGGGGGTAACTTGCCAGACCGGTCAACGCAAAGCCCAACATGCCTGACCACTGGTTCCACGAGCCAGCGATGATCAGCAAAGTTGCCAATGACACGATGCCATACAGGATCAGGTCGGTACGGTATGCGAACCTGCTGTGTTGCAGGCTGAAAAGATGCATTAATTTCATGATGGAATGTCCCCTGTTTCAGATAATACATCGAATTTGGAGAGAGCAAGCAATTATCCTGAAAATGCTGGTTGAACACTTGTTTGTCAAGAGGGTGATATGCAGTGGAAGCCTGTTTTCAATACTGTCCTGCCCGCCTGGTTGGCAAGCTTATCAGACGCTGGATTGCCAGGATGATGTGCGCACCGTCCATAATTTTATCCTTTTTCCTTGCTGGTTTAAAACCACGGCCTTCAGGCTGGCAGGCGCGCCGAACCCCGCCCTGAAGGCCGGTGGCCTCATGGCTTCGCCGGAGAATTGTTGTCAAATCCAGGGCAATGGCGTTTTTCAGTGTATGTGGAGTGCTCGTGCGACCACCCAACATTCTACTGCGCTGGCACCCGCTTGTTTTAAGGATTGGGCAAGATGCTGGACACTGCTGCCGCTGGTCATCACATCGTCCACAATGGCGATATGCAGGCCCTGCACAGTAGCATCGCAGGCAAACGCACCACGCAGATTTTCCAGGCGTTGTTCGCGTGTCAAATGCGCCTGCTCAGCAGTGGCGCGCGTGCGCTGACAAGAATGGGTGAGCAGGGGGAGCTTGAGCTGGCGCGCTAAATGTTGTGCCAATAACAGGGCCTGGTTATAACCACGTTCGCGAAGTCGCCCTGGATGTAAGGGCATGGGCAGGATGGCATCGGGTCGGGGGTGGTATTGCAAAGCTTCGACCAGCGGTGCTGTGAGTGTATCCAACAGGCTGAATTGATGATGGTATTTGAATGCGTGAACCAGTCGGTCCAGGGGGAAGCTATAGGCGTAAGCCGCCAGCGTGCGTCCATAAGCCGGGGGATGTTTGAGACAACTGCCGCACAGAATGCCAGGTTCGCTGACAGGCAACGCACAAATGGGGCACAGGCTATCAGGCATGTTGGGCAAATCAGACTGACATGTTGGGCACAGTGCGGCATTCTTGGCATCATCGGTGCATAACACACAATTTTGCTGCCAGAGGGTAGGCAGAATTTGCATAAAATTTACTCAGATGTTTAATTGGTCTGGTGCGCATTCTTGACCAATGTCGCCAAATCAGGCAAAATCGGTATGTTAAAATCTACTGGATAAATAATGATCACGGATCGCACTGTTTCGGGTCGCAGCGCCCTGTTCGCGGCACGGTTGTTCAACATTGCCAGTATCATTGCGACCATCATTGCGCCATTGTTGATGCTCTGGATTGCGGCATCCATCTTCACCTACGCTTCTATTGCGCACCACCCCAATCCGCGCACAGTGTACTACAACCGTATATCCGGTTACAGGTTTTATGGCGTAGCAGGTGCGATGGTGGTGGCGGGGCAGCCGATTTATGGTCTGTTTGGCAACTGGCACGGTTTAGTGGCGATTTGGGTAATTATGATGTTGGTAGTGGTACCTGCGGGCCTGTGGGACATTTATCGCGCGGGTCGTGAAAATTGGCAAGATATTACTTTGGAAACGGAAACGGAAAGCGAATGAATGAAATGACCCCTATTGGTGCGCGCAAGTGGCGTATCGCTGAAATTGAAAGTTTGTTTAATCTGCCTTTTAACGATTTGCTGTATCAAGCGCAAGGTGTACATCGCGCACATTTTGATCCTAACACAGTGCAATTGTCTACCTTGCTGTCAATTAAGACGGGCGGTTGCTCTGAAGACTGTGGCTATTGCCCCCAATCCGCCCAGCATGAAGACAGCGTGGAGGCTGAACCCATGTTGCCGCTTGCGGCTGTGCTGGATGCGGCGCGTGCCGCCAAGGCCGCCGGAGCCACCCGCTTTTGTATGGGGGCTGCCTGGCGTTCTCCAAAACAGCGTGATTTGGAACCGGTGCTGGACATGGTGCGGGAAGTGAAAGCGCTGGGCCTGGAAACCTGCGCCACATTGGGGATGTTGAAATCAGGCCAGGCCGATCAACTGAAAGACGCCGGTTTGGATTATTACAACCACAATCTGGACACCAGCCCGGAATTTTATGGCGAAATTATTAGCACACGCACCTATCAAGATCGTTTGGATACCTTGGAGCAGGTGCGTGATGCGGGTTTAAATGTGTGCTGTGGCGGTATTGTGGGCATGGGCGAATCCCGTACCCAGCGGGCCGGTCTGCTGGCGCAACTGGCCAATCTGGATCCACAACCGGAATCTGTGCCGGTTAATATGCTGGTGCGCGTGGAAGGCACGCCGCTGGCGGATACCCCCGCGCTGGATGCGCTGGAATTCGTACGGACCATTGCCGTGGCGCGTATTTTAATGCCCGCCAGCCATGTGCGGTTGTCAGCTGGGCGGCAAGAAATGAGCGAAGCGGTGCAGGCTTTGTGTTTCCTGTCGGGTGCCAATTCGATTTTTTACGGCGAGAAGTTACTGACTACAGGCAATCCGGAAGTGACGCGTGATCGTGCATTGCTGGATAAACTTGGCATTTACGCTGAATCCAGTGTGGCTGCATGAGTTTTGCAGCGCTGGAACGCTTGCGTGCTGGTTTGGCACAGCGGCGTGACAGTCGGGCTTTGCGTCACCGTCAGGTATTGGAAAGCGCGCAAGGGACATATGTCAATTTGAGCGGTCAGATGTGGTTGTCGTTCTGCAGTAATGATTACCTTGGTCTCGCCAACCATCCTGCGCTGATTGCTGCGGTGTGTGATGCCGCACCAAAAATGGGCGTGGGCGCAGGGGCTTCTCATCTGGTGTGCGGTCATCATGTAGCGCATCAGGAATTTGAATGGGCGTTTGCTGAATTTGTGGGCGCCCCGGCTGCTTTGTCATTTTCAACGGGTTACATGGCCAATCTGGCCGTGGTCACGGCACTGATTGGCCGCACGGGCGCGGTATTCGCGGATAAATTGAACCATGCCTCACTGAACGATGCTGCGTTGTTGTCGCGTGCCAGGGTATCACGCTTTGCGCATCGGGACTTGGCCGGACTGGAACAGTCTATGTCAGCCTGCACGCAGCGGGACAAACTGGTCATTTCGGACGGGGTGTTCAGCATGGACGGCGATATGGCCGATGTGCCCGGTTTGCTTGCCCTGTGTGAAAAATATGACGCATGGTTGCTGATCGATGACGCGCATGGCTTCGGCGTGCTGGGCGCATCAGGTCGGGGTATTCTGGAACATTATGGCGTGCAATCGCCACGCATTATTTATCTGGCTACTTTGGGCAAAGCCGCCGGTGTGGCCGGTGCGGTCGTGGCGGGCGAAAGTGAAGTGATTGAATGGTTGATACAAACAGCGCGCACGTACATTTATACCACCGCCGCACCACCGGTGTTGAGCGTGGCGCTCAGCGCCAGTTTGCGAGAGATTGCCAGGGCTGCACCACAACGTGCGCGACTGGGTGAGCTCATCGCCCAATTGCGCGCGGGGTTGCGGCAGCAAGGTTGGCCGTTGATGGACAGCCGTACGCCGATACAGCCAGTGGTTTTGGGTAGCAACGCGACCACTTTGGCCGTCAGTGAACGCCTGGCGCAACAACATATCTGGGTGCCGGCGATACGCCCACCTACTGTGCCGGAAAATACCGGACGCTTGCGTATTACATTGTCTGCACAGCATACAACGCAAGATGTGGCGCGCTTGCTGGATGCGTTGGGGAGCTTTCATGGCAAATAACTTAGCCATGCCATTGATTAACAGAGGCTTGGTCTGAATACCCTGACAGGGGCAGATCGTCCTTTGGTGCTGATACACGGCTGGGGGATGCACGGCGGTGTGTGGTCGAGTGTGCAGCACCGCTTGCAGTTTGCCAGCATGGCAGTGGATTTGCCCGGCTATGGGAACAGCCCATCTATTACGTCTTATACGCTGGATGGTTTGGTTGAAGCTGTGTTGGCGCAGTGTCCGGCACAAATGGATGTGTGCGCATGGTCGTTGGGTGGCTTGGTGGCACAACGTATGGCACATATCGCACCTGAGCGTGTCCGGCGTATGGTACTGGTAGGCAATACACCATGTTTTACCTTGCGTAATGATTGGGCTTGCGCCATGCCGGTGGCGACACTCACACAATTTTCCGCTGAACTGGAACAATCTTATGAAGTGACGCTGAAACGGTTTTTGGCTTTACAAGTGCGTGGCGATACGGCTGCCCGTGAAACGCTCGCTGTTCTGCGCGAGCAACTGTTTGCCCGGGGGCGACCTGATGCGGACGTGTTGCATGCGGGTTTGCAGTTATTGTTACACACTGATTTGCGTGCACAAGCGGGCGATTTGAAGCAAACGACGTTGCTGGTACATGGTCAGCATGACCAGCTTGTTCCGCCCGGTGCGGCGCAGTGGATGGCGCAAGCATTGCCCGATGCGCATTTACATGTGATCGCGGGTGCAGCGCATGCGCCGTTTTTATCGCACACGACAGGGTTTGTGGACGTGTTGCATGAATTTTTAAAGACCTTTGCATGAGCAAGCGGAGTCATCGTACAAAGGTCTTTTTTGGGTATTTCGAAATTGAGAGGAACCTATGGAGCAGGATAAGCCGCTGGGTGCCGGGGTTGATAAACAGCTGGTACGGCGCGCGTTTGATCGGGCGGCGACACAGTATGACGCCCACGCAGTGTTGCAGCGAGAAATTGCCCACCGCATGCTGGCGCGTTTGGATTACATTCGCCACCAACCCGCACGGGTGCTGGATGTTGGTGCAGGCACCGGATATGGTGTGCAGGGTTTGCGTCAGCAGTACCCCAAAGCACACTTGATTGCGCTGGATCTGGCCCTGGAAATGCTTAAAATTGCCTGTCCCCCTTCCTCATTCTGGAACCGGTGGCGCAATGCGAGTACCGGTGCAGTGTGCGCTGACATGGATAGCCTGCCCTTGCAAGACGCCAGTGTGGACATGGTGTGGTCTGGCCTCGCGTTGCAATGGAGCAACGATTTACGGGTAAGCTTTTCCGAGTTGCGCCGCGTGTTGGCGCCCGGTGGCTTGTTGATGTTTTCCACATTTGGCCCAGACACGCTCAAAGAGTTACGCAGTGCGTTTGCGACCGTGGATGGTTA
Source organism: Pseudomonadota bacterium (assembly GCA_021786845.1). Classification (GTDB taxonomy): domain Bacteria; phylum Pseudomonadota; class Gammaproteobacteria; order Burkholderiales; family Sulfuriferulaceae; genus Sulfuriferula. The sequence continues at coordinate 62,252 of JAJYMO010000093.1, read as the reverse complement.
TGCGCACGTTAACCGCTTTGTGGACATGCACGACATCGGGGATTTGTTGTTGCACAGTGGCTTCTCTGATCCGGTCATGGACATGGAGTTCATCACGTTGACCTATACCGGCTTGACGAGCATGATGCAAGACTTGAAAGCCATCGGTGCGCACAATGTGAACGAAAGCCGTAATCCTGGTTTAACTGGTCGCGCACGCTGGCAGGCTTTTGAAGCGGCGATGGAAACGTTTCGTGACCAAGGCAGGTTGCCGCTGACTTACGAGGTGGTTTATGGCCATGCATGGGTCAATCCTCAACCCCAGCCTAAAAACACTGTGCAAACTGTGGTGTGGCACAGACGTGAGCAAGTTTTAGGCCCTGTTAATGGATAGCTGTATACTACAGTGATTCATGAACGGGACCCTGGAATGAATCAGGATGGTTTTTTTATTGCCGGAACAGATACCGGGGTGGGTAAAACCCATGTGGCGGCGGCTTTGTTGCACGGTTGGGGTGCACGCGGTCACAGCGTGGTGGGCATGAAACCCGTGGTGTCCGGTGCCGTGATGCGCGACGGCGTAGCCTGCTGGGAAGATGTGGAAGTCCTTGCTGCGGCCAGTACGGTGCAGGCACCCTTGGCCCAGCGCAATCCGTACCGGTTTGAGGTGGCGTTATCGCCCCACATTGCTGCACGACAGCTTGGGCATTGTATTGATTTGAAAGTGATCGCCGACGCTTGTGCTGCGTTGCGCGAACAGGCGGATAGGGTGGTGGTAGAAGGCGCTGGAGGTTGGTATGCACCCATCAGCGAGACCGAAACAATGGCTGATTTGGCGCGTGCGCTCAATTTTCCTGTGGTGTTAGTGGTGGGCATGCGTCTGGGTTGTATCAACCACGCTTTGTTGACTGCCAGAGCGATACGTCAAGATGGTTTGCCTTTGGTCGCCTGGGTGGCGAACATGATTGATCCGGACATGCAGGCTGTCGCAGAAAATATGGCAATATTGCAATCGCTTTTGATGGTGCCTTTATTGGGCGTGATGCCGTGGCTGTCTGACGTAGAACAGGCCAGCTCATGTTTGGAATGGGATTTGATTTGAATCAAAATAATCAGTCTGTTATGGTGCTTACTGACTGGAAAATAGCTTGGCTGAAAAGTTTGATGGTTCGTTTGCCAAAAGCCGGTGCTAAAATACCGATGCTGGGTATCCTTGTTATGATGCTGGGTTTGGCTGCGTGCGCAACCGTCCCGCGAACCGCTCATCCACTCAACACAGCAGTTTCAGCGCCGTGTGCAACGTTGTGCCCTGCTCCTGTTCAGTGTCTGCCACCCAAGCAGATTGGTGCGCCGCCGGTTGTCCCTAATTTACGCCCGGCAACGTGGGCTGATTTGCCGGGTTGGGATGCCGACCATCAACTGGCGGCTTGGCCTGCCTGGCTGGCCTCCTGTGCTGCATTGAAAAATAAACCGGATTGGAAAATGGTGTGTGGCATAGCAAACGGCTTGAATCCGGTTGATGACACCAGTGTGCGTGCTTATTTTGAGACAAACTTTAATGTGTTTCAGTCTGTGCAGGCCGATGGGGGTGTGCAGGGCCTGTTCACAGGATATTACGCCCCCGTTTTGCAAGGCAGCCTGGTGCGCACCAGCCGTTTTGCAGTGCCTTTGTATGCGCCCCCGCCGGATTTGTTGTCCATTGATCTCTCCGCAGTCTATCCCGAGTTGAAAAGTTTGCGCCTGCGCGGTCGGTTGCAAGGCAATCAGATTGTGCCCTATTGGAGCCGCTCGCAAATTGATGGTGATATACGGCCGCTGGCAGGGCATGAATTGGTGTGGCTAGAAAATCCGGTTGATGCTTTTTTTCTGCAAATACAGGGTTCTGGGCACATTAAATTGCCCGATGGTAAAGAAATTATGGTGGGATACGCGGATCAGAATGGATATCCCTATCTGGCCATCGGACGCGTGCTGGTTGAACGCGGTGATTTGCGCGCAGATCAGGTTTCGATGCAGGCGATCCGTGATTGGGGACAGGCGCATCCTGATCAGTTGCCAGATTTGTTGGCACAAAATCCCAGTTATGTGTTTTTTAGAATTTTGCCGGATACAGCCCCTTTGGGCGCGTTGGGCGTGGCTTTAACTGCTGGGCGCAGTGTCGCCATTGATCCGCGAGCCATCCCGTTGGGCGCGCCAATCTGGTTGTCCACCACTGAACCTTTATCAAGTCAGCCTATGGATCGTTTGATGATGGCGCAAGATACAGGCGGCGCAATTCGGGGTAATGTGCGGGCAGATGTGTATTTTGGTTTGGGAGATGTTGCTGGGCGTTTGGCGGGAAAAATGAAACAGAGTGGACAGATTTGGGTGTTGCTGCCCAAGGCGATACCCGCTTCATAAAACATTTTACGCCCGTGGATACCCAAATTTACCGTAAATAGCTGAATACCCCATGTAGAGCATGCTTCTATGCCCTCTGGTTGTAATAGGCCTGCAAGGTGATGATCTCCTTTCAGAACCGGGTTGGGTTCCTTAGAAGTGTTCAACCTCGAAAGACAGCATGAAGCCGCCGATTACCATCATGAATAACCCGATCATGAAAAAAATGTCCGCGTATTTTTCGAACGTGGCTGACAGGGGATGAGGACGCATGGATATATAGGAAAGGAAGCAGCTGGCCAGAAAGACCAGCCCATTCAAGGCAAACACAGTGTCGACAATGGTGCCGACATGGCGGGTTGCCGCAGTAAGACGAACGATGCTGATGACAGTGACGCATACCCCAGTCATTGTGGCCGAGGTGGGTAAAATGTGGTTGGCAACTCCGCCGTTGGAATCATTCTTTATTTTCACGGTTCTCTGACCTCATCAAATATGGAATGGAAAGCGCAATGTTGTGACCCTGAAATCAGGCCTTGGTTCGGCGTTATTGAATAAATCATGTGGGGTATTCGGCCGTTTACAGTAATACCACGATTAAACAATGGAATCAAAGAAACATCCCTTTCAACGCAAGACTCCCAAAGCTGGGGTTGATTACTCGCGCAACCGTGCCGGGTTTACGGCGTGGTTTTCGGATGATGCCGACTTTCCCGATTGTTTTGACTGGATTCGATGGAAGGGCGGTTTTGAGTGCCCGTCGTGTCACGGGTCTTAGCCCGGATTTTGTGTGCGCCGTGCCAAGGCGCAGGCAAAATCCGGGTTAGGTCTGGCGCATGAAGAATGGCAAGTGGTGGCGCGATGCGTGCCGCAATCGATCTTCTTCCAGGCACGATCTTTCATCACGCCAGAACGTCTCTGACTGTCTGATTTGCGGCCGCCTGGTATCTGATCTCCGCCAAAACGCCGCATCGAATTCCTGGTTTTTGCTCCTACCCTACAGCATGGAGGATGCTGCGCCGATTCCGGTACGCAATCAGCCATTTTTCGCACAAGCGGGTTGCTTTGTGGCCTGTGCGCAAATCAGTCACGGCAAATGTCCAGATGATTATTTCCCGACGCCTTAATTGCCGTTTACCGGTTTATCGCCCACGCATCGAATCAAAAAAGTCCGCATTGCATTTGGTGGCCTTGACTTTGTCGAGCAGGAATTCCATCGCTTCCAGGTCGTCCATGGGATAGAGCAGTTTGCGCAACACCCATATTTTTTGCAGAATATCGCCTTTGATGAGCAGTTCTTCGCGTCGGGTGCCGGAACGGTTAACATTGATGGCGGGGTAAAGGCGTTTTTCGGCCATACGACGGTCAAGATGGATTTCCATGTTGCCAGTGCCTTTAAATTCTTCAAAGATCACATCATCCATGCGGCTGCCAGTATCCACCAGCGCTGTGGCAATGATGGTGAGCGATCCACCTTCTTCAATGTTGCGTGCGGCGCCAAAGAAGCGTTTTGGGCGTTGTAGTGCATTGGCGTCTACGCCACCGGTGAGTACCTTGCCCGAAGACGGGATAACGGTGTTGTAAGCGCGAGCCAAACGTGTAATGGAATCGAGTAAAATCACCACATCTTTTTTGTGCTCAACCAGACGTTTGGCTTTTTCGATGACCATTTCTGCAACTTGAACGTGACGGGTGGCAGGTTCATCAAAGGTTGAGGCCACGACTTCGCCACGTACCGAGCGGGTCATTTCAGTCACTTCTTCTGGGCGTTCATCAATCAGCAGCACAATCATGATGACATCAGGGTGGTTGCTGGTAATGGCGTGAGCGATGTGTTGCAGCATGACTGTTTTGCCCGATTTCGGGCTGGCGACCAACAGTCCACGCTGTCCTTTGCCAATCGGTGCAATCATGTCGATAATGCGGCCGGTAATATTTTCTTCGGCACGAATATCGCGTTCAAGTAGCAGTGGTTGAGTGGGGTGCAGGGGGGTGAGGTTTTCAAACAGAATTTTGTTTTTGGCGTTTTCTGGTGGTTCGCTGTTAACTTTGTCTACCTTGACCAGCGCAAAATAACGCTCACCCTCTTTGGGGATGCGGATCTCGCCATCGATGGAATCACCTGTGTGCAGGTTGAAACGTCTGATTTGCGATGGGGAAATATAAATGTCATCCGGGCTGGCAAGGTATGAGGTATCAGGGGAACGGAGGAAACCGAAACCGTCAGGTAATACTTCCAGCGTGCCTTCACCAAAAATGCTGACCCCTTTCTTTGCCTGGTTTTTAAGCAAAGCGAAGATAAGTTCCTGTTTGCGCAGGCGGTTGGCGCCTTCGATGGCATTGGCCGTGGCCATATCCACAAGTTCTGTGACGTGTAGTAGTTTTAAATCAGATAGATGCATATAGGCAAAATCTCGCCATTTAAAATGGGCGGAATGAATAGAAGAGGGGAAATGTGCCTGAGTGCCGAAGCGATGGGCAAAGTTGTTCGGTGAGGCTCAGGCGTATCGTATCGGAATCAGATATTGCTGTCAACAAATGCGGTCAATTGTGATTTGGACAAGGCACCTACTTTGGTGGCCTCGACACTGCCATTCTTGAAAATCATCAAGGTGGGGATGCCGCGAATGCCAAATTTTGGTGGGGTGGCCGGATTGTCATCGATGTTGAGTTTTGCGATTTTAATGCGACCCGCATATTCTTTGGAAACTTCATCCAGAATCGGTGCAATCATTTTGCATGGGCCGCACCAGTCTGCCCAGTAGTCAACGAGTACGGGCAAGGGGGATTGCAAAACTTCCTGTTCAAAGGTGTCGTCGCTAACGTAGTAAATGTGCTCGCTCATGTTAATGTTCCTCGCGGAAATGGCTAGGGATTGGATTGAATGCTTGAGTATGCTAGCTAAAATTATCTTGTTTGTTAAGCTGGTTTGAAAGAGAAATTATTAGGTGGCGATTCAAAATGAAGCATTTTTTACAGAATGATAGCATTGTGCCTGAGCTTGAAAAAGAATGCAATCGCATTTTGTGGTATTTTGTGGATGGGCGTTTGTGAGCGATCTGGCGTGTACCGTAGACGACAGGATGATTTTGGCCGGTTTCTTTTACGAAAGATGAGGTAAATGAAGTTATCGCGCAAAGCGTTCAACAAGTTATTTTAATCAAAGGAACTATCAATGCAGCATAATGATTTACTGGCGCGGACCCAAGCAGTGGTTTGGCATCCATGCACCCAAATGAAAGATCAAACCCGAATTGCACCACTGGCCGTGGCGCGTGGGGAGGGTGTCTGGCTCTATGATACCAGTGGAGACAAGTTTCTGGATGCGATTTCATCATGGTGGGTCAACTTGTTTGGTCATGCCAATCCGGAAATTGGCGCGGCGTTACGTGATCAACTGGATCGCATTGAGCATGTTATGTTGGCCGGTTGCACGCATGAACCCGTGGTGGCACTGTCCGAACAATTAGTACAATTGTCCGGTTTAGCACATGTTTTTTATGCGTCGGATGGCGCTTCGGCAACAGAAATTGCACTGAAAATGAGTTTCCATTATTGGCGCAATGTGGGGAAGCCGAACAAGATAAGTTTTGTCAGCCTGAAAAATGGTTACCATGGGGAAACGCTGGGTGCTTTGTCTGTGACGGATGTGGCGATTTTCAAAGATGTGTATGCCCCGTTGGTGCGTGACAGTGTGCAAGTCATGAGTCCTGATTGGCGTTTGGCTGAGCCGGGTGAAACGGCGGAGAGTTATGCTTTGCGCGCAGCACTCTCGCTGGAAAATCACTTAAAAACATGGCATACCGAGGTGGCTGCGGTGATTGTTGAACCCCTGGTGCAATGTGCTGCGGGTATGGCCATGCACCACCCGGCTTATCTTGCCAGGGTACGTGTTTTGTGTGATCAATACCATGTGCATTTGATTGCTGACGAAATCGCGGTGGGTTTTGGGCGCACGGGGACAATGTTTGCCTATGAGCAGGCGCATATCTTGCCTGATCTGGTATGTTTGTCCAAAGGGATTACTGCGGGGTATTTGCCGCTGTCCGCAGTACTCGCCAGCGAAGATATCTATCAGGCATTTTATGCCGATGATACCGCGCGCGGTTTTTTGCATTCGCATTCTTATACGGGCAATCCTCTGGCATGCCGTGCGGCCTTAGCCAGCCTGGCTATTTTTGCGCGTGATCAAATACTGAAAAAAAATCAGCATAAGGGCGCGTATTTGGAAGCTGCGGCGCAAGTGTTGCGTGATCATCCACGGGTGGTGCACTTTCGACGTGCCGGGATGATTCTGGCGTTTGACGTGGTGGATGCGCCAACAGATTTTTCACAGCGATTTTATCAGGCAGCGTTGGCGCAAAATCTGTTGTTGCGACCAATCGGTCATACCGTGTATTTTATGCCGCCTTATGTGATTGATGAGGGGGAAACAGATATTTTGGTTGCCGGAGCGCTGACAGCCCTTTCCCAGATTTGAGGAAGTGACATGTACCTGTTCAAGCTGAAAATGGTAGTGGAGTGCGCACGTTAGCGCGTAGCGTACTCGCCCGATGGATGAGTGGCGAAATGATGGAAATATGCTTATCCCGTATGTGCTGACATGAACAAATGAGCGGTCAACCGCCATGTTCATGATCAAGGAATGTCGGCACAGGCGCCCGTGTCGGTATTGTTGATGCAAGGCGCGGGATTGGTCAGCGACACACCGCCCAGCCTGGCTTTGAGTGAGGTGTTGGGTTGATTAAAACTTCTGGCGTAAAAAATGGTGTTGGCAAATACTTTTTTTACATAATCACGGGTTTCTGTGAATGGGATGGTTTCTGCATAAATCGCCCCTTCTATGGTGGGTTCGGTTCGCCAGCGTAACGCCCGATTGGGCCCAGCGTTGTAAGCGGCAGTCGCCAGCAGATCGGAATTTCCCAATCGTTGCTGTATCGTTTTGAGGTAATACATGCCAAATTTCAGGCTGGTATCAGGCTCATTCAATTGGTTGTAATGGAAATGTCGAATACCTAATTTTCTGGCAATCCAGTGTGCAGTGTTGGGCATAATTTGCATTAAACCCGATGCCCCCACACCAGAATGGGCTCGGCTGATAAAACGACTTTCCTGACGAATTAAACCATATACCCACGCTTCGTTTAACCCATATTGTTCGGCATAACTGCGCGCAACATCGCGGTAAGGCGCAAGGAAACGCAGACCAAAATTATGGAGGTCGCGGGTACGGTCGGCTGTGTTAATGGCACAATCCAGCCAGCCCTCCTGTCGCGCCAATTCGGCGGCGGCCAGTAATTGGCGGTCATCCAATGCGCGAGTTGCCCAACGCCATTCCTGGTGGGCGTCAGTGCGTAAATCCATGTGATAGAGCAGAATGGCACGCCGAATACCTGGTAATTGGTGAATGGCATGGATGTCATCGATCGATGGAGAGAAATCGATGGCGGGTTTGCTGACGACAGGACCCAGTTCTTCTTCAGCCAGCAGGCCATAAAAATTAAATTCGCGGGATAACGGCAGTAAAAGCAGGTTTGCATTTTGCTTCTCCCCCCGGATGAGATCGCTACGCGCCAGCCAATATCGCCAGGCGGGGTCAGATTGCCCTGTTTTACTCATCGCCAGAATGCTTGAATGCACTGTCGGCCAATCGCCTGCCAACAATGCAGCGCGGGCTTTCCACGCCAATGTCTCGTCACTCAGCAGGCTGTCGTCGCTTTGACTAAACCATTTGAGCGTACCGGGCAGGTGTTGCAGACTGCCGTGCAGTCCAATAGCCCCCCACACTGCTTCGCGCGCAAGTTCTGGATATCCGTTTTGCAGACGCGTCCATTGCACTGCTGCCGCTTGAGCATCTTGTTGGGCCAAATTCACAACGGCGTATCGCACCAGTTCCTGTTCGGTACGTTCCCCCATGTCATGGGGGGTATTGAGGAATTCGACAGGATCTTTGTTGGCCAATTTGAGCTCAGCAGGATTGAATGGCGACGCGTCAGGTAAAAATGAGAATGCCGCATTGGCCGTGGCGACATCATTGAAGAGAAGGGCCTGGCGCGCACGTAACCAGGCATCTTCTGCAGACAAAGATTTATTGGCGAAAAGGCTGCCATAAAAAGTGTAACAATTTGGGGGTAAGGGCTTGCCCGCTTGCCATAGCATGATGGCTTCGGCAGCCGGTTTGGCAGGGGGTGTTGTTGCATTGCGTGCTTGCCATGCATAGCATTGTAAGCTGCTGTCCGGATTGGGCTGGTTAGCATATTCTGCCAGGTAAGTGTTCCAGTCTTGTTGTTGGCCGAGTTGTTGTAACCAATCCGTGTGCAGACGTTGCGATAAGGGCGAGTCGGCATGACGGGTAATGAAATTGGCAATTTCCGCATTGCTGGCCGATTTGAGGCGCAGTCTCAGTTGCCAGTAATCCAGATAAGGCGCCAACACTGATCGACGCAGTGCGTAGGCATCAAGTGCCAAAGGTTCGGCTTGACCAGCGCGAAAAGCCTCGCGCGCGGCAAGAAAAACCTGATTGTCATCGGCTTGTGAAACATGATAAATCAGCGCAAGGAAAATAAATACACACGTGCGTAAGGACATCCGGGCCATCAAATTCACTTGCCGGCTAATTGAGGAACATTTGATAGGCAATGTTTTGGGTTTCATCCCACCAAGGGTAACCCAGTCGGTTCAGTGAATCAAGAAAGTGATGATGCTGGTCGGGAGGGACTTGTATGCCTGCCAGTACGCGTCCATAATCGGCACCATGGTTGCGATAATGGAACAGGCTGATGTTCCAGCCGTCACTCAAGGTGTTAAGGAATTGCATGAGTGCGCCGGGACGTTCCGGGAATTCGAAGCGATACAGCAGCTCATGTTCAACTTGCGGCGCATGTCCGCCGACCAGATGGCGTACATGCAACTTGGCCATTTCGTTGTCGGTCAGGTCAATGGCTTTGAGGCCATGCGCGGTCAGCAATTCAATTAATTCGGTAACAGCCTGCCGGTTGGCAACTTGTAAACCGACAAACACATGTGCAGCACGACTGTCAGCATAGCGATAATTGAATTCGGTGATGTTGCGTGTGCCAAGGAGTGCGCAGAAGGCTTTAAAACTGCCTGGGTGTTCTGGAATGGTCACCGCCAGTACCGCTTCACGCCGTTCACCGAGTTCGGCGCGTTCGGCAACGTAACGCAAGCGGTCAAAATTCATATTAGCGCCGCTTGCCACGGCGATGATGGTGCTGTTGCTGCGCTGTTCGCGCGCGCACCAAAGTTTTGCGCCGGCGATCGAGAGTGCGCCGGAGGGTTCGAGGATGGAGCGCGTGTCTTCGAACACGTCTTTGATTGCGGCGCAAATGGCATCATTATCGACACGAATAATTTCATCTACATACAGTTTCGCCAGACGGAAGGTTTCTTCACCCACTTGCTTGACTGCAACGCCGTCGGCAAAAATGCCGACTTGTGAAAGCTGTACACGATGCCCAGCGGACAGGGATCGCGCCATGGCGTCGGCATCTTCTGGTTCAACACCAATGATTTTAATACCGGGCTTGAGACGTTTGAGATAAACGGCCATACCTGCAATCAGGCCGCCGCCGCCTACGGGAATGAAAATGGCATCAATGGGTGCGCTGTGTTGGCGCAAAATTTCCATGGCGATGGTGCCCTGGCCTGCAATCACAGCGGGATCATCGTAAGGGTGTACGTAAGTTGCGCCTGTGCGTTGCGCCAAATTTAGGGCGTAGGCGTAAGCGTCATCATAGGTGTCACCATGTAAAATAGTTTCTGCACCCCGGGCTTTGACGGCATTGACTTTGATTTGGGGGGTGGGTGTAGGCATAATGATGGTGGCATGACAGCCCAGTTTTTGTGCCGCTAAGGCGACACCTTGCGCGTGATTGCCCGCTGAGGCGGTGATGACGCCCGCGGCCAGACTGTCTGCGGATAAACTCGCCATTTTGTTGTAGGCACCCCGTAATTTAAAAGCGAATACGGGTTGCAAATCTTCCCGTTTCAGCCAGACTTGGTTGCCTAATCGGGCAGACAAGCTGGTTGCGAGTTCCAGCGGTGATTCCAGCGCGACATCATATACTCTGGCAGTCAGGATGGCGGTCAAATAGTCGTAATCGGGATATTCCATGGCGTGGGCAGAAACGTAAACAATACGCTAAGGGTAACAGACCTGGCTGGATTTGTGGAAATTCTGATTTGTGGGTATGCTTGCAGACTGCCACAGCTGGAGCTGGCGGTTAAAATAAGGCACATGGGGTGAAAGATGAATCAAGTTGAAATGAAACAAGCTGTTGCACGTGCAGCCATCGAATTTGTACCACAAGGAATCGTGGGAGTAGGAACAGGCTCAACGGCTAATTTTTTTATCGATGAATTGGCGAAAATAAAAGGGCGATTTGATGGTGCAGTAGCCAGTTCGGAGGCTTCGGCACAACGTTTGCGTGGGTATGGTATCGAGGTGCTTGATCTGAATGCGGTAGGCCAGATGGATGTGTACATTGATGGCGCAGATGAAATTACCCGTCATCTGCATATGATTAAGGGCGGTGGCGGTGCGTTGACACGCGAAAAAATTGTCGCTGCGTGCAGCCGTCAATTCGTGTGTCTTGCTGATCAGAGTAAATTAGTTGATGTATTGGGGCAATTCCCTTTGCCGATAGAAGTCATTCCTATGGCGCGTGGTTATGTGGCACGTCAACTGGTGAAGCTTGGCGGTCAACCGCAGTTGCGTGAAGGTTTTGTCACCGATAATGGCAATATTATTCTGGATGTATTGGGTTTAAGTATCCTCAATCCGGTTGAGCTGGAAGGGATACTGAATCAAATTGTTGGGGTGGTGACCAATGGATTGTTTGCACAGCGACCAGCGGACATCTTGCTATTGGGCAAGGAGTCCGGCGTGGAGGTGCTGCGAGCAATTTAATCCGCGTTAAATTCGTTGGGGTTCGTATCCGTTTCAAGGGGTACGCTGTACGATTCGTTTGCCCATAATCCAAGGTCTATCATGCGGCAACGCTCAGAGCAGAATGGGCGGTATTGTTCGGCAGGCTCCCAGATGACGTTGCGCTGGCAGGTGGGGCATTTAACGGTGGGTTTCTGAGTCATGGTGAGCAAAAACATAATTGAAATTCAATATTGGCTGCGCAGCAAGTGGGTGTAGGGCTTGCGAATGATAAAAAGCGGATATGAATAGCATGGCGGTTGGCACTGGTTTCTGGCACAACAGGCTCACCACTTCCCAATCCTATGCGCAATAGATGTCCATGGCGTCCGTTCAGCGACTGTTGATAAAGTCCTTGCTGAGCAATGAGTGCAACCGGTTGAGCACTTTCTCGCAGGTGCCGTAATACGAGATCCAAAGCATGGTAGACGGGCAGGGCGGGGGCAAGCCAACTCACCAGGTCGGCTCGACGTTGCGTGGCGGGAAGGTGCTGCCAGTAATGATAATAAGGTACGTCAAATTCATTGATTCCACCCGGGATGTTCGCGCGTTGTTTGATCGCGGCGAGCCATTCCCGTTCTCGCAATACTTGATCAATGCGTGCCGGAAGTGCCTGGAGCGCAACGAGGGTGTGATCAATTTGCTGAATAATGTCGTCCTGACGATCAGGTAAGGGTTGTTGAGATTCCCGGTTTGAATGGAGTCGCTGGCGCAGGCGGGACAAATCCATTTGCAAATCAGTTTTCACTTCATTGCGCCCATTAATTTCCATTAAACAAAATAAAGTGGTCAATGCGGTGTGATGTGCCAGCGGCGTATCCTGTTTCATCAACTGCAGCGTCTGCTGGAACAAACGTTCCAGCTTGAGCAGGGTGCGGACATGTTCATTGAGTGGAAATTCGTAAACGATCACGGAGTCAACGACCAGGATGGAGTGCAATGCCTCATTGTGACATGAGTGCGCAAGAACAGCAAATTGCTAACCCGGACATTTCATAAATTGACGCTAAATCCTGATTGGGACGATAGGCGCACCGAACCCTGCAATGAAGGCTGACACCCGAATTACTGTAAAGCCGGGATTCGGCGTAGTCGCTGATAGCGCTGATGCAGGCTAAGCACTTGGGTGCGTAGTGCATGTACATCATCGTGGTTGTCGATCACATCATCCGCCATGGCCAGGCGCTGTGCCCGGCTCGCCTGTTGGGCGATAATATTTTTAACCATCTTTTCATCCAGTTGACCACGCAACATTGCCCGCTGGATTTGTTGTGCTTCACTGCAATCGACGACCAGAATGCGATCAAGGAGGGACAAATAGTTTCCGGTTTCAAGCAGCAAGGGAACAACCAGAATTTGGTAAGCGCAGTCAGGTGTGGGGGCAGCAAGTTGCCGTATAGCTAGCTGAAAAATAGCAGGATGTAATATGGCCTCAAGGTGTGCTTTTGCGGTGGTATCGTTGAAAACAAGCTCACGCATGCGTGATCGGTCCAGGGCACCCTGCGCATCCAGACTATCTGGCCCAAATTCGGCTCTGATGGCCGGAATAGCCAGGCCACCGGTTTGGGTTAAAGTGTGAGCGATTTTGTCAGTGTCAACAATGGGTACACCCAATTTGGCAAACAGGTCGCTGACCAAGCTTTTCCCACTGGCGAGGCCTCCGGTCAGACCAATGACAGGACAACTCATGTGGTGAGATGAAATAACCATATGGACAAGGGTTTACCCCAAATCAGTGCAATGAGTGCGCCGCCGGCCAAATAAGGACCGAATGGAATGGGAATGCTGCGCCGATGTCCACCGGCGGCAATCAGCAATAGCCCTGTTATCGCGCCAACTGCCGAAGACAACAAGATGACCAGTGGCAAAATGCTCCAGCCCAGCCAGGCGCCGATGGCCGCCAGCAGTTTGAAATCACCATACCCCATTCCTTCTTTTCCGGTGATGAGTTTGAACAGCCAATATACGCTCCACAGGCTCAGATAACCCGCCATAGCGCCCCCTACCGCTGTGGATAAAGGCACAAAAATACCATTTAAATTAAGCAGTAATCCCAGCCACAACAGCGGTAAAGTGATCGCATCGGGCAGAAGCTGTGTATCCAGATCAATAAATGTTAAGACAATCATGGCCCAAATAAATGGAAGCGCGGCCAGTGCCTGGGCGTGGTCAGTCAAGAGCATTGCGGCGCTCACTGACAGGGCGCTGGAAAGCAATTCAATGATTGGGTAGCGTAAACTGATGCGGCCAGCGCAACCAGCACAGCGACCACGCAACAGCATATAACTGATCACGGGAATATTTTCGGGTGCGCGAATTGGGCGCGCGCATTGCGGGCATGTCGAAGCTGGTGTGGCGAGATTGAAGGGCGCCTCAATGAGTAATTCTTCCCCATTTAATTCGGCGCATTGCCTTTGCCATGAGGCGTGTAACATTTTCGGCAAGCGAAAAATGACCACATTGAGGAAACTGCCGACGATCAAACCAGTTATCCCAAATAAAACATAGATAAATGCGGGATGGTCTTGTAGCGTTTGCAAAAAATTATCCAACCACGCTCCCCATTTTGAAAATAGGCAAGTACATGGCCACGACCATGCCGCCAATTAAAACACCCAGCACCACCATGATGACAGGTTCCATGAGGCTGGATAAGGCGGCCACGGCATCATCAACCTCCGCTTCATAGAAATCAGCAACTTTTGATAGCATGGCATCCAGAGCACCAGATTCCTCGCCAATAGCTACCATTTGGAGCACCATGCTTGGGAAGATATTGGCGACTCGCATTGCATTGGCCAGGCTGACGCCAGAACTGACATCATCACGAATTTTTAGCGTGGCGTCATAAAAAATAATGTTGCCTGACGCGCCCGCTACAGAAGGTAATGCTTCTACCAGGGGAACTCCAGCAGCAAACATGGTTGACAGTGTTCGCGACCAGCGCGCTACAGCCGCCTTTTTTAGTATCGGGCCGAAAATTGGCGCTTTAAGCATGATTCTATCCATCGCGTGTTGCATGGGTCTGGAGCGCTTCCACGTGTAGAAAAAGAACCATAAGCCGCCGCCTATGGCAGAAAATATTAACCACCAGTAAGCCACGAAAAAATCTGAGATCCCCATCAAAATCAGGGTTGGGGTGGGTAGGGTGGCACCGAAACTGGAGAACAGCTGCTTGAATGCGGGGACCACAAATAACATGATAATGGCGGTAATGACAAAAGCGACGACAATGATGGAGATGGGATAAAACAAGGCAGACTTTATTTTCCCTATGATCGCAATGGTTTTTTCTTGATAGACTGCAATGCGGTCCATGATTTCATCAAGAATACCTGCCTGCTCGCCAGCCTCAACAAGATTGAGATACAGCGCATCAAAATATAAAGGATACTTGCCAAAAGCCTGGGTTAAGCTGCTGCCACTTTCGATGTCGGTTTTGATGTCATATAAAAGTTTTTGAATGCTGGGGTTGGTGTGACCCTGAGCGATAATATCAAACGATTGCAATAGCGGTACACCGGCTTTCATCATAGTGGCCAGTTGGCGTGTAATCAAGGCAACGTCCTTGCCGGTGATTTTTTTCCCGCGATTTAGTATGTTGTTTTTCTTTGTTATTTTTCGAACGATAATGCCTTGCTGGCGCAAAAGTGACCTCGCCACAACTTCACTGACGGCGAGTTGTTCGCCACTCATGAATTTGCCTTTTTTGTTTGCGCCTTCCCAGGCAAAAGTAAGGGTTTTGGGCTCGGCAATTTTTTTAATGGTGCGGTTTGCTGCGACCATTATCCTGCTCCCGATATTCGGTTGGGATCAGATAATGAGCATTTTTGTTTGCTGTGTGTGGGCATAGTCATGCAGACGATCCGTTTATTCGTTGGTGAGAGATTCAATTTCGCTCAGGGAGGTCAGGCCGCGTTTTACTTTGTTGAGACCTGATCTGCGTAAATCATCGACCCCTTCCCGTCGGGCTTGATCAGAGATATCGATGGATGTCCCATTGTTCATGATGATGCGTGTCAAGGCTTCAGTAATTGGCATCACTTGGTAGATGCCGAGCCGACCTTTATATCCGCTGTTTTTGCATACGTCGCAGCCCACAGCTTCAAAGGGTTGCCAACTGCCATCGAGTTCTTCCTCCTTAAAGCCCGCTTGCAACAAGACTTCTTTGGGTACATCCTGAGGCCGTTTGCAACTACAAAGTCGACGGGTAAGTCGTTGGGCAATAATAAGTATCACGCTGGATGCGATGTTAAATGGTGCGATACCCATGTTAATTAAACGCGTTACGGTCGCTGGGGCGTCATTGGTGTGCAGTGTGGAGAAGACCAGGTGACCAGTTTGGGCAGCCTTGATGCTGATTTCAGCTGTTTCCATGTCGCGAATTTCGCCGACCATGATGACATCGGGGTCCTGACGCAAAAAAGATTTTAAGGCGGAGGCAAAATTCAGCCCGGCTTTGTCATTGACGGTGACTTGATTGATGCCCGGCAAATTAATTTCTGCAGGGTCTTCAACCGTAGAAATGTTTGTGCCAGGCTGGTTCAGTATATTCAGACAGGTGTATAGCGATACCGTTTTGCCGCTACCCGTGGGGCCGGTGACTAAAATCATTCCGTGGGGTCGATGAATGGCATCCATCAGCAGTTGTTTCTGGTGATCTTCATAACCGAGTGCATCAATGCCAAGTTGGGCGGAAGTCGAGTCAAGTATCCGCATGACCACTTTTTCGCCATACAAGGTAGGTAAGGTGCTGACACGGAAATCAATTGCACGGTTTTTGTCGATGTTTAATTTCATTCGACCATCTTGAGGAACGCGTTTTTCGGAAATATCAAGATTAGAAAGTACTTTAATGCGCGAAGTCAGTTTTTCCCGGATAGATAGGGGGGGTTGATCAATGATATGCAATTGGCCATCTTGCCGGTAACGAATGCGGTAGAATTTTTCATAAGGTTCAAAATGGATGTCGGACACTTTGTCTTTGATGGCATTCATGAGTATTTTTTGCAAGTAGGGGATGATGGGCGCGTCGTCAGCTTCTAGCCCTTCATCATCTCCGGAATCCGTGTCGTCATCAGGGGTGGTATCCTGGCCGGCCGTATTGATGAGCCCACCAGTAACCAGTTGAATTGACTTGTCAAGTTTGTCGTCTTCTACGACGACAATGTCGACAGCCAAATTGGTTTGAAATTTGAGTTCGTCAATGGTTTTCAGATTGCTGGGGTCTGAGACTGCAACCAGTAACCGATTGTTGTTTTTGCGAATTGGCAGCACATGACGTGCTCGCATCAGCTTGGTGTCCAATATCCCTTTTGGAAAAATTGAGGGATCAATTGCGTTTAAATCGAGGCAAGGATATCCAAATTCACTGGCAGCAAATTGCGCCAATTTGGCGGAGTCTATTTTTTTGGATTTAATGATTCGGGCGATCAGTCTTTCTTCTTCGTCAATTGCTTGCTGAACCAGTAATTCGGCTTCATCCCTGGTTAACCACTGGTGGTTAACCAGGGCACGGGCAAGGCCGGTAACAGGTGTGGGTGGGTGTGAGGACATGAGCCAAGTTTTAACCGGTTAGGATTCAATTGTATTGGGCTATATTAACTGCGCCAGGAGTATTTCACAATGGTTTCCGGGATAATCTGCATCGGGTGTGGGCCGCATCAATTTGCAAATGACCCGCTTTAAGAAGCTACTCATCGGTAATGGTCACAAATTTTCCCCCGCACACAGGGGATGTCAATCAGTGCACACCAATGGCTGGTTAGTTTTTCAATATCATACGGCGCGGAAAAATCCGGGCGGTTTTGACCAAACGTTCCTGAACTTGAATAATTTCAATGGGGTATTCGTCAATTTTAATGGTGGTACCGATCTCGGGAATGTCTTCCAGGTGTTCCAGTATCAATCCATTGAGTGTTTTTGGTCCGGATACAGGCAAATCGAGACCCAGGAGGCGGTTAATATGGCGAATGCTGTTGCTGCCTTCGATAAGCCAGCTGCCATCCTCTTGTGGGAGGTAACCTGGTGTGAGTGAACGGGGGCCCGCCGCAATTTCACCAATGACTTCGTCCAGAATGTCGGTCATGGTGATCAAGCCAAGCAATTCCCCGTATTCATCCACTACCAGGCCCAAATTTTGCCGGCTTTCCTGAAATTGACGTAATTGTGTAAATAAAGGGGTGCCTGAAGGAATGAAATAGGCTGACTGGGCGTGAGCAGTCAAAAATTCTGGCTGGATGAAAGCATTATGCAGTTCCCGGGTTAATGCGCGTAAATGAACGATACCCGTGATGTCATTCAGTTGACCATTATAAAGCGGTAGGCGAGTATGGTGACCACTGATGATTTGTCGTGTGATGAGTTCGGCGGATTGTTGAATGTCAATTGCTTCAATTTGATGCCGAGGTGTCATAATATCATCCACAGTGCTGTTCTCAAGGTCCAGCAGATTTACCAGCAGGCGTTTGTGAGAGCCCGGTAACATTTTTCCGGATTCGAGAACTAAAATACGTAATTCTTCAATTCCCAATATACTTTCATCCTCATTCGATTTGAGGTTGAGACGCATAAGGCGCAATATGCCTTGTACAAAAAGATTGACAAACCAAACGATAGGATAAGCCAGGGTCAGCAACGGTTGCAGAATCAGGCTGGCTGGATAAGCGATTTCATTGGGATAGGCTGCGCCAATGACTTTTGGCGTGATTTCGCTGAATACCAGGATGGCAAAAGTGACCGACAGTGTGGCAATACCCAGAACCCATTCACTGTTGCCGAACAGGCGGATAGCGATCAGTGTGACCAGTGTGGCGGAGGCTGCATTGATGAGGTTATTGCCCAGCAAAATGACGCCCAGCAATTTGTCTGTGTGAGCCAGTAATCTGGTCGTGCGTTGCGCACCCGGGTGGCCTTGTTTCGCAAGATGGCGCAAGCGATAACGGTTGATAGCCATCATGCTGGTTTCAGAAACAGAAAAAAAGGCTGAAAGTAGCAGAAGGATAAACAGACCGACCAGCAATGCGCTAATCGGAATGTCGTTTAAATTTGAATGGTGTGCCAAGGGTGTCGGCAAGTGTACTAAAGCAGGATGAATCAATTTGCTCATGGCACGTCAAAAACGTGTGCTGGTTAATAACGGCACTTACTTACCCATTTGAGGTGAGCTGGAATAACGCTCCATCACCGTACGGTCTTTCCACATTTTTTCGTCAAGGATGGCAGCCGGAATGCGGTATTGGTTTTCAGCCGTGACGGCAACTTCTTTCACAATTTTTGTGACATCATCGTAACTGATTTTATACAAAAGGCCACCTTTGTCCGTCATTCTGGCAATCATGGTTGAAGCAAATAATTTATAAATATAAATGTTTGCGGGTTGCAACTTACCGCTGGCATTCCGCCATGTAATGGTGTAACGGGTATTCTCTTTGAAATTGTCTTGTTGCATAATGACGCGCCCTCATAGATAGTGCTTTGAATTGAATACAAAGTTTATGGTAAAACCCGGCATGTGCAACGCAAACGCGTCAAAACATGTAACCATGTCTTAACAATACACGGATAATACGTTTCCGTTTTGTACGCTACATGCAGCTCATGCCCCAGATGCAGACGGGGATTGATTATGGGACAAATCCACACAACACACCACCACGCCGTAAGTCTAAACTTTATTATGGAATATATCAATCGTCGCGCATTTGAATTAAGTCTGTGGCCTCTTGTTGAGATATGGGTTGCCAGCAGGGTTTAAACAGATTTTTAGATTAAGTTTCAATGCAGGTGGATGCTGGGCTGGTTTGGGTCGCTGTGCGCAAGGTCTCGGCGCTCGAAGCAAGTATTTTTAAATAAATATTGCAAAAATATTTGCAGTACGTTTATATTTTGGTATATTAGCATTCTTTAAAGGTTGTTTGAGCGCGATATGTTCGGATTCAAGGAAGTGGATGTGCTGGGTTTGGAACAGTTGCAAGAAGGTCCGGGTTGCCTTTTGATCGATGTTCGTACTGAGGCCGAAGTAGCAAGGGGAGGGATTAGTGGTGGAGTGCATATCCCTCTGCATTTACTGCCGTTGAAGGTGGATGAACTGCCTAAAGACAGGACTATTGTTTTTTATTGTCAGTCAGGCGGGCGTTCTGCGCAGGCCTGCGCCTTTGTTGCTTCCAAAGGCTTGAATGATGTGTATAATCTTCAGGGCGGAATAATGGGCTGGATGAGAGCGGGGAAGCCGCTTGTGAGTATATAAAGTTTGTCGCAAAGCCCAGCCTGACTAACGGATTTTTTATTAACAGTTTGACAATTTAATTTTAATGGAGTGAGATAATGAATTTTGATAAAGAATTGGATGCGCGTGGTTTGAATTGCCCTTTACCTATTTTGCGCGCCAAAAAAGCGTTGAATGAGCTCACAACAGGTCAAGTGCTTAAAATTGTGGCGACTGATCCTGGTGCAATTAAAGATTTCGAGGCTTTTGCAAAGCAGACCGGCAATGAGTTGCTGTCTTCAGCACAAGCTGGTACGGAATTTACCTTCTTTATCAAGAGCAAATAATCAGGCATCATCCAAATTTCTTGTAGAAAAACGCTGGAACTCAAACAGAAGAAATAATTAAGGAACTAAAGGAGATAACATTGAGTCAAAAGAAACTGGCAATCATTGCGACAAAAGGCACTTTAGACTGGGCGTATCCACCCTTTATTCTCGCATCCACTGCAGCCGCGTTGGACTATGAGGTGCAGATTTTTTTCACTTTTTATGGTCTTCAGTTACTGCGTAAAGATGTGTCCGGATTAAAAGTGAGCCCGTTGGGTAATCCTGGAATGCCGATGAAAATGCCATTCGGACCAAAATGGTTTCGCGGTATTAACTGGAATATTCCTAATGCAATTCAGTCGATTGTGCCGGGATACGAATCTCTGGCAACAGCTTTGATGAAAAAAACCATTGCAAACAATGGGGTGGAATCGGTTGAGAATATGCGCATGTTTTGCCAGGAAGCGGATGTCAAGTTTATCGCTTGCCAGATGACCGTCGAATTGTTTGGTTTTTCGCATGATGATTTTATTGATGGTTTAGAGTATGCCGGCGCAGCCAAAATGTTTGAATTTGCTGGCGACGCTGATATTTGCTTGTACATGTAATTTTTGTAAGTGTAAAGGTGCGTTTTCGCACCTTGTGGGCGAAAGGTTCCCGAAACAAAATTTCGGGAACAATGCCTCAACAGTTTAGTCTATCGACCTAACTGCCAAAATATCCGGTTGCGCGTGCAATCGGTTTCAAATTCGCAATTGCAAATTCTGTCGACCAAGGCCGGCAGGGTATGTATATAACACAAACCTGGTGTTGCTTGAGCTGAATTGACCGGGCAAGCTGACTTAGGTTTTAAGCTTAGTTAACCAAGAGGTGGATAATGGCAACGTACGCTGAGATGCGCGAGATATACGATGATATTCGCGGCGACTTTCGCTACGATCACGAATTGAATGGTTGTTTAAATTGCGGCGTCTGTACCGCAACTTGTCCATCCGCGCAATTTTATGATTACAGTCCGAGAGAAATTGTTCAATTGCTTTGGACAGAAAACATTGAGCAAATTTATGACGCGATGCAAGAGAAAATTTGGGCCTGTGCGCAGTGCATGACCTGTGCGGCGCGTTGCCCATTTAAAAACTCACCTGGCGGGTTGGTGATGATCATGCGCGAAGTATCAATCAAGCATGGCATGCAATCGGCAAAGGATGTGTTGCGGCCATTTGGTCGTGTGATGCTGAAATTGATTACCACAGGTAACCAGTTGTCGCCAGACATGATTCAGCCGGACCACTTTCCCGACTGGGGCCCTAATATTCAGAAGGTTGAAGGCGATCTCAAGACTTTGCGTAAAGCAATTCCTGTGCGGACATTGCAAACCACCGACACCGCCTGGGAAGTTTCATTGAAAACGTCGGTAGAGATGTACACCATTTGGGAAATGACAGGCGTGCTGTCCTCCCTTGAAGCCATGGATGAAAATTTGTTTGATGTGATCGAAGATTTCATCGACGAAAAGCGTGAAGAATACGATGAATGGTTAGAAGAGCAGGAAAAAGACTGACACCATTAACCATGGTGTTGAGCAGTATATTTCAGGAGAAATATCATGAACGAAATCGTACAAGGCAGTGAAAATTCGGGTATCGCCGGTCACGGCTCGTTTTTCCAGCAAACGAGTTTGTCAGGTGATGAGGCCACGCGCGCTACAGAGTGGGTCCGTAAGCACGTAGACAAGCGCACTATTGATTTGGGTGAGCGCATGGATGACATCCGTGATCACATGTGGGAGCTGGAAAAAGACGGCCAGATTATTGTGCACCGCATTACCGATTTGCATCAGCCAATCGAAGTGCAGACCTTGTTTGGCTGGACTAAAAAAATTCCGTCGATCAAGTTGTGGCATCACAAATCGTGCGGTCAGTGCGGAAACATCCCAGGTTATCCAACATCAATCATGTGGTTCATGAATAAATTTGGTTTTGTGCCGGGGACCGACTATCTGGATGAAACAGACCAGACTTCCTGTACGGCGTGGAACTACCATGGATCAGGCATTGGCAATGTGGAATCGTTGGCCGCAGTGTTTATGCGCAACTTCCATCAGGCGTATATTTCAGGCAAGCAACATGGTTTTGAAGCAGGGCATTTTTTCCCTCTTGTGCATTGCGGGACATCTTTTGGTAACTACAAGGAAATTCGCAAATATCTGGTTGAGTCAGCCGAGCTGCGCGAGCGTGTGACCAAAATTCTGGGTAAGTTAGGCCGGTTGGTCGATGGCAAGCTGGTGATCCCTGAAGAAATTATTCATTATTCCGAATGGGTGCATGTGATGCGTCAACGCATCGCTTCAGAATTGCAAACTATTGATGTATCAAATATTCGTGTGACCGCCCACGCAGCATGCCACTATTACAAGATGGTGCATGAAGATGCGATTTACGATCCTGACGTGTTAGGCGGCAATCGGACTGCTGTGGGTACTTCGATTGCCCTGGCTTTGGGTTCACAAGTGATCGATTATTCGACGTGGTACGATTGTTGCGGTTTCGGTTTCCGTCACATTATTTCCGAACGTGAATTCACCCGTTCTTTCACCATGGATCGTAAAATCCGTGTGGTCCGTGAAGAAGCCAATGCGGACGTGCTGCTGGGCATTGACACCGGTTGTATCACGACCATGGACAAAAACCAGTGGATTGGCAAAGCGCACGAAAACAACTTCTCTGTGCCTATCGTGGCGGACGTACAGTATGCTGCGCTGGCTTGCGGTGCCGACCCGTTCAAAATTGTGCAACTGCAGTGGCATGCTTCCCCTTGCGAAGATCTGGTCGAGAAAATGGGTATTTCCTGGACGGACGCAAAGAAAAACTTTGAATCCTATCTGAAAGAAGTAGAAGCAGGAAATATTGAGTATTTGTATAACCCCGAGCTGGCATTAGGAGGCCATAAGTAAAATGACTGATACAGTATTAGTAGTAGGCGCAGGACCAACAGGTTTGTCGGCTGCTGCCGGCGTGGCCTCCATCGGAAAGAAAGTTATTTTGGTGGAAAAGGAAGCCGTGCTGGGCGGTGCGCCGATTATCTCCGGCTATGCGAAATTAGTGCCGTCTGGTGAATGGGCAAAAGATGCGATTGGCCGCATGGTGAAACGTGTTGAAGATAACCCGAATATCACGATCCACAAATCGACACGTGTGACCAAAGTGGAAGGTGAGTCGGGTAATTTTACAGTCACCCTGTCGAATGGGCAAACAGCACAAGTGGGCAGCATTATCCTGGGCACTGGATTTACGCATTTCGATTCGATCAATAAACCTGAATGGGGTTTTGGTACGTATGAAGATGTGCTGACCACCACGCAGATGGAACAAATGGTCAGTGCCGGGAAAATCGCCTG
Organism: Pseudomonadota bacterium; assembly: GCA_021786845.1. GTDB lineage: Bacteria > Pseudomonadota > Gammaproteobacteria > Burkholderiales > Sulfuriferulaceae > Sulfuriferula. The sequence goes on along the minus strand of JAJYMO010000093.1, from coordinate 39,015 downwards.
CCCATCAAATGGGCGCGTACCTGAACGGGTTGCAATCCTGTTGTGCGTGGGTTCGCGTGATCGCCAGATTGGTCGTGAATGGTGTTCAAAAATTTGCTGTACCGTTTCCACAAATCTGGCAATGGAAATTAAAGAGCTGTCACCGACGACTGAAGTGTTCATTTATTACATGGATATTCGTACTTTCGGCTTGTATGAAGACAAGTTTTACTGGAAATCACAAGAGGAATTCAAGACCAAATTTGTGAAAGCCCGTATCGCGGAAGTTACGAAATCGGCTGATGGCCGCCTGTTAGTCAAGGGTGAGGATACGCTGGTCAAACGCCCGATCGTTATTCCTATGGACATCGTTGTCCATGCCGTGGGGATGGATCCCAATGAAGAGAACCCGGATATAGCTAAAGTATTTGGTATCGGTTTGGAGAAGCATGGCTTCATCGACCGTGGCGAGCAGTATACCAGCACGTTCTCCAGCACCCGGCGTGGTATTTATGTCGGCGGTTCAGCATTGGGCCCGGAAGATATTGATACCAGCATTTCACATGGTTTGGCGATGGCGATGCGTGCGGTGGGTGAAATGAATGCTTTGGTTCAAAAAGCAGCCTGAGCAGCCCGCCAGGGGTGGCGAGTCAGAGCTGATCATCCCGGTACCTCTGGCGGTATCGCTGGATGTGACCCAATTCCAGCATAAATTGTCTGCATTGCAACACAGCATTGAAGACGATGGTGGGGTTGAGGTTTATCTATCAGCTTTGCGAGCCAAACAGGACTTGTTTGTGCGGGCGTTGTCAAAAGAAAAAATTGATTCGCTCAACCAGGCCGATTTGGAGGAATTGCTTGAAACTGTTTTTTCAGCCCGTCGCCGCGTATATTCGGATTTAATTTCGAATGGAATGGAGACTGTTGCCCTGGCAATGAGGGAACTGATCTATGGTTTGGCGCCTCTGGAAGAGCGGATGCATGCATTTTCAATGCTGGTGAGCGTAGATGAATCGGCACACCGTGAAGTGAGAAAACAAGCTGAAAAAACGAGGCGCGCGGCGCTTGATTTTGCAGCTGAGTTGTTGCATTTTAATGCGCCGGAACGGTATCCGTTGATGTGCCGGTGGGTGTGGGATCAAAACACGGTGAGTGGCGCTTTGCGTGAATTCATACGTGGTAACGATCACATGCCGGATGTGAAGTTAGGCACCAGTCCAGGCATTTACGAAGGCGCTCGCGTTTGGATGGCTGAGCAGGTGTCGGCGAACGGGGTATACAAGGACATCCATTTTTGGGTGGACTTAATACTTGCTCAGGCGTACACCGAGTATTTTCGTTCTTTGGCTGAAGGCATGCTGGGTTCAGATTTTGGGCGAGGAACCAATCCATCAAGCCACATCCGCAAGTTTCTGGGTATTGATGCCCCCATCAGGGAAGGTATTTCCAGAATTAAACGGGATGCATCGATTTAAACTGGTGGTGCAAAATTAATACGTGATGTAAACATTCAGGCATAACAGGGTTAGTGATTTCCTGTTGAAATACAAGTGATTTAGGAGAAGAAAGTAATGGCGATTCATGAAAAAACACTGATCGATCCAGACAGGTTAATTACCAGTGACTCCCTGGTGGTTGATGGGGTAGACGTTTCAGGTCACTGGAACACCATGATCCTGCCGCGTACCTTGCGCGATTATGATGACGGATTCGAAAGCCATCTCAAGCAGTACAGTGGTGCGGAGAATGTCCATCGCTGCTGGCAATGCGGTTCATGCACCAACTCGTGCACAATGTACGCGCAAAATACCGATTTTAATCCACGTTACTGGATCTATCTGGCTCGTTTGGGTTTGACAGAGGAAATTCTGAAGGACAAGGAAATCATTTGGCAGTGCGTGTCATGCAACAAATGCACCAATATTTGTCCAAAAGATGTTCGTCCGGAAGGTGTGATGAAAGCACTGGCACATTGGATAGAAGCGGAAGGTCATGGAGCAAAATCGAATTCCACTGTGTTTGACGAAGAGTTTGCTCGTCAATGTCTGGTCAGGGGACGAATTGAAGATTCTGAAGTCATGAGCAATTTTTATAAGCTCAGTCAGCAGAATATCAAGGAAATGGCTTTGCATGGCTGGTTGGGTATATTTGTCGCCCGCATGAATAAGTGGAATGAATTGCGTCATGGTCATGTGTTCAGATTCCTGGCACGTACACCCATCATGCATTCCTTGCACATGGGGTGGTCAATGGTTTTTAAACCAAAAACAAAATCTTGGGGCCGAACAGGTGAAGTCCTGAGCCAGTATATTAAAGAACAAAAGGAGTTGGCTCATGGCTAAAGTTGCCTATTATCCCGGATGTGCCCTGGAAGGTTCAGGCGGTCCGTATGATCGTTCCACCCGTGCGCTGGTGACCAGCCTTGGTCTGGAAATGGAAACTGTGCATGACTGGAACTGTTGTGGTGCGATGGAAGTGAAGAATATTCATCCCATGTTGCAAACCTATATGTCTGCGCGCGTGATGGCGATTGCCAGCGAGCAAATGGGCTACGACACAGTGATGGCACCATGTAACGGTTGTTATCATAACCTTAAAAAAGCAGAATATGAGTTGGCAACATCCAAAGAATCTTTGGTGACCTTGCAGGGCTTGGCCAAAAAATCCGACGACCCTGTCTACAAAGGCGATGTGCGCACAGTGCATCTGCTTGAGTGGTTGATGGAAGACCTGGGTGTCGAAGGCATTAAGCAAAAAATAAGTAAGAGCTTGAATGGCATTAAAATAGCTAATTATTATGGTTGCATGTACACCCGTCCACGTCAAATTTTCCCGGAAAAAGACCAGGGACCCGGCAGCGAGTCCAGCTATAAACCCCATTTTATGGATGATTTGCTGGGTGCTGCAGGCGCGGTCAATGTAGATTTCCCCTTGAAGACAGCCTGCTGTGGTGGCGCGCACACGTTATCGGATGCGGACACTTCTACACAACTTGTCTTGAATATTATTCAGGCGGCGGAAGATGCCGGTGCGGAAGTGATCGCCACAGAGTGCCCCACGTGTCATTCCGGTTTGGAAATGCACCAGGTGCGTGCCGAAACTGAATTTGGCATCAAGACCAAGGTGAAGATTTTGTATTTTACCCAATTGTTGGGCTTGGCGATGGGTTTGTCAGCACGTAAGTTGGGTGTGCATGAAAATGTGAGCGATTCGCTTGATTTTCTGCACGACAAAGGCGTGGTTTAACAGTTCGCCTGACCGAAGATGGAATGCAATGGCTGTGAGTTCCGCGCTGAACTTTATTATGATGATCAGTACCAGATATGGGTGCGTCAGGAAGAAGATGGCAGCTTAACGGTCGGGATGACAGACATATCCCAAACCGTGGCAGGCAAGATTCTTCATGTGCGTGTACGCAGACCTGGTACGATCCGTCCCGTTGGTAAGCCTGTTGCCACGATAGAAAGTGGGAAGTGGGCAGGTCCTGTCCCCAATATTTTTGACTGCGTGATTGAAGAGGCCAACCTGGATGTGCTGGATGATCCAAATCTCCTCAACATTGAACCCTATGAAGCATGGATTGCACGGGTTAGACCAACTGAATCGGTGGCGCAGGCTTTGTCCGTGCTGGTAACGGGTGATGTTGCGAAGCAAGGGTATTGTGAGCGCACACGCCGGGAAGACATCCATTGTGAACGGGGAGCGCGCTGATGTCTGATTCGCATTATCTGGATAATGAAGAAAAAAGTGTGGTGGTTGTGATGACCAGCGGTCCGTCTTCCCCACACCGTTGTGCAACCCCATTTTATATCAGTGCGGTATTGGCATCCATGGATGCCGATGTGAGCATTTTCTTAACGATGGAAGGTGTGAAGCTTGCACAAACAGGTGTTGCGGAAGGCTTGGCTGCGATGCAGGGTGGGAAAACCATTATTGAGTTTATTCGTGATGCAAAACAGGCTGGCGCAAAATTGTATTTATGCAAACCGGCGATGCCGGGTTATGACCTGGATGTAAGCGACGTGATAGACGAAGTGGACGAAATTGCAAATGCCAGCAAAATGGCTGATTTGGTTTTGGCTTGTGACAAGTCGATGTATTTTTGATAAGCTGTGTGAGTATTGGAAAGTGACTGTGTCTATCGCGAACATTTTCCACACATATACGTCGTATACCATTGGTTGAAGTAATTATTTATTTGAGGAGAAGAATATGGCAACAGTACGTGGCTGCAACCTACCTGATGATCTTTTTTATAACATTGACAACAATGTGTGGGCACGCCGCGAGGCCGATGGCACGCTGACGGTAGGTATGACGGCTTACGCTTGCTCTCTGGCAGGTGAAATTGTGTCTTATACCCCCAAAAAAGCCGGTAAGGAAATTGAGCAAAACAAATCGGTGAGTACAGTGGAGTCAGGTAAGTGGGTCGGCCCCGTTAAAGCGCCGGTGACTGGTGAAGTGATTGCCATTAACCCTGATGTGGCAGCAAAACCAGGTACGATTAATGCAGACCCTTATGGCAGCGGTTGGCTGGTGAAAATGAAACCTACCGATTGGGACGGTCAATCCGGTAGCTTGATCACAGGCGCTGCAGTGGCGACAGGCTTTGATGCAAAAATGACCGCAGATGGCTTTGCGGGTTGCTAATGACTGATTTTTTAGTTTCAATGGCGTGTGCGTTGGGTTATCGTGGTTTAACCTGACGGCACAGCAACATATGAACGAGCGCAAAATAGGGGTGATGTTATCGCCCCTATTGTTTTATGGTTTTCAGTAACCCTGTTTCAAATGAGGTTAGGTGAGCATGAATAATTGGCAAGAAATTGTTGACGGTGTTGAACCGCTGGATGGTATTCAGCTGGATGCTGCTTTAATGAGTGAAATGCAGCATCACTATGCCGGCTTGCAAGGTGAGCGAATCGGAAAAGTTAACTTCTACACGCCCACGTTCAAAGCTTACACCACGTCGGAAATTAGCGGTTGCGGCAAGAGTGCATGGCCTGCAATGTCTATCACAGGTGGGGATTGCAAGCTCCAGTGTGATCATTGCAAGGCCAAAATTCTTGAACCCATGCACGCTGTGAGAACGCCTGAAGCACTGTGGGCGGCAGTGAATGAACATATCGGCGTGGGTGCGCAGGGCATGTTGCTGACTGGTGGATCAAATTACCGTAATGAAGTGGAATATGATGCCTTTTATCCGGTGATACGCCGCATTAAAGACACCTTTCCCCAATTCAAAATTGCCATGCACACCGCTTTGGTGGACATGGACATTGCGCGCCGCATGGAAGATTGCGGCATCGACAGCGCGATGATGGATGTGATCGGCTCGCAAGACACGATCACCCAAGTCTATCACCTGCGCCGTACTGTGGATGATTTTGAGAAGACGCTTGAATACCTGGTTTCGACACAGCTTAAGGTGGTTCCCCACATCGTGATTGGTTTGCATTATGGTCAGTTGCTGGGCGAATGGAATGCGCTGGAAATGATCCAGCGTCATATGCCACAAGCGGTGGTGCTGGTCGTGGTCATGCCTTTTTATGCCTCAGAAAACCGTCCTTTTGTGACGCCTAACTCTGTTGAAGTGGGGCGTTTTTTTATGGACGCACGCAAAGCATTGCCAGATATTCCCTTGTTGTTGGGGTGTGCTCGCCCACCTGGTCGGGTGAAAGCTGAGATTGACAGCTATGCAGTAATGGCTGGCTTGAATGGTTTGGCGCACCCCACAGACGGCATGGTGGAACTTGCTGTCAAACTGAATCGTGAAGTACGTGTGACGCCAGCGTGCTGTTCAATCGCCATCGGCGATGAAGTGATGGCCATTGAAACGGAAGATGCCGGGTTAGCCGTGGACATTGAGCGCGTGATTGCGCATGAGCGTACTCAGCATCACCATGCCACGACTGGTCTGGCCGGCATCCGGGTGGTGACAGAGTCCGCTGAAACAGCTGGCGGTTGTTGCGGCTGAATTGACTGTGACCGCCCATTTACCTCCTGTTTGGCGTTTGCTTGATACCGGTGTGCGTCGCGCAGCTGAAAATATGGCTTTGAATCGCGCTCTGCTAGAAGCCAGACAAAGTGATGTGGCGCCGAATACCATTCGTTTTTTGGGCTTTGAGCCATCGGCACTGCTGGGTTTTCATCAAAGCGCAGAGCAAGAACTGGATCTGGACTATTGTGCGACGAACGGCGTAACGGTGCAGCGCCGCATTACGGGTGGCGGTGCCATTTATATGGATTCCGACCAGTTGGGGTGGGAATTGTATGTGGACAGGCGCGCGTTGGGTCTGGCTGAAATGAGTCAGATTGCTGGGAAGATTTGTACCGCCGCCGCTGCAGGCTTGCAACAACTGGGCGTCAATGCCCAATTTCGCCCGCGTAACGACATTGAAGTGGAAGGGCGTAAATTGTCGGGTACTGGCGGTGCGTTCGATGGCGAAGCGCTGATGTATCAAGGCACATTACTCATGCGTTTTGATGTGGAAAAAATGCTGCGTGTGTTGCGTATCCCAGCGGAAAAACTGGCGGATAAGGCGATTGCTTCAGCGCGTGATCGTGTGACCAGTTTGGCCGCGCTGCTGGCTGTGGTGCCCGAACGGGCAGTGATCATCACCACGCTGAGCAAGGCTTTGGCGGATGCCTTTGGTGTTTCCTTGCAAGCAGGAGAATTGAATGCTGCGGAAATGAGCCTGTATGAGGTGGCTCTGAAGGAAATTGACCACCCGGATTGGGTGTACGGGGTGAGCAAGCCAGCGACAGACCGTCCCACGGTGACCGCGCAGCGTAAATTTGCCGGTGGAACGCTGCGGGTGAATGTGGCTTATGACATGCCGCAACAACGATTGCGGCAAGTGTGGTTCAGTGGCGATGTGTTTATCAGTCCGCGCCGCACACTGATGGATTTGGAAAGCTGTTTGCGTGATGTGTTAATCGGGCGGATGCCTGTCACAGTAGAAGATTTTTTTGC
>JAJYMO010000093.1:0-31361 GCA_021786845.1 Pseudomonadota bacterium | reverse complement strand
TTTCCGGGTGGCTACGGCTGGCTGTTTCCAAAAGGCGAGTATGCCAATTTGGGTTTGGGTTTGGATAAGCGTTACACGGCAGACCTCAAGCATCCACTGGATGGGCTGCATCAATATTTGCAAGACCAGGGTCTGGTGGGGGAAAAAATTATATCCCGTACTGGCGGTGCCATACCGGTAGGCGGATTGCGCGAGCATCTGCATGTGGGACCGACGATGTTCACTGGAGATGCCGCAGGTTTAACTCACCCCATTACCGGTGCAGGCATCCCATCAGCGGTTATTTCCGGCGAACGTGCCGGACAGGCTGCCGTGTCGTATTTGAAACAGGGCAAAGAAGATGCCTTTGCTGATTATGAAGAAGACATCCGTGATCAATTTGAAGTGAGTCTGGAACGTGCTGTGGCACGCAGGAAATGGATGGCGCAACAGTGGAACACGCCCGCAGCACAGGAAGATGCTATGCACCGTAAAGGCTGGATTGCATTTCAAGATTATTTCGTAGCGTAAAGCAATTACTGGAAGGAGAATTAAATGAGTGCTGTATTAACCCCCCCCCACCTGGATGAACCTCAAGTCGTACAGTTTTATCGCCCGGATTATCACATCAAAACCCCTGAAATGCGTTCGCCGGAATATATTCAAATGAGCACTGCTGCGGCCATTACTCTGGGTTTGGTGGCCGGTAATATGCATCGTACCGCATGCACGAATTGCCTGAATTTGCTGGTGACTTACCCGGAAGGTTGCCGCGCCAACTGTACCTATTGCGGTCTTGCGCGCCATCGCGAAGAAAACCGCGACTACGCCGACCGTAACTTCATCCGTGTGGATTGGCCGACTGCGCGCTATGATGACGTGATCGCGCGCGTGAAATTGGGACAAGACAAAGGTCAATTTCAGCGTATGTGCATCTCGATGATTACCCATCCTGATTCAGATGCCGATTCCTTCGTCCTGCTGGAAAAATGGGTACGCGAACTGCCTGATATTCCGGTGTCTATTTTATCTAACCCCACCACCATGGAAAAGGCTGATCTGATTCGCATGAAAGAGCTGGGCGCGGACATTTTCACCATTGCACTGGATGCGGTGACACCGGAAATCTTTGAACGTACCCGTGGCAAGACAGTCGATAGCCCACACCATTTTGAAAAATATTGGCAAGCACTCGAATGGGCGGCAGAAATTTACGGCCCGGAAAAGTTTGGCGCACACCTGATTTGCGGTATGGGTGAAAGCGAAAAGGAAATTCTGGACGTTTGCCAAAAAATTAAGGACATGGGCGGTCACAACCACATGTTTGCTTTCTTCCCCGAACAGGGTTCCATGATGGAAGACTGGCCTGCCTGCGATCGTGGCCAATGGCGTCGCGTGCAGTTGGCACGTTTCATTATTGATTATGCCGGTGGCAATGTGCGCGACATGCTGTTTGACGCGCAAGGACAGGTCATCGACTTTGGCCTGTCTGAAGACGACCTCGCCCGCCTCATCAATTCCGGTAAGCCTTTCCAGACCTCCGGTTGCCCCGGCAAAGACGACGAAGAAATTTCCGCCTGCAATCGCCCTTTCGGCGATTCTACCCCATCGGATATTTTCTCGTTCCCATTTGCCCTGGCGCGTGAAGATGTGGATGTGGTGCGTCGTCAAATGGCGGGTGAAGAAATCGGTGCGGGTTTGCTGGAAGACTGAAGCCTGCAACGCGGCGCGCATGAAATGGATGTCATAAAACGCGCCGCGTTGTTTGTGAAGTCGGGGTGTTAACCCGACAAACTTTGCTTCATACAGATTCAACCCGCAAACCCATGCGAACAGCGGCATCCAGTTGGCGTTGATCTGCTGAGATGAAAACATCGGCCTTCAGTACAACAGCACTGCCAATGTGTATGGCATCCATGCCACGCAGTACATTCTTTTCGAGACTCGAAATTGTCTGAGCCAGCACTGCAGGAGTGAAGTCGCAGATAGCGGCATCTTCAATATCAGCCAGCAACAGGGACTTCAGTTGTCGGTATTGCGTGTCAGTGATTTTGGCTTCCCGTTGCAATCGGCAAAAGGCCGAAATAATCTCTGGGAGAGCAATACCAGACAAGACAATTTCCGTCGCTTGGTCGCACCATGCCAGTACTATGTCGGTTCCGGTTTCACTGATATAGCGCTTGACGAATGCTGAGCTATCAAAAAATACGCGCATCAAAATATCCTGTCAAAAACCAGCTTCGCGCTCTTCGATAATCATGTGACTGACCAAAACGCCGTCCAGCACGATGGGTTGCGCACGACGTCGCTTCCAGGAAGGAAGCTCGGCCACGATCGGGACAATATCGGCAATGGGCTTGCCATTGCGTGATACTCGTACTGATTCCCCCGAGGCGACAATGTCGAAATATTGTTTGGCATGGTTGCGCACTTCAGTAAATGTGGCTTGTTTCATGGTGAACTCAAAATGTACAGAATAATGTGCATTATATCTGTACGTCTTTACTTATACCAGCAACCTGTCCAACGGGTATTGCTGAATCAATGGCGCTGCTGCAAATCATTTATTGGGATAACAGCTGATCATCCAGTCTGCAATGAATGGATAAAATTGTTATTGCAGACAATATGATGCCACTGTCAAGACAAGGGGTGTTTGATCACTCGTGGGTACGCTTGCAAAGAGGGATGACAATCATCCGCAAAAAAAGTTGCAAATCCGCAACAAATCCGACATAAAAGTACATTTTTTTCATGTTTAAGCTTGCTGTTAGCAGGGCGGTGGGCGTATTATCCTCAACGCAGGCGACCACAAAGCTTGTTGCGGGTGGTGATTTTAACGACGATTATTGATTTGGAGAGACAATACAATGAAATTAAATAAATTGATGACAGCACTGGCCCTGGCAGGCCTGGCGTGCTCCGGTGCTGCAATGGCCACAGACGGCATGTTCGCATCGGGTTACGGCATGACCGCGAACGGTATGGGCGGCGCAGCCACAGCGATGACCGAAGACACCTTTGGTGGTGCGAATAACCCAGCCAGCATGGCGTTTGTGGGTAACCGGATTGACCTGGGCGGCAGCTTGTTTAGCCCACAGCGTCAGGCGACTACGGCAAATGGATCAGAAAACAGTGATGCCAATTATTTCATCATTCCTGAATTTGGTTATAACCACATGATGAGCAATGATTTGGCATTGGGTGTGAGCGTGTATGGCAACGGCGGCATGAATACGGATTATGGCCCAGGAGCCATTAGCCCGTCGTTTGGTGGTCAAGGAAATTTGGGTGTTAACCTGATTCAATTGATTGTTGCCCCAACTTTGGCCTATAAAGTAAATGAAAATAATTCAATCGGTATCGCACCTTTGTTTGCATACCAGCAGTTTACAGGGCAGGGATTTGGTAATGGTTTAGGTGGTAATCTTCCTACTAATGGTTCTACCCAAAGCGCGACCGGAACAGGTGTACGCATTGGTTATACGGGAAAAATTACGCCAGATTTGACCATCGGTGCACAATATGCCAGCAAGATTACCATGGGTGCATTCAATGGTTATGGCAATGGTTTGTTGGCTGCCAGTCAGGGTTCACTTGATATGGCTGAAAACTATTCCTTGGGCGTAGCCTACCAAGCGACGAATGCTTTGAAAGTGGCGCTAGATTTTCAACGTATTAATTATGGTGATGTGCCAGGTATAGGTACCTCGCCATCTGCTGGCGGTTTTGGCTGGCAGGACATCAATATCTGGAAATTGGGTGCTGAATACAAATACAACGACCAATGGACGTTGCGTGCGGGTTGGAACCATACCAATAACCCTATTCCTAGCTCTGCAGCATTCATGAATATCGTTGCTCCTGGTGTGATTGAGGACCATATTACCTTTGGCGCAAGCTATTACACGCCTACGGGTAACGAATGGACGGTGGCATATATCCATGCCTTCCAAAATTCTTTGACTGGGCCTAATCCTTATCAACCTGGCACCAATGCAACCATCAGCATGTACCAAGATACACTGGGTGTGGCTTACGCCTGGAAGTAATCTGTATTTCGTAATAAGTATGACAAAAACCGGGAGCGCGTCTCCCGGTTTTTTTATGTCTGTCGTATGCGGAGGGGAAATCGCAACAAACTTACCAGGAAGAAAACAACATTATCCATCAGGTGTGGCATGAGAGATGTCGCACATCTGGCAGGTCAGGCTTCAGCCTGAAGCGGTGGCCTGATTCGGATGCGCACACAGTATGCGGCAGATACGGTAGAATAGCCGTTTTGCAAAAATTCAGAACGTGATGCTGGCATTTCAGGACATTATCTTAAAGTTACAGGCTTTTTGGGCGCAACAGGGCTGTGTGCTGTTGCAACCGTATGACGTGGAGATGGGGGCAGGCACGTTTCACACTGCCACGTTTTTGCGTGCGTTGGGGCCAGAGCCGTGGCGTGCTGCCTTCGTGCAGCCTTCGCGCCGTCCCAAGGATGGTCGCTATGGCGAAAACCCCAACCGTTTGCAGCATTACTACCAGTTTCAGGTGGTGCTCAAACCCAGCCCGGACAATATCCAGGAACTGTATTTGGACAGCCTGCGCAGTTTGGGGATAGACCCCACCCAGCATGACATCCGTTTTGTGGAAGACGATTGGGAGTCGCCGTCACTCGGCGCATGGGGCCTGGGCTGGGAGGTGTGGCTCAACGGCATGGAAGTGACCCAGTTTACCTATTTTCAGGAGGTGGGTGGTTTGCCGTGCAAGCCGGTGCTGGGTGAGATCACCTATGGGCTGGAGCGTTTGGCCATGTACCTTCAAGGGGTGGAAAACGTGTATGACCTGGTGTGGACACAGGGGGTGAGCTATGGTGATGTGTACCATCAAAATGAAGTGGAACAATCGCGTTACAATTTTGAATACGCGGATGTGGCCTGGCTGTTGCGTCAATTTGACGATTTCGAGCGCGAAGCATCGCGGCTGATGGATGTGGGACTGGCGTTGCCGGGGTTTGAGATGGTGATGAAATGTTCGCACACGTTTAACGTCCTGGACGCAAGAGGCGCCATTTCAGTCACGGAACGCGCGGCCTATATTGCGCGGGTGCGTACTCTGGCACGCAAAGTGGCCAAGGCTTATTATGATGCGCGAGAAGCACTGGGTTTCCCTATGCTGAGGGGAAATAAATGATGCGTGCCAGTGTGTTAATTGAAATTCGGAGTGAAGAGCTGCCGCCAAAGTCCCTGCAAAAACTTTCCAGCGCCTTTGCAGAGCATCTGCTCGACAGTCTGGTTGCACAGGGTTATGTCGAAACGGGTTCACCCATGCGGCAATTCGCTACCCCAAGGCGTCTGGCAGTGTGGGTGCCTCATGTGTTGGCGGTACAACCCCCGCGCCAGATTGAACGCAAGGGCCCTGCACAGGCCGCTGGCCTGAAAGATGGACAGCCCAGTCCCGCTTTGCTGGGTTTTTCACGCGCTTGCGGCGTCAGCGTTGATCAGCTTGAAATCAGGCAGGATGGCAAGCAGGCGCATTATGTCTTTCGTAGTACCGAGGCGGGCGTGCCGCTGGCGGCGCAATTGCCCGCGATGGTGGCTGAAGCACTGAGTCATTTACCAACGGCCAAACGGATGCGCTGGGGCAGTGGCGAAGTGGAGTTTGTACGTCCGCTGCACGGCTTGCTGATGCTGCACGGGGATCAACTGATCCCCGGTTCGGTGATGGGTCTGGACAGCGCGAACACAACGCTCGGTCACCGGTTCATGTCAACCGGCGTATTGCACATCGCCCATGCAGATGCTTATGAAAATACTCTGTTACAGCAAGGTTGGGTGGAGGCCGATTTCGTCCTGCGGCGTGAGAATATTCGTGGTCAATTGTCAGCGCGAGCCAAAACGGACCATGTCTTATGGGATGAGGCGCTGCTGGATGAAGTGACCGCGTTGGTGGAGTTTCCCGTGGTGTACCGTGGCGAATTCAGTGCTGATTTCCTGTCGGTGCCGCAGGAGTGCCTCATTCTGTCGATGAAGCAGCATCAAAAATATTTCCCGCTGGTGGACAAACGAGGTCGTTTATTGCCGGGTTTTCTGGTGGTGTCCAACTTAAAAACCGCTGATGCCGGGCACATTATTCATGGCAATGAGCGGGTCCTTCGTGCACGGTTGTCTGATGCGCGCTTTTTCTTTGAGCAGGACCGCAAACAACGGCTGGATGCGCGGGTGCCAAAATTGGCGCAGGTGGTTTATCACAATAAACTGGGCAGTCAATTGGAGCGCGTGGAACGTCTGGTGGGCAGCGCCAGCACGCTGGCGCATACGCTGGGCGCAGATTCTGCTTTGGCAGCCCGTGCAGCTTATCTGGCGAAAGCCGACCTGTTAACTGATATGGTGGGGGAATTCCCCGAGTTGCAAGGTGTGATGGGGCGTTATTATGCCCAATATGACGGTGAAGCACCCGAAGTGGCTGAGGCCATGGCCAGTCATTATTTACCCCGTTTCGCTGGTGACGGTTTACCGACTGAAACCATTTCATCGTGTGTGGCCCTGGCCGACAAGCTGGACACCCTGGTGGGTATGTTTGGCATTGGTCAAATTCCGACGGGCGATAAAGACCCCTTCGGCTTGCGTCGTGCGGCGCTGGGTGTGTTGCGAATTGTCATTGAACAACAATTGCCTGTGTCATTAACCAGCCTGATTGCGACTGCTTGCAGTCCCTTCCCGGCGGGTTTGCTGGATGCACAAACCCCTGCTCTGGTGCATGGATTCATGTTGGACCGTTTGCGCAATGTACTGAAAGATCAGGCTTATGAAGCGGCTGAAATTGAAGCGGTGTTGGCGTGTCAGGCTGATCTTGTGGATGATATTCTGGCGCGCCTGGTTGCCATACGCGCGTTTCGTCAATTGCCCGAAGCCCCGGCGCTCGCCGCTGCCAACAAGCGGGTGGCTAATTTGCTCAAAAAAGCAGAAACCAGTTTGTCTGTGGTTGAACAGAAACTGTTGACTGAAGAAGCGGAGCGTCAGTTGTATGCGGTTTTATTGGCCTTGCATCCGATAGTCAGTGCTCACGTCTCCGCCAAAGAATACACCGCTGCATTGAGCGCGCTTGCCGGTGTGCGTCAGTCTGTGGATACGTTTTTTGATGGGGTGATGGTGATGGTGGATGATCTGCCGGTGCGCGCAAATCGACTGGCTTTGTTGGCAAGATTGCGTGAACTGATGAACCAGGTGGCTGATATTGGGTTGTTGCCGGGTTAACTGAACGCCTCCATCTGGTTTAAAATTCCGGTTTTAGCGTGGAAGACAATTTGGCCTTCACAAACCGTCAGTCTATTCTTACCAACTCCGCTTGCTGGTTAATCAGCGCACAGAATACGGTTTGTTTGGGGTAACAGATTTGCATGGCATCGCGGTATTCAGATAACTGCTCACGGTATTCTGCCAGCAGCCGTGCGGCACTGAATGAGGTACCGGTTTTGTAATCCAGTACCCATATTTCATTTTCAAACTCCACCACCCGGTCAATGCGGCCTGTGCGTCCATCTTGTCGCGCATAGGTCAGCTCATTGTGTGCGCGGCGATATTGTGCGGGCAGAAAAAAATGTTGCAGGTGTGGTGCGTTAAGAATTCGCTGGCAAATCTGCCAGGCTTCTTGCCAATGCGGGTGCGCGCCAAAAAGTCCTTGTACACGATTCAGGTTGTAGTCGGTTGCGGTGGCCAATTCCAGTAAGCGGTGAACCAGCGTGCCAAATTCACTGACGCTGTCGGGCGGTTCGCGCCTTTGACCCACTGGGGCCAGGTCTGTTGGCCATGCGATGCTGACAGGGTGCGTGGGTGGATAGCCTGGTAGCCATGTATCAGGCACAGCCATGTTGAAATCTGCTCCCACAAATCCCTGCGACTCAGGCAATGCCGTGCGGATGATGCGGTGCCAGTTATTTTGGTCACTGTCGTTCGCAGCGGAAACCAGCAAGACTTGCCGTGCGCGCGTCATGGCCACATACAGCAAATTAAGCGCTTCAATTTCTGCCGCTTGCGCGTCCTGTTCCAGTGCATTCCGTTGCCAGCTGGCTTGCATGGTCTGCTTGCCGAGGACGGAAAAGTGCTGTGGTCGCGGTGCGTCGGCAGGCCAATGACTGAGCACCTGGTAATGTTGACCCCGAGTCTTTCGTCCACCCGCATCGAGCAACCAGACAATGGGCGCTTCCAGACCTTTTGCACCATGTACAGTATGAATGCGCACGGCCTCCTCATGCAGCAAAGGTTCGCCTTCATCGGGATGTTCGTCGGGGTAAGCATGCAACTGTTCCAGTTCATTCAGAAAACGTGGCAGGCTGGGATAACGCCCGCCGGACAAACTCAGTGACAAAGCGATGAAGGCATGCAAATTGGCTTGTACGCTGTGTGCCAGCACCGCAGGTACATTGGCGGTATAGCGGGCAAGCAGGTCTGTATCGGACAGGATGCGATCCAGCAGGTCATGTACGGGTAATTGTGTGGACAAGGTGCGCCAGACTTGCAAACGCTCGGCAGCATGTTGCAACCTACCACCTTCGGGCATCAAATTGACGAGATTGTGCCACCAGCTGTTTTGCCCGCAATCCCGTTGGTGCAGGCGAATATGCTGCAAGTCATCGTCGCTGGCGTTAAAAATAGGCGAACGCAATACACGCGCCAGGGCCAGATTGTCATCGGTATCAATGAAGCAGCGTAGCAAGGCCAATATATCGCCAATTTCCATGGTATCGAGCAACCCGCCACTGCGGTTACTGGTATAAGGAATGCTTGCCTGTTTGAGTGCGGCTTCATAGGTGGGCAGGTGGGTACGCTGGCGCACCAGAATCATGATGTCACTGTAACGCACCGGGCGCGGCAACGCAGTGTCCGGATCTTCGATGACCCAGTGACCGACGATCTGAGCAATGCGTCGTGTGAGTTGTGTGGCTTCCAATTCATGGACTTGGGTTTCTTCTTCATCGGACGGCGCGGTCAACAGGGGGTTGCGGCAAGGATTGTGCCCGGTGATGGTTTGGGAAGTCATGGCTGTTGAACTTACTGCATCAACGGCGACCGTCGCAGATGGAGCGAGCCCGATAATGGGCAGCACTTCTACACGACCCGGACGCGCAGTATCATGTGCCTGGTGGGTCACAAACAAGGGGTGATGCAGTTGGGCAAAGCAGGCATTCAGTGTGTCAATGATGGGCATTGCATTGCGCCGGGTATAATGCTGGCTCAAATACTGGGCATGCTGATTACGTAAACGGGTGGTGACCAGTTGAAATAAACCGGCTTGCGCGCCACGAAAACGGTAAATGGATTGTTTGGGGTCCCCTACCAGAAAAATATCGGGACAGGTACCGGATTGTTCGGACGCACTTAACCATGCTTGCAAAATTCGCCATTGCAGTGGGTTGGTGTCTTGAAACTCATCCAATAAAACATGACGATAACGCGCATCAAGTTTGTGTAACATGTAATCCGCTTCGTCAGCATTCGATAACAGGTGTGCTGCCTGCCATTCGATGTCGCTGAAATCTAAAACCCGTTGCTGTTGCTTTACTTGCTGGTAGTGTTGCAACAAGGCTTCACCCAAGCGAAAAGTGCGCAGGTTAAAGTGGTAGGCCTGCTGGTCCACGCGCGCTTGCCAGGCTTGAACGAGCACCTCGCTGACTGCAATATGCGCGGCATAGAGGGATTGCGTTGCCGGCGAAGTGCCGGGCTTGAAAGTCTTATCGACGATTCTTTTTTTTGTGAGAATCAGCTCGCACAAACGCTCAAATTGCCCGGTTTTGTTCAGTTCAGCATCGGCCAGGGTGTCAGCAATGTTGTCGGCGAGTTGTTGGCGCCGTTCGGTGCTGAGCGCGAGTTGTTCGATGTAGTGGCGCAGTTGAGTATGAAAACCCGCTTGGGCCAGACATTCTGTGGCGATGTCGCTTTCCATACTGTCAGGACATTGCGTACACAATTGCCCGGCTGCCCACGCAGCTGGGTCGGCTTGTCCTTCTGTATAGGCCCACCAGTCACTGCGTTGTTGCAGAAAATTGTGCAGCAAGGCACGCGTGCTGTGTAAGCCAATGTCCTCCAACAGGGTTTGCATGTCACTGGTCAGGGTTGATGTGGGTGCGCGCTCCAGCGTTTGTACCAGTTGTGCCCACGCCTGAGCACGCAGTGCGCCGCTGTGTTCTGTGAGCGTATAACCGGACAGTCCGGATGACAGGGGTGCGCTACGGATCAGTTCAAAAAACCAGGCGTGGAAGGTGAGCAGGCGCAAGCCGGGCTGGGCCGTGAGTACCCTTTCAAGCAAATTTCGGGCGCGATCCACTTGAGCCACCATCTCATCTTCCGGTATGGCACGCTGACGCAGGAATGCGCTGACTTCGTCGTCGTCTGCACGGGCACAGAACCGCAACCAATCATACAAGCGCGTGCGCATTTCGCCCGCTGCTTTATGGGTGAAGGTAATGGCTAAAATGTTCGAGGGGTCAGCACCGGACAGCAGCAGACGCATGATGCGTGATACCAGCAGCCATGTTTTTCCACTGCCAGCGCAGGCTTCAACCACTACCGAATGATTGGGGTTCAGCGCAATCTGGTTAAAGTGAGCGCTGTCCATGACCAACACTACCGAATCTGGATTTGCGTGGCGCCATCTATGGCTTCGATGGCGGTTTTGGGCGCTTGACCACCCAGCACGGCGCGGATGCCGGGCATGTAACGGTTGAAGCATTCCAGCGAGAACACAATCAGCGTTTGTACCATTTGTGGGGTAAGTTGACCGTCAGCGATATCCACACTGTTTTTGAAATTAAATTCGCCATCATTCATGTCGATTTCAAAATTACCCAGTGGTAAACCAAAGTTGGCGCGCGAAAGAAACTCACTCAGTGCTGTAATGTATTCTTTGGGAACAGGCAAATCTTGCGGGCGAGTGTAAACAAACAGACGATGCGTTTGTTCATGGCTGTGCAGATAAAGGTTTAATTTGCCAACAGCACTGTCAATGGAGAGGTTGATCACCGGCATGCTGGGTACGCGCATTGCGGGCAAATTCATGGTTTTCAGGCATTGGTCAGCGATATCGATTAAGTGCATGGGGATTTCCTTTTGAGTGGGTTCGTTCATGGACGAGTCCCGAGGTGGTTGGCAATTCGTATAAAATCTTCGACGGAAAGCGTTTCTGCTCGACGGCGTGGATCAATGTTTAAACTGACGAAATCGCTGTCCGTCATGAGGGCGGACAGGCTGTTGCGCACGGTTTTGCGGCGTTGTGAGAATGCGCTGGCGACGATCTGCTCGAAGCGGGCCGTATGGATTGCGGTCAGCGCTTCCGGGGGGCGCGGCACCATGCGCACGACCGCAGAGTTGACTTTAGGCGGTGGTCGAAATGCCTCGGGAGGCACGTCAAACAGGGCTTCCATCTCATAACGGTATTGCAGCATGACCGATAAACGCCCATAAGCGTGGCTGTCAACGTCAGCTGTCATGCGATCTACCACTTCTTTTTGCAGCATGACATGAATATCGTGGATGAGTGGTGAAAATTCGGCCAGACGAAACAACAAAGGGGTGGAAATATTGTAGGGCAGATTACCTACAACCCGTAAGTTTGTACCCAAACTGGCAAAATCGAAAGTCAGCGCATCTGCTGCATGAATGGCTAATTGCGTCGGCAGGTGGCGTTTAGTGAGGCGCGTTACAATATCACGGTCTAATTCAATCACATGAAAGAATGGCAGCAGCGCCAGCAAGGGGTAAGTTAAAGCACCCAGACCAGGGCCGATTTCCACTAAATTGTCGCCTGCTTGTGGATGTATGGCACGCACAATGCTGTGAATGACATCATTGTCACATAAAAAATGTTGACCAAAGCGTTTGCGCGCAATGTGCTCAGCCATGGTTGTTCCCCAATTCTGCAGCCAGTTGCAGGGCAGCATATAAACTGCCTGTCAGCGATTTTCCTGTGCCAGCCAAATCCAGTGCGGTACCGTGATCAACTGAGGTGCGCACGATGGGTAGCCCCAGGGTGACATTTACCCCCTGGCCGAAACTGGCGTATTTGAGTACGGGCAAGCCTTGATCATGGTACATGGCCAGTACGCAATCGGCGTGCTTCAAGTGGTTGGGTTGGAACAGGGTGTCTGCAGGCAGTGGGCCTTGCAATTTGAGACCTTGCGTGCGGAGCTGTTCTAACACCGGGATGATGATCCGCAGTTCTTCGTCGCCAAGATGCCCCGATTCGCCGGCATGAGGATTGAGCCCTGCCACCAAAATTCGAGGCTGGGCAATGTGAAATTGTGTGCGCATGGCATGGTGCAGTGTGAGCAGCGTATGGCGCAGGCCGTCGGCACTTAAAGCGTCAGCCACAGCGCGCAAGGGTAGATGGGTGGTGGCCAGGGCCACACGCATTCCGCCACCCACCAGCATCATGACCACGGGTGGAGACTGCGTTTTCTCAGCCAGGTATTCCGTGTGCCCAGTAAATAGAATGCCAGCCTGGTTAATGATGGCTTTATGCACCGGCGCGGTCACCATGGCGCTGAATTCACCGGTTTGGCAGCCGGATATGGCACGATCCAGCATGCTGAGAACGAATGGTGCATTGGCCGGGTCCAGTTGACCTGTCACGGTGGTCTGTGCCTGTGGACAGTGCAACACACTTAGCTCACCGGGTTGGCAAGACACCGTTGCGTTTTGCCCGGCATAATCACGTAGCGACAAGGGCAAATGGAGTTGGGCCGCACGTTGCAGCAAGGTGTTGCGGTCAGCCAGCACCACCACTGCTTCAGTACGCGTCTGCTGCGCCCACTGCACGCACAGGTCTGGACCGATGCCCGCAGGTTCACCAGAAGTGAGTGCGATGAGTTTAGTCAAGTGAAGCAGGCAGCGGAAAGTATTTGACATAAGCGCGGTCACGCAGCTCACGAAGCCATTCGGTTTGCGCTTCTTCAACTTTGCGCGCTTGAATGGCTTGCCGCGCAAGCATGCGGCGCTTCGCCAGGGTGACATCTTTTTGTCTGCGTTCCAGCACCTGAATCAGGTGATAACCGAATTGGGTTTTAATCGGCTGGCTGATTTCACCCGGCTTGAGCGCATCCATAGCGTGTTCAAATTCGGGTACGGTCTCCCCGGGTGACAGCCAGCCCAAATCGCCACCATTGGCAGCGCTACTGTCATCGGAGTATTTTTTAGCCATGTCTTCGAATTTAACGCTGCCATTGAGGATGTTTTCCCGAATCTGGTTCAGTCGTTTGATGGCATCGGCATCGCTTACCACCTCATTGGTTTTGATGAGAATATGGCGCGCATGGGTTTGGTCAATAATGGTGGCCTGGTTATCGGAACGTTGTTCGATGAGTTTCAAAATATGAAACCCGTCATTGCTGCGCAAGACATTGGTAAAATCGCCCGGTTTCAACGCGCGCACTGTGTCCAGGTATTGGGGTGGAATTTGCGCGGCGGGACGCCAACCCAGATCGCCGCCTTCCAGGGCATTCGGTGCATTGGAGTACAGGGTTGATACCTGTGCAAAGTCGTCACCTGCACGCAGTTTTTTCCACGCGGTGTCTGCCTTGGCTTGGGCGTCACTGATTTGTTCGGGTGTGGCATTATTGGGGATATCGACTGTAATCAGGGCGAGGTGGAACTCCTGATCGGTACCTATTGCAGCTTGTTGTACAAGGTAAGCATCCACTTCGGCTTCGCTGACATTGACTTTGCTGACGACATCACGCTGGTGTAAACGGTCCAGCGTAATTTCATCGCGAATGTCATCGCGGAATTGGTCGAAATTCACACCGTCGTGAGCAAGCGCTTGTTTAAATTGTGGCAGACTCAATTTGTTTTGTTCGGCAATCTTCTCCACAGCACGATCCAGCATGGTTGCATCCACATGAATACCGGTTTGTTTGGCGTATTGAAGTTGAATGCGGTCATTAATCATGCGCTCTAACAGCTGCTTTTGCAGGATATCACGTGGCGGCATGGGAATATGCCGGCTTTTAATTTGTTGTACGGCGCGCGCATAGCGGGCATCCAGTTCGCTGCGGGTGATAATGCCATCGTTCACCACCGCCACAATGCCATCTAAGGGTATGACCTGGCTGGACGGTGTGACTGCGGTACTGACGGGTGCCTCAGCCGCCCAGAGCGGTACAGAAAAAAATGTAACAAGGGCGATGAGTGCTGCGTACAGTTTAGTGTCGAATGATTTCATTGCTGTTGACGTATCCTGGTATGCTAAGGTTGAGTGCTGCAGTGGGGTCAGAGCCTAAATTGCCCAAACCGTTCAATTCAAGCTGGATGAAAAAAGACGTGCTTTGGGTGTTGGCTGCGATTTCGATGGTTTGAAACAAGGTACGCAGCGCCCAGCAACCACCATTGTATTCGACTCCAGCCAAACCCTGAACAAGCTGTTTATCCAAAACGGAGTAATCATAGCGCATCACGGTGTACCAGTGGTGATAAATTGGCCATTGTGAAGAAAAATCATACTGATCAACCTGTCCGCTCACCGACAGGTAACCAAAATTAAATACTTTGCCGGGGGCGGGTTGATAACTGAGTGACAGGCTTTCGGCGTCTGTCTGGCCCATTTGGGTGTTGTAACTGATGGCAGCATCCGTCCGCCAGGCTTGTGTGAGTTGGCCGCCAACATCTCCCATGACATCGCTGGAAGCACTGGTAATGGCAGTTTCTCCGGGCAAGGTGACAAGCTGCGGCGTAAAATACAATCTTTCGCCGACAGAAAAACGCAAACGTTCCAATCCCGAGTCCTGATCAATTAGCCGGGACGTCACCGCCATGGTGAGTTGGTTGGCATTGTTAATCCGGTCGTAGCCGACGTAACGGTTTTCAGCAAACAGGGTGGCATAGTTAATAGGATCGAGTTCTGCCGTATCGAATACAGGCAGGTTATTTTGATTTTGATAGGGAATATAGACATAAAACAGTCTGGGTTCCAGTGTTTGCTGGTATTGGTTACCCATCACATTAATATTACGATCAAAATACATGCCGCTGTCCACGCTGGTGATGGGTAAGGTACGGGTGTATTGCGACTGCGGGGCGGTGTTGTTGGTACCCAGGCTATAGGCGGTGTAATTTACACCAAATTTGGGTGTGATATAACCGTAGGCAGTATTGATGGGCAGACTGACGCTGGGGTAGGCCACCAGACGGTCTCCGTTTACCATACCAGGTGTCGGGTTTACGAAACGGGCGAAATCAGTATAAACATTCACATTCAGACCGTTATCGAGTATTTTATTCCCCGACCAGTTTACTTCAGGCAGGATGGCATAGGGTGGGATAATGTTGGGTACACCGGTTTCCTGTAAGGTCTGGTACTGTTGAACATGCCCTGTCAATTGCCACCAATCGTGCTGGTAAGTTAAAGAGGCTTCCTGGTCCAGCGTGGCCAATGAGGTCACCGTCAACTGGTTGGACAGATCGCGAAAAAAGTTGTTGTCGGAAACAGCCTGATACACGAAATGGCCGGTCAATCCCGGCGCAAAGACTTGATCGTGTGTGGCAAAGATATCCCAGCGCGTGGTGTTCGTCATGTGGTCTTGCAGGATGTCGCCGTTGAAGGTGCCGTGGTAAGTGGGTTCTAAATAGCGAAACTCCCCATCTAACTCTATCCCCCGTTTACTGATGATATCCGGAGCGATTGTGGCATCCAGGTTGGGTGCAATGTTCCAGTAGAAAGGCAATGCTAACGAAACGCCGCTGTTGCTTGTGGTGCCGAATATCGGGGCCAACAAACCGCTCTTGCGCGAATTGTCGAGCGGAAAACTAATCCATGGCGTGTATAAAATAGGCGTTTGCATAAAGTCGATGATCGCGCCATGTGCGGTACCGACTTGGCTTAACATGTTGAGATGCAGGTCTTTGAGATGCAAATACCAATCATCATTGCCCACAACGCAAGAGGTATAAATGGCGTTTTTTAAGCGGTACTGGTTTTCGCCCTCGAACATTAATTGCGAAGCACTCCCGCGAGCGTAACTGACTGACGGCCCTGCGGATGGCGTGGCGCCCGCTGCCGGTGTTGTGGTATCGGTGTTGTGGAAGGTGAATTGGGGTGTTGTCATTTGACCGGTTTGTTTTTGCATCAGCATGTCAAGGTGAGGACCAGTTAAAATCAGACCTTGTTCGGTAACACAGACATTGCCATTGGCTTCAACCTGGTCACTGGCAAGCAGGTAATGCAAATGGTCGGACTGGATCTCGATCAGACCCCGGTGCAAATCCACGTTACCCTGGGCATCAACAAATACATTTTCCTGGCCATTCATTTGTTCAGCACTGATAAATAAGGGAGGGGTCTTATTGGATTTGTCCGGAAAAGTCACCTTGCCCGAGTTTTGCAAATTGAGTGCGTCATCGGCATTGGCCATGGGTCCAATCAACAGCAGAGACAGGCAGAGTGATGAAAAAGCAAGATGTCTGAGCATTATGGGGGCGAAGATAATTGATGCTAAAATGTAAAAATTAATCATAAGTTATCGGGTTGTCATCATGCTGCGCGAACAATTGATCCTGTCCTGGTTACAAAAAACATTTCCTCACCAATCGGCAAGTTTATCGCCTGTGGGGGTTGATGCAAGTTTCCGGCGTTATTTCCGCGTTCATTTGAATAATGGTGAGCATTATATCGTGATGGATGCGCCGCCGCAGCACGAAGATTGTCAGCCTTTTGTAAAAATAGCAAAATATTTGGCAAGAAAAGGGGTAAAAGTTCCCACAGTGCTGCATGCCGACCTTGAGCAAGGTTTGCTGGTGCTAACAGATTTCGGTGATGTCACTTATCTCGACGCATTGACCCCCGATAGTGCAGACGGGTTATATATGGCGGCCATTGACGAATTGATACGGATACAAAAAGGAGACCACCCAGTCAGTTTGCCTGAATATGACCGTCCGCTGCTGATCAGGGAGTTGCAATTGTTTGAAGATTGGTACCTTGCGCGGCATTTGAATGTAACGCCCAAGCCATCTGAATTGGTGAGCCTGAACAAGTTGTATGCCCAGTTACTTGATAATATTCAAACTCAAACCCAAGTGTTCGTTCATCGTGATTATCACAGCCGAAATTTGATGCGTGCCGATTCGGGTCCCGGCGTGCTCGACTTTCAGGACGCAGTATATGGGCCAATCACCTATGATCTGGTTTCCCTGTTGCGCGATGCTTACATTGACTGGGATGAAACTCAAGTGCTCGATTGGGTCATTCGTTATTGGGAAAAAGCACGTCGCGCCGGCCTGCCGGTGCGTGCCGATTTTGGTGAGTTTTACCGGGATTTTGAGTGGATGGGTTTGCAGCGGCATCTCAAAGTGTTGGGTATTTTTGCCCGTCTTTATTACCGCGATGGTAAATCGGGGTATTTGCAAGACATGCCTCGCGTCATGGGCTATGTACGCAAAGTGGGCGCACGCTATCGTGAATTTTCGCCCTTGTTGGTCTTGTTAGACCAGTGGCAAGGCACACAGCAGGAAACGGGATTGACGTTTTGAATGCAGTAAATGTTGGCATTGACACCGCCATGATTTTGGCCGCCGGGCGTGGCGAGCGCATGCGTCCCTTGACTGACCATACCCCCAAGCCCTTATTGGTGGTGGGTGATCAGCCGTTGATTGTTCATCTGTTGCGTGCGCTGGTTAACGCTGGATTTACGCGGGTGGTGATTAATTTGGCGCATTTGGGTGAGCAGATTGCAACGTATTTGGGTGATGGATCGGCATACGGCGTGGCATTGATCTATTCGCGTGAATCCCCGGCGCTGGAAACCGCAGGGGGTATTGCCCGAGCGCTGCCATATTTGGGGACTGAACCATTTGTGGTGGTTAATGGCGATATCTGGACAGATTATGATTTTGTCCCGCTACGGCGCAATGGCTTGATGTCAAATCGATTGGCGCATTTGGTGCTGGTTGAAAACCCTCCCCAACATGCGCAAGGCGATTTTTGTCTCGATCGCGTGGACACGGCAAGCCGTGTGGGTCGGGTGTATGATGGCGATACAGGCCGTCTGACATTCAGCGGCATAGGCTGTTATCATCCCGCTTTGTTTGCTGGCATGACGGAGGTTGCACCCACCCGTTTGGCACCCATATTGCGCACGGCGATGAAGATGAACAAAGTCAGTGGTGAAAAATTGCAGGGGCAATGGTTTGATGTGGGCACGCCGGAGCGATTGTCAGAGTTAAATATTTTGTTAAAGCGAGCGCAGCATGGATGTTGAAGCGATACTTCAGGCCGTCACGATTAATCGGGCATGGCGCGACGAGATAGCCGCAGAATGGTTGGCGTTAATGGATCTCGCAGTATGGGGAGAGGTTAAATCTTCCCGTTTGGGTGCGATGAATCGCGTGCGTCGTCGCGTGCTGGAAGTGGGCGAAAAACTGCATTCTTTGTGCGCTGCCCGTGAATGGATACCTCACCCCCGCGAGCAATTGAAAAATGCGTTGGGTTCTTCTTTCAGCTTGAAAGACAGCATGGCACAATTGACCAAGTCTGCTGAGGATGCCGATGGCGGGGCGGATGGACAGCGTTTTGCCGAACAGTTGACGCGATTGAAGTGTGTGATTGAGTCGCAATTGCCCGCCCTGGAAAACCGTTGGGCAGAGTGGTTGGACACCCAGTATGTGGACGACATTGAAGACGAAGATGAGTCATCAAATGCTTGATATAACAGCTTTTGTTGCGCGTCGCCAACGTCTTCTGCGCGAATTAGGTGACGGTGTGGCCGTGCTGGCCACGGCACCAGAGCGCTTGCGCAATCAAGACAGCCACTATCCGTATCGTTTTGATAGCCATTTTTACTACTTGACTGGATTTTCTGAACCGGAAGCCGTGTTGGTGTTGCAGGGCGGCACGGGGAGGGCATTATTGTTTTGCCGGGAAAAAAATCCGGAACGCGAAATATGGGATGGACACCGTTACGGGCACGAAGCGGCCCAAGCGGTGTTTGGTTTTGATGCAGCCTATCCGATCATGCAGCTTGATAACATGATGCCCGATTTGCTCAGTAATCAGCCTGCATTGCACTATGCCATGGGTGCGGATGCGGTATGGGACAGTCGGATGATGGGGTGGTTGAATGCTGTGCGTGAGAAATCACGTAGCGGTGTCCGGGCACCGACACGGTTGCAGGATATACGCGATGCGGTGGCTGCCATGCGCCTGGTGAAAGACGATGTTGAGTTGGCGGTGATGCAGCGCTCGGCTGATATCGCCTGCGTAGCCCACCAGCGCGCTATGCAAGTGACGCGTCCCGGGCAGTACGAATACCAGATTGAAGCTGAATTGCTGTATGCATTTCGTCGTCAGGGCGCGCAATCACCGGCGTATACATCTATCGTTGCCGGCGGAGCGAATGCATGCACTTTGCATTACGTAGACAATGCAGCGCTGCTGCAGGACGGTGACCTGCTGTTGATTGATGCCGGGTGTGAATTGGATGGCTATGCTTCCGACATCACGCGTACTTTCCCAGTTAACGGCCGGTTCGAGGGCGCCCAGCGCGATGTCTATACCTGTGTGCTGGCTGCCCAGGCAGCGGCCATTGCGCAAGTGCGGCCGGGGTTGTCGTGGCAAGCGCCGCATGACGCAGCCGTGCAGGTGCTGGCACAGGGCATGCTGGACTGGGGCTTGTTGCAGGGCTCGCTGGATGGCGTGATTGAATCGGGCGCTTACAAAAGATTTTATATGCACCGAACCGGACATTGGCTGGGTTTGGATGTGCACGATGTGGGCGCTTACAAACACGGCGATGCATGGTGCACTTTGGAACCGGGTATGGTGCTGACCGCGGAGCCGGGGTGTTATATTGCGGCGGCAGACGATGTGCCGCAAGCTTTTCACAACATCGGCATACGGATTGAAGACGATGTGTGCGTGACGCAACAGGGGTGCCATGTGTTGACGGTTGCGGTACCCAAAACCATTGCAGACATTGAAAACCTGATGGCGGCAGCGCGTGAAGGAGTAAGTGATGCGTGAGCACAGCGACATCGTGGTGGCTGGCGGCGGCCCGGTTGGTGCTGCCTTCGCGCTCGCGCTGGCAGACAGCGAATTCAGTGTGCAGGTACTTGAAGCGCGCGCCCAATTACAGCAACCCACATTCCGGCGCACTTTGGCGTTGTCGTATGGGACGCGATTAATTCTGGAGCGTCTGGGAGTGTGGTCGGCGTTGTGCAAGGTGACCCCGATTCGTGATATTCACATCTCGCAGCGCGGCGGTATGGGCGTTGCGCGTTTGTCTGCGGCTGAAGAGCAGTTACCTGAACTGGGTACGGTGGTGGATTACGGTGAACTGGATGCCGTGTTGCATCAAGCCCTGGCGAACAGCCCCGTGCAAGTGGTGTCCAGTGCGCGGGTGGTGGCTTCCCGTAGCACGGCAGCCTATGCTTCGCTGCAGGCGGAACGTGGTGGCCAGTCTGAATGGGTGACCACGCGGTTGGCGGTGATCGCAGACGGGGGGGCTGGGCAGGCGAATCGGGCGCGGCGGGAGTATGCCCAGCATGCTTTGGTGGCTTGGGTGAAAAGCGAATTGCCCCATGGGCACTGTGCGTATGAGCGGTTTACGGATGAGGGGCCTATGGCCCTGTTGCCAGATCAGGATGGCTTTGCGCTGGTGTTGACTGCGCTGCCTGAACGGGTAAATGCCTTATTGGTCATGCCGGAAGCGGATTTTCTTGCCGAGTTGTACCAGCATTTTGGCGAACGGTTGGGACGCTTCGTGCAAGTACGTGAGCGCAGCAGTTTCCCTTTGGCGACCAGCCATACCCGTGATGTGGTCAGTCCTCATCGCGTCATGATCGGCAATGCTGCGCATGTGATGCACCCAGTGGCGGGGCAGAGTTTTAATTTGGGTTTGCGTGACGCTTGGGAGCTCGCTGAACAGGTGCGAGCGTCGGGACGCGAAGCATTGGGCGATATGTCCATGCTGAAACGCTATGCGGCAAGCCGGCAATTCGATGTGTCGGCCAGCATGTGGTTCACGGACAGTCTGGTGCGGTTGTTCACGCAACCGAATCCGCTATTGGACCATGTACGCAGCATGGGTTTGTTGGCTTTGCAGCAGATGCCGCCTCTGAAACATTTTGTGGCCAGACGGATGATTTTTGGGGCGCGCGCATGGTGAAAAACCATTTTGATGTGATCATTGCCGGCGCAGGTATTGTGGGCGCCGCCCTGGCCTGTGCTTTGCGTGACAGCGGACTGAGTCTGGCGTTGGTCGAGCCGCATCCGGTGGCGCCGCCCGGCGAGACGCTGGATACCCGAATTTATGCCGTCAGTCCCGGCAGTGCAGCCTTGCTGGCGAATATCGGGGTATGGGAAACACTGGATCAGCGACGCATCTGTCCTGTGTATGCCATGGACGTGCGGGGTGACCAGGGCGCTAAAATTGTGCTGGATGCCTATCAGGCCGGGGTGCCGCAACTGGCCTGGATACTTGAGGGCCATCGCATTCAATATGGCTTGTGGCAGGCGATGCAAAATCAGGTCAATTTGACCCTTATCAGCGGCGCTAAAGGTGAAGGTTTATGTTGGTCTGAGCCATCCACCTCCTCTCGTCGTGCCAAATTAACTTTGGATGACGGGCGGCAATTGAGCGCGGATTTGGTGGTGGCGGCCGATGGGCGGGCTTCATGGGTGCGCGCGCAAGCGGGCATCGAAGCGCGGCGTGAAGATTATCAGCAGTCTGGTGTGGTGGCCAATTTTGCGTGTGAGCGCCCGCATCGAAATATGGCAAGACAATGGTTTAGAGAGGATGGCATTCTGGCTTGGCTGCCTCTGCCGGACCATGCCATTTCTATGGTGTGGTCCACCGGTGACGCGCACACACAAGCGTTGCTGGCGGCGACGTCCGAGCAATTGGCAGAGCAGGTGGCGCAGGCGGGCGGAAACAGTTTGGGACAATTACGTACATTAACCCCGGCCGCCGCATTTCCCTTGAGTATTTTGCGTGTGTCACCCATCGTGGCACCGGGTTTGGCCCTGGTGGGCGATGCGGCGCACGGTGTTCATCCGCTGTCCGGGCAAGGCGTGAACCTGGGTTTGCGCGATGTGGCCGAATTGGTCAAGGTTTTGAAACAACGGGGTGCGGCGCATTGCGGCGATTTGGGTTTGTTGCGGCGTTATGCCCGCGCCAGGCGTGGCGATATTGTGACCACGCAGACCGTTACGGATGGTTTGCATCATTTATTTCATGATCAAAATCCGGTGCTGCGCCATTTGCGCAATGTGGGCATGGATGTGGCGGGGCGTATCGGGCCGCTGAAATCGTGGCTGGTGCGGCAATCTTTGGTGTAGTATTCCTGCTTGATCTTTGCTTGGCAGGTTAGTACGAAAATTTTTACAATGGGTTAAAACGGTATTTAAAATTTGGGTACTGGCGGTCAATTTTCAGCCATTATTTCCGGCTTGTTCGGCGCTTATAGTTCGCTATGAGCTTTTCTCAATCCAAAAAAACGTCTTGTAACTTGCGTTGTCATCATCTCGTATCTATGTATGGATTGTCTGGGTTTAATAGTCGGTTGGGCAGTGTTGAAACAGGACAGTATCGCAAAGAAATTATGTTGCAATGCAAGCACCGACATCCGGATGCCTTGACGTGTGCGTGTTTCGGGATCGTGTGGCTGAAGATGGAAGCAGTGATTTATTCTATCAGCCAGGCAATCATTTAAGATGATGCGTACATCGTAAATATCTTAACTTTCACAACAAATTAACTTAAACTACCCCATTCAACACAAACACCCCCTCAGCTTTGTGTTTTGGATTTGAATCCGCCCATTATTAAAAGGAATTTGAGCAATGTTGAAACGCAGTGTACTGGCCTTGGTGCTGGCTTTAGGCATGACGCAAGTCCATGCAGATGAAAGTGCCATTAAAAAAGTGCTGATGACGCGCTTTCCCGGGGTTGAGGTAAGCAGCGTCGCCAAAACGCCTTATTCAGGTTTGTATGAGGTGGTGATAGATGGTCAGGTGTCTTATGTGGATGAGAATGCCAATTATCTGTTTTTAGGCAGCGTGGTGGATCTGAAAACCAAAAGAAATTTAACGCAAGAGCGCACAGAAAGACTCAATACAGTCAATTTGAGCAGCTTGCCGCTGGAACACGCGATGAAATTCGTGAAAGGCGATGGCAGCCGAAAACTCATCGTGTTTTCTGATCCGGAATGCCCCTATTGCAAGCGTTTGGAGCAGGAATTAACCAAGGTGAATAATTTGACGCTGTATGTGTTCCCTTTCCCGCTGGATAGCCTGCATCCCGGCACCACGGCCGTCAGCAAATCGATTTGGTGCGCCAAAGACAAAAATCAGGCGTGGCAAGACGCGCTCCTGAAGAACAAGTTACCCAAAAATGATGGCACTTGCGACAACCCGATTGCTGCCGACATTGCTTTAGGCAATAGTCTGCATATTACGGGTACACCGACCCTGATTTTTGCTAACGGGCAACGGGTTGCCGGTGCTATGCCAGCGGAGAAAATAGAGCAGTTGTTGAATGCCATCAAGTGATCGTTGGTGTGCAACTTGCGCAGCGAGGCTTAAATACGCGCTCTCCTGGGGGAGAGCGTAAGGAGTGAAGGGAAACGGGCATGGCGAAGTATTGTGTCATGATTTGTGGCGGTTTCGTCATGCCAGTTAAGGGGCTGTGATGCGCACGCGAATTAAAATTTGTGGTTTTACTGCGCCAGACACGGCGTTGTATGCCGCTTTGTCGGGCGCGGATGCCATCGGTCTGGTGTTTTATCCACCCAGTCCGCGTCATGTGGGGTTGAAGGAGGCGCAAGCGATTGCGCAGGTGCTGCCGCCGTTCATCAGCCGCGTGGCCTTGTTCGTGGATGCCACGGCGGAGTTGGTGCGCGAGGTGCTGGATACGGTCCAACCCGATCTGTTGCAGTTTCATGGAGATGAAACGCCTGAGTACTGCCGCCAATTTGATCGGCCCTACATTAAGGCGGTGCGCGTTCATGTGGGTCTGAATTTGTTACAATACGCATCGCAATACCCTGATGCACGCGGATTGTTGCTGGATGCGTGTGTTCCGGGCGAGGTGGGGGGTACGGGCGCCCGCTTCGATTGGCAGTTGATCCCGCCGGTTATGCCGTTGCCTGTTATCTTGTCGGGCGGCTTGGTGTCCGGCAATGTGGGTGATGCGATACGCCAGGTCCACCCTTGGGCGGTGGATGTGTCCAGTGGCGTTGAATCGGTTCGCGGTGTTAAGGACAAAGAGAAAATGATGCAATTCATTGCCGAAGTGACTAAATTAAACAGTGTACAGGGGATGGCTGATGCCCAGAGATGATGTTCCGGACAACCGGGGGTATTTTGGTGCTTACGGTGGTTCGTTTGTCGCTGAAACTCTGGTGTCGGCACTGGAAGACCTGAAAAACGAGTACCAGCGCGCACGCGCCGATGAGCAATTTATGGCTGAATTTCGTCATGAACTGAAGCATTATGTCGGACGCCCCAGCCCTGTTTTTCACGCGCGACGCTGGTCTGATGCCTTGGGCGGGGCACAAATCTACCTGAAACGTGAAGACCTCAATCACACCGGTGCGCACAAGATTAACAGTGCGATGGGACAAGCCTTGTTGGCGCGTCGCATGGGCAAAAAAAAGGTGATTGCCGAAACGGGAGCCGGACAACACGGCGTGGCAACGGCCACCGTGGCGGCACGATTTGGCATGGAATGTGTGATCTATATGGGGGCGGACGATATCGCCCGCCAATCGCCCAATGTGTTTCGCATGAAGTTGCTGGGCGCCAGGGTTCAGGCCGTTACGTCGGGTTCGCGTACCCTGAAAGATGCACTCAATGAGGCGATGCGGGATTGGGTCACCAACGTGAATTCGACTTTTTATATCTTGGGTACAGCTGCCGGCCCTCATCCTTATCCGATGCTGGTGCGAGATTTTCAGGCAGTAATCGGTGAAGAATGCCTGTGGCAGATGCCGGAGCTGGCAGGGCGTCAGCCGGATGTGGTGATTGCCTGTGTGGGCGGTGGGTCGAATGCGATAGGTATTTTTCACTCTTACCTTGCACACCCCTCGGTGCGGCTGATTGGCGTTGAAGCGGGGGGCAAGGGTCTGGGGACCGGACAGCACGCCGCGCCGTTGGCATCCGGTGCTTCCGCTGGGGTGTTGCATGGTTTTCGCAGTTATTTGATGCAGGATGCGGATGGCCAGGTGCTTGAAACCCATTCGGTGTCAGCCGGACTGGATTATCCGGGCGTGGGACCGGAACATGCCTGGTTGAAAGACAGCCACCGGGCTGAGTATGTGGCGATCAATGATGACGAAGCCTTGCAGGCATTTCATGACCTGTGTCGTTTTGAGGGGATAATCCCTGCGCTGGAATCCAGCCATGCTTTGGCACAAGCTGCGAAAATGGCACCGCAGATGGATAAGGATGCCATTCTGTTGGTGAATTTGTCAGGGCGAGGTGACAAGGACATCAACACTGTGGCCCAGTTGGCTGGCATCAGCCTCTCCTAAAGGACCATTATGAGCCGTATTCAGCAGACATTTTCGCGCCTTAAAACACAGCAACGGGTCGCCTTGATTCCGTATGTCACCGCAGGTGACCCCGACCCACAGTTGACTGTACCGATTATGCACGCGCTGGTGTCGGCAGGTGCAGACATGATTGAGCTGGGGGTGCCGTTTTCTGACCCCATGGCCGATGGGCCCGCGATACAGCGCGCTTCCGAGCGCGCCTTGCTGCATGGCGTGAATTTGAAGTGGGTGTTGGCGTTGGTGGCAGAGTTTCGGACAAGTAATGCCACAACACCTGTGGTGTTAATGGGGTATCTTAATCCGGTCTCGCACATGGGGTATCAGGTATTTGCAGAGCAAGCCAAAAATGCGGGCGTGGATGGGGTGTTGCTGGTGGACAATCCTCCAGAAGAACACATTGCCAAGGTGTTTAAGCCCTATGGTCTGGACAGTATTTTTTTGGTGTCACCGACCACCACTGAAACGCGTATGCAATTGATTGCCAGTCAGGCAAGCGGGTTTATTTATTATGTGTCGCTCAAAGGGGTGACTGGTTCCAGCAGCTTAAATCTGGATGAAGTTGCGCAACGGATTCCTTTGATTCGTGCAGCGGGCAAGGATTTACCCGTGGGCGTGGGTTTTGGGATTCGTGATGCGCAGACGGCAGCGGCGATTGGAAAGTTTGCCGATGCCGTGGTGATCGGTAGTCGCATTGTGGAAGAAATTGAGCGTTCGTCCCGCGAAGCGGTCCTGGATAATGTACAGCGTTGGGTCGCAGAGGTCCGCAAAGCGCTGGATGCACAGATTTAGTGTATCGCGCTAATTTTAAAAGGGAAAATACATGAGTTGGTTTCAAAAGCTATTGCGTCCAAAGATTAATCGCCGGGTGCCGGAAGATCCAAAGAAGGTGGTGCCTGAAGGGCTGTGGAGCAAATGCAAGTCATGTGAAGCTGTCCTGTATTGCGTTGATTTAGATCGAAATATGCACGTTTGCCCCAAGTGTAACCACCATCACCGTATTGGCGCACGACAGCGTCTGGAAATGTTGCTGGATGAAGATGCCAGGGTGGAAATTGGTGCTGAAGTGACCCCTCTCGATCCTTTAAAGTTTAAGGACACCAAGCGTTATATTGATCGTGTGGCGGATGCGCAACGCGATACGCACGAAACAGACGCTTTGATTGTGATGCAAGGTCAGATATGCGGCGTGCCTTTGGTTGCCGCTGCCTTTGAATTTAAATTCATGGGAGGCTCCATGGGTGCGGTAGTGGGAGAGCGCTTTGTGCGGGCGATCGAGGTCTGCGTGCGTGACAAACAAGCTTTCGTGTGTTTTGCAGCCAGTGGCGGTGCGCGTATGCAGGAAGGCCTGTTTTCCTTGATGCAGATGGCGAAAACCAGTGCCGCGTTGACTCATTTGGCTAACGCAAAATTGCCATTTATTTCCGTGTTGACCGATCCGACGATGGGCGGTGTTTCGGCCAGTTTTGCCATGCTGGGTGACGTAATTGTGGCTGAACCCCAGGCTTTGATTGGTTTTGCCGGGCCGCGGGTGATTGAGCAGACCGTACGGGAAACTCTGCCTGAAGGATTTCAGCGTTCGGAGTTTTTACTGGAACATGGTGTGGTGGATTTAATTGTTGACCGGCGAGAAATGCGTGAACGACTCGCTAATTTGCTGGCTTTGATGCAGCACCAATCGCTCGCCGCATGACCACCCTGGATGAATGGTTGGCCTATTTGGAGCAGTTGCATCCGAAAACCATTGATTTGGGTTTGACACGGGTCGCACAAGTCGCAAAAAAATTGTTTTCGGGTCCCCAGCAGGCTTGCGTCATAACGGTAGGTGGTACCAACGGCAAAGGTTCGACCTGTGCCTTTTTGGAAAGTATTTTGTTACAGGCGGGTTATCGGGTGGGACTGTACACCTCGCCGCATCTCCTGCGCTATCACGAACGGGTGCGTGTGAATGGTGTGGTGGCGGAAGATAGCCAGCTGATTACTGCTTTTGAAGCCATTGAAGCGGTTCGCGGTGAGGTGTCGCTCAGTTATTTTGAATTCGGTACCCTGGCGGCAATGCAAGTGTTTCGTGCGACACCTTTGGATGTGTGGATACTGGAAGTGGGTTTGGGTGGTCGCCTGGACGCGGTGAATATACTGGATGCCGATTGTGCAGTGGTGACCAGTATTGATCTGGATCATACCGAATACCTTGGTGACTCACGAGAGTTAATCGGTCGCGAGAAAGCGGGCATATTTCGTTCGGACCGCGTTGCGGTGTGCGGCGATCCACAGCCACCCCATAGTTTACGGAGTTATGCCGATGAGGTTGGTGCAAAATGGCTGGCATTGGGGCAGGCGTTTACTTATCGACGTAACATCCCGGACTGGGATTATCGCGGGACTCGGAAAATTGACCATTTACCGTTCCCGGCTTTAACCGGTGAGCATCAACTAAATAATGCGGCGACCGCTTTGGCGGCTTTGGATGCGGTGGCAGGACGCTTGCCTGTAGATGACGCCGCCATACGGCAAGGCCTGATGAATACCCAATTGTCGGGGCGTTTCCAGCGTTTGGAGGGCTTGCCGCAACGCATACTGGATGTGGCGCACAATCCGCATGGCGCAACAGTATTGGCGGCGGCTTTGCGCCAGATGCCGGTGCGGGGCGCTACGTGGGCAGTTATGGCGATGTTGGCAGACAAAGATATTGCAGGGGTGGTTGTCGCGATGAAGGGTGTGGTGGACCACTGGTTGGTGGCGAACCTGGATGTGCCGCGCGGCGCCATGGCCGAACAGTTGCGCAGTATTTTGATTGCACAAGGATGTGGCGATGTTCGCATTTACCTTTCGCCTTGGGATGCATGGTATGCGGCCTGTGAACTCGCCGCAGAAAATGATAGAATCGTCGCCTTTGGTTCCTTTCATACCGTCGCTGAATTATTGCGAACAGAAAACGATAGGGTTGGATGCGTCACATGACCACTGAATCTGCTTTATTGCCCCAATACCGTGTTCGGCATCGACTGATCGGCACCGCCGCCCTGTTAGCTGTGGCGGCTGTGGTACTGCCCTGGCTGTTCGATGCGACACCGCGAAACAATGATGCTGTGGTGCAAGGGGAAATTCGCGTGAATGCATCGGATGCCAGTATGGTGTTGACTAAACCTGTATTAACGGCTGCCCAATTGCCCGTTGCCCATTCCGCGTTATCGGTCGGCACATCCCGATTGCCGGTCAGTGCGGCACGATCATCCGCCCAGGGGCTTCCATTACCCACCGATCTTCATCCGTCCTCTACGGGTGCGCCACAGATGTCAGCAGATGCTGTTCAAGTGCCGGGCAGCAGCACTCAATCTCCAGGCAGTAGTACAATGCAGGCTACTGTCAAGCCGTCTGTCGCCGCGCCACTTTTGGCGCAGCTGCCGGGTGTGGAGAAACCCGGCGCTGCAACAAAATCCATCCCTAAAAATGGGCGTGTATTATTACCAAAAACGGCGCCCGTTGCGCGTGAGGATATCAGTTCGAAAGCCGCGACGGCCCCAAACATGTCGGGTGCCCAAGGGCAATTCGTGGTGCAGTTGGGTGTGTTCAGCCATATCAAAAATGCAACCGAATTGCGTCAGCGTTTACAGGAAAACGGCATTGAGAGTTATGTGGATGTCATGCCGTCCGGTGCCAGGCGAGTGCGGTGCGGGCCATTCAAAACCCGGGGTGAAGCGGCTAACAGGTTAGCCAGTTTGCGGTTGCTTGATGTAACCGCCACCATTGTCCCAACAGGACGATGATACGCGTAACGGATGATGAGCAAAGCGTGACGATTTGCAGTGTGCTGGTCATTGAATCATCATTTGTGGGGTCGAGGGGATGACTTTTGACGGAACCGGCGATTGCCCAATGAGTTTAATTGCATGCTAAACGTGCTGGATGGTTGTGTTTTAGGTGTTGTGTTTATTTCGGCGTTGCTGGGTCTGTGGCATGGCGGCATTAAAACACTGCTTTCTTTGTTGTCCTGGGTGGCTGCCTGGTGGGGTGCTCGTCAGTTTTCTGATGTGTCGGCAACGGTTTTGCCTCATGTGCTGAGCAATCCCGTGGTTCGTCACAGCCTTGGCTGGATAATGGTCTTTGTGCTCATTTTGCTGGGGTTTTCATTGTTGGGAATGGTGTTAACTGCGTCTGTGAATGCGGCAGGTTTGTCGGGATTTAACCGTGTATTGGGCTTGTTATTCGGTCTCATGCGGGGACTGTTGTTTTTAGTGTTACTGGCTGATTTGGCTGGATGGACCGATTTACCCCGAACACAATGGTGGCGAACTTCGCAAAGTGGGGCATATTTGCTTCACATGGCAAACGCCACAAAATCCTGGTTGCCGGCTGGTTGGGTAACTCATTACAAACATTTCGATTAAGGATTCTCAATGTGTGGCATTATCGGTATCGTATCACACACGCCTGTTAACCAATTGTTATATGACGGTTTGTTGGTGTTGCAGCATCGGGGACAGGATGCTGCAGGCATTGTCACAGCAGATAACAATGTCTTTCACATGCACAAAGATAACGGTTTGGTGCGCGACGTGTTTCGTACCCGTGATATGCGTAATTTGCTGGGGAATGCAGGGATTGGGCATGTGCGTTATCCCACAGCGGGAAACGCCAGTTCCAGTGCAGAGGCGCAACCATTTTATGTCAATTCTCCGTATGGGATTGTTTTGGCGCATAACGGCAATCTGACGAATACGGAACAATTGAAAGAAGATCTCTATCAATTGGATTTGCGGCATGTCAATACCGGGTCCGACTCTGAGGTGTTGTTAAATGTTTTGGCGCATGAACTGGTTGCCGCAACTGCACACCAAACTTCCGCACCCAAGACATTGAGCGCAGACAATGTATTCGCGGCAGTGGCGGGTGTGCATCGTCGTTGTCGGGGCGCTTATGCTGTAGTGGCCATGATTGCGGGGCATGGTTTATTGGCCTTTCGCGATCCCTATGGGATTCGTCCTCTGATTATTGGAGAGCGCCAAACAGAACAGGGTAAGGAATACATGCTGGCCTCAGAAAGTGTGGCGTTAGATGTGCTGGATTTTAAAGTGTTGCGTGATGTGATGCCGGGTGAAGCGGTGTATGTGGACCTTTCAGGAAATATGAGTAGCCAGCAATGCTCCGATCACCCACAGTATGCCACCTGTATTTTTGAATATGTTTATCTGGCGCGTCCGGATTCGGTGATTGATGGGGTGTCTGTGTATGAAACGCGCCTGCATATGGGTGAGCGACTGGCGGAAAGAATCCGGAAAGAATGGGCAGATTTGGTCATTGATGTGGTGATTCCCATACCCGATACCAGTCGACCCAGTGCCATGCAACTGGCTGATGATCTGGGCTTGCCTTATCGTGAGGGGTTTATCAAAAATCGTTATATCGGCCGGACGTTTATTATGCCCGGTCAGGCCCTGCGCAAGAAATCGGTGCGGCAAAAATTGAATGCCATTGGGGTAGAGTTCCACGATAAAAACGTATTGCTGGTGGATGATTCGATTGTGCGCGGGACCACCAGCCGGGAGATCGTGCAGATGGCCCGCGATGCGGGAGCGCGCAAGGTGTATTTTGCATCGGCTGCGCCACCGGTACGTTTCCCAAATGTATACGGCATTGATATGCCGACACGACAGGAGTTGTTGGCCACAGGGCGTACTGACGCGGAAATTGCGCAAGAAATTGGCGCAGATGCCCTGATTTATCAGAATTTGGACGCGCTCATTTCGGCTGTATGCGAATCTCATCCCGCGCTCACCCGTTTTGATACGTCTTGTTTTAATGGGGTGTATCCCACCGGGGACATTACGGAAGCCTACTTGAATCGTATTGAGTCGGCACGTG
>JAJYMO010000014.1 GCA_021786845.1 Pseudomonadota bacterium | reverse complement strand
CGCGCTTCGCTCGCTTTCGCTTGCTCTTCACTTGTGCTGGTGGAGAGGTCCGCATTATACAGGCGGCGACAGGCCTGTCAATCCTTTTCAACAAAAAGCGTCATAAAACCGTCACAACACGCTTTAGCAGGACATTCAAATCCATGTTATTTCATTTTGAAATCATGATCTTTGAGAACTTTCTTTTACCGACCTGCAACACCCATTCCGTTCCAGCAGACAACATCATGGCGCGATCAACCAGCTTTTCTCCATTCAGCTTAACCCCACCCTGCTCAATCATTCGCATGGCTTCGGATGTGCTGGCGGTCAAGCCTGACATTTTCATCACTTGCGCAATCGGCAACGCGCCTTCTGTTGAAGACAAACAAGTCATTTCAAGCTCATCCGGCACACCATTTTGACGAAAGCGGTTTTCAAAATCCTGTAATGCCCATTCCGCTGCTGCCGCATCGTGGAACCTCGTCACCATTTCCTGTGCAAACGCCACTTTGACCTGTCTCGGGTTCGTGCCTGCGGCAACCTCTTCTTTCCACTGCCGAATCTGTGCCAGCGATGCAGACGACAGCAATTCAATGTAACGCCACATCAACGTATCGGAAATGGACATTAATTTGCCAAATATCTCATTTGGCGGCTCCGTAATGCCAATATAATTTCCCAACGATTTGGACATCTTGTTGACGCCATCCAAGCCTTCCAGCAGCGGCATGGTCAAAATACATTGCGGCGACTGCCCATAACTTTTTTGCAATTCACGCCCCATGAGCAGGTTGAACTTCTGGTCTGTTCCACCCAGTTCAAGGTCCGCCTTCAGGGCGACCGAATCGTAACCCTGTACCAGCGGATACATAAATTCATGGATAGCGATGGATTGGTTGTTTTTATAACGTTTATTAAAATCATCCCGCTCAAGCATCCGTGCCACGGTATGCTGTGCAGCCAAACGTATCATTCCCGAAGCACCCAGTTGATCCATCCACGTGGAATTAAACACCACTTCCGTCAATTCCGGATCGAGTATTTTAAACACCTGTTCACGATAAGACCGTGCATTGTCCAGCACCTGTTCGCGCGTTAACGGCGGACGTGTGGCATTCTTTCCTGTGGGATCGCCGATCATGCCCGTAAAATCACCAATCAGGAACAGAATATGGTGCCCCATCTCCTGCAATTGACGCAACTTGTTCAACAATACTGTGTGCCCCAGATGCAAATCTGGGGCGGTAGGATCAAAGCCGGCCTTTACGCGCAAGTGCCGCCCGCTTTTTAATTTTTCGATGAGCTCCTGCTCCACGATCAGCTCATCACAACCCCGCTTAATGGTTTGTAAGGCTTCTTGTACTGCTATATCCATCACGACACTTCCTGTTAAAAATTCCATCTTTTTTCCTTGCCAGGACAGCCAACATTTTGCACTATAAAAGCTTTATTCCAACTGCCGAATAAATTATTACACTACACCGCCATAAATTTGGTGAATCGCGCATCTGTTATTTATTCGCGAAATCAGGCCAGATTCGCGAAATCAGGCCAGTCAGGTCATATTTTACCGCTATTTATGCGGTAATTTTGTTTTATATACCCAGAATTATGGAACGGAATATACGCCTTTCAGATTAAATTACAGTTGACTGCCTCTCATTTCAGCCTCTTCTTGATCTTTACCAAGGTTAAGATGAGACATCATTGACCCGCGTCCTGACTGTCATCCCGATATTGAATCATTTCAAAAAACCAGCAAGGAAAAAGGATTAACAGACAAGTTTTATGTACGTTAACGTACAGACGAGCCATCTGGCGCCCCAGTATAAAGTCTCCAGAGAGCGTATTGCCTTTCATTCAGGAGAACGCATCATCTAAATCTGCTACAGCCTGATACACAATAGCAGCTTGGGGTTACCACTGGTTAACCGTCCAATTGTGGCAATGAAAATAAGGGGTCAAAGAAATGAACCATGCAGAGAATTATTCCAAACGTTTTATATGGCTTTTTGCCTTGCTGCTGACTGCGTTGATCGCAGGATGCGGCGGCGGTGGTAGCGCAGGGCGCTCTCCAATTCTGGGATCGGGCGGTGCTACGCTCCAGCTCCCACCCACGGTGACTGCCGTAGCGCCAGTCACCGGTGCCAGCGGCGTACCGCTGGGTACCCTCATTACCGTTGCTTTCAGCGAGCCAATGGATCCGACGACGGTCAGTCTGGGATCGAACTTCACACTGGCCTGCGTGGCAGTGCCTGCATGTACACAACAACCCACTGTAACGGGAGTAACGTTCGACTCGACGGGAACGATTGCCACCTTTACCACCTCTGGTCTCTCAGCCGCCCCCGTCGGCTCCGCCTCCCCCTATAGTTACACCGCGACGGTCACCGGAGCGAAAAGCAAAGCTACCGGGCTTCCAATGACAAATCCATTTATCTGGCACTTTACGACTGCCGTGACACAGGACACGACCAAGCCCCAGGTGACACTCACCGTT
Organism: Pseudomonadota bacterium; assembly: GCA_021786845.1. Classification (GTDB taxonomy): domain Bacteria; phylum Pseudomonadota; class Gammaproteobacteria; order Burkholderiales; family Sulfuriferulaceae; genus Sulfuriferula. The sequence goes on along the minus strand of JAJYMO010000014.1, from coordinate 14,645 downwards.
CCTGCCACGACGAGTGGAGGCCCGACGCCTAATGTGCCGATCAACACAGCCATTACTGCGGTCTTCAACAAAGACATGGCGCCTGCAACGATCTCCGCAACCAGTTTTACGTTAACCTGTGCAACGCCTTGCACCAATCCATCAGGCGTCGTGAGCTATTCTGTCGGCAGCAGAACGGCCGCCTTTACGCCAACAGCGGCACTTCAAGCGAACACGACGTATACCGCCACAGTGACCAAATTCGCCACAGATCTGTCGGGCAATCAACTGGCGGGGATTTCGTCCCAGCCATTGGTCGCAAACGACTATGTATGGACCTTTACCACTGCTGCTGCCACGACCCCAGCAGCGCCAATCTCGATAGGCTCTACCAACCCGATCAGCGCCGCCTCCGGAGTTTGTCCCAACGCGTCCATCAACGCAACCTTTACTGTGCCTTCCGGTTTACGGATGGACCCTACGACGGTCACCACCGCCACCTTTACCGTGGCGGGACCTGGCACGACGCCCGTTCTGGGAACCGTGGGTCTTGATGCCGCCACAGGCACCATTGTGACTTTTACACCGACCAGCTTGCTTACCTCTGGTGTGCAATATACAGCCACGATCACTGGTGGCGCCAACGGGGTCAAGGACCTGGCCATACCGGCCAATACCATGGCAAACAACTACACCTGGACCTTTACCGCAGGTCCTGCAACAGGCGCTTGCCTGGCACCAGTCGCTCTTAATTCGGCTTCGACTTATGGCACCTTTGGAGGTACCGCCGGGATGACCAACACCGGGACGTTAACGGTAATCAATGGGGATATCGGGACCAAAGCTACGGCGACCAGTGCTGTCACCGGGTTCAACGATACGGCGGGAGACGTCTACACAGAAACGCCAGCCAATATAGGCCAGGTGAACGGGACGATTTATACCTGTACTGTGTCCACCAGTGGCCCGACTTCAGGCGGCGTAAATGCTACTTACTGCAGCGATGCAGGGCAGGCCTGGCTCGACGCGCAGACAGCCTATAACGCGCTGGTGGCTGAGCCATCGGGTGGTGTAAGTCCACAGCCTCCAACAGGGAATCTGGCAGGACTAACCCTCTACCCTGGCGTCTATACAGCCCCCGCGGGTTCTTATATGATTCAAGGCGGTAATCTCACCCTCGACGCTCAAGGTAACGCGAATGCGGTCTGGATATTCCAGATGGCGACGACACTCACGGTTGGCGGACCAGGAGCCACGCTTCCTCAAAGCATCATTCTGGCCAATGGCGCCCAAGCCAAAAACGTTTTCTGGCAAGTAGGCAGTGCCGCGACGATTAACGCGGCTGGCGGTGGCACCATGGTGGGCACCATCATATCGCAAGCTGGTGCAGCATTCTCCACCGTTGGCAATGTGGCACTGGTGACGTTGAACGGCAGGGTGTTGTCGCTGGGTGCTTCAGTGACGCTGGTGGACACGGTCATCAACGTGCCAGCCCCTTGATCCATGAGGTATTTGAAATTTTTATATTTACCGCAGCATCTGGAGAAAAACATGAAAAAAAACATAGCTAATGCTATATGGACGCTAGGGTTTGCGGGGTGCGCTGCGATGAGCAGTTCACCCGCAGGCGCCGACGACTTGGGCTGGTATATCGGGGGCAATGTGGGCCAGTCAAATGCGACCATTGACGATCAGCGTATCATCAATGGCCTGGCTGCAAACGGTTTGGCCACGACGTCAATCAACAATAATGACCAGGATACAGGTTACAAGGTTTTTGGCGGGTATCAGTTCAACCCGTACTTTGCTTTGGAAGGCGGCTATTTCAATCTGGGACAATTTGGGTTCACGGCCAACACAGTGCCAGCCGGCACCTTAAATGGCAATATCAAGCTCAACGGATGGAGCTTTGACGCCGTGGGGACACTGCCGATTACCCAGAAATTTTCTGCGTTTGGCCGGCTCGGGGTGGATTACGCGCAAGCGCAGGATACCTTTACCGGAACCCGCGCCGTGTTTGTACCCAACCCTAATCCGAGCAGATGGGACACCAACTACGACTTCGGCGCCGGGTTGCAATATGCCTTTACCGAAAAAATCGCCATGCGGGTTGAGGCAGAGCGTTACCGCGTCAACGACGCGGTCGGTAATTTGGGTGACGTTGATGTTTACTCGCTTGGCCTGATCTACCGGTTTGGTCAAAAGCCTGCGCCGGCACCAGCGCCTTGCCCGGTCGTTGCTGCACCCCCACCTGAGGTAGTGGTCGTGACGCCGCCGCCTCCGCCGCCAGTGCAGCACTTTCAAAAATACACACTGTCAGCAATGGATCTGTTTGGATTCAATAAAGCAGAATTGCGCATGCCGCAACCCAAGCTGGACGAAATTGCGCATGCTTTGAATAGCGACACTGACGGCAACAGCAAGATAAATAATGTCATGATTACGGGTTATACTGATCGCATCGGGTCTGCCAAATACAACCTGAATCTGTCAGAACGTCGGGCGATCGCGGTAAAAAATTACCTCATTAGCAAAGGGGTCGACGGCAATCGGCTGAAAACACAGGGCAAGGGTTTCGCAGATCCGGTTGTGATGTGTACCAATAAAAAACTTCCTGCACTGATCAAGTGCCTGGCGCCAAATCGGCGAGTGGAAGTTGAACAAATCACGGCTGTACGTCGTATACCGTAAATTGCCGCATGACCCGAAAGTCCGCTGTTGCATGGCGAACTTTTGGTGACAGGAAAGGCCCCAAAGGGAGCCTGCACACTGTGCAGGCTCCCTTTGGTTATTTATTCGCCGCTTGTGTACTGAGATCACTGCCGCAAGATGACAGCCTGTAATCAGGCTCTGCCGCAGATACATGCAGAAATTCATGTCGAGAGGGGAAAATCGGATGACGTGTCAGATACGCTCAAACCCACTTCCCCCTTTGCAAAAGGGGGATTGAGGGGGATTTGCTGCGTATCATTCGGCACCACGGCAAATTCCCCCTACCCCCACTTTTTCAAAGGGGGGAATCCGGGAGCGGGTGTCCAACTTGCGCCACAATCACTGGGTTCCTTTTTGCAAAGTGAGCAGCGAGCCGTTTTCAATACAAATTAGCCTGTAAGAGTCTGTGGAAATCTGGGTAATATTCAGATTAACTTGCTTTTTTATTTATATTTTAAGGTTAATGCGCCAACTGGTTCATCTCGATAATCGGCAACATGATTGCCAGCACAATCAATAAAACAACCCCACCCATGACCACGATGAGCAACGGTTCCATCAAACCGGTCAGCCAGGCGGTTTTATTGTCCATTTCCTGCTCCTGCTGTATCGCGGCCCGTTCCAGCATGTGTGCCAGTTTTCCGCTTGCCTCGCCGCTGGCAATCAGGTGGATCAGAATGGGAGGGAATTGCTGGGTGGTTCTTAGCGCATGGCTCAAAGAGGTGCCTTCCTTCACCATGCGTAACGCCTGCTCAATGGCCTCACGCAAAGGCAGATTCGCAACAATCATCGCGCCTGCCTGCAACGCTTTGAGCAGAGGGACGCCGCTGCCCACCAGAATGGCCAGCGTACTCGCAAATCTGGCCGTATTCATGCCCCGAATTAAATTCCCGACTATGGGCATCCGCAACAGGAATGCATGCCAGCGATATTGATTATTGCCTTTTGTCAACGCAACGCGAGCACCCCAAATCCCTGCCGCCAGTAAAATAAGTAAATAGATCCCCCTTGCCCGCAAAAAATCACTCAATGCAATGAGTGCTCGCGTCAAAAAAGGAAGTGACTGATGGCTTTGGCGAAATACGCTGACCACCTGGGGGACCACATAAACCAGCAATCCAGTGATCACTGCAAGGGCGACCACCGTCACTGCAGCGGGATACAGAAAAGCCAGCATTATCTTTTGGCGCAGATCGCTGCGGTTTTCGGTATAGTCGGCAATGCGCAACATCACTTTGCCCAGCTCACCCGATTCTTCACCGGCATGAACCAGTGCCTGGTAGATTTCAGGAAACACTTTGCCATAATGCCCCAGTGCGCGCGCCAGTGGCTGCCCGGACAACACCTCGGCACGCACACCGGCCAGGATTTGTTTGGTGTACTCGTTTTCCGCTTGTTCGACCAGTGCCGTCAGTGCGGCATCAACGGTCAACCCCGCTGACAGCAGGGTCGCGAACTGCCTGGTAAACAGGGCCAGTTGCTCCTGCGAAAACCGTTTTTTCCAGCGAAATATTGAATTGTTGCCAACAGCGTGCTGAGAAACCGCTTCAACGATCACCGGAAACAGCTCGAGCTCCCGCAAGCTGGCCCTTGCCTGGCGAGCCGTATCGACTTCGACAACGCCCTTGACAGTTAGCCCATCTTTATCAATGGCTTCATAACGAAAGGCAGTCATGCTGGCAATCCAGGCTGTCGTGTGGGAAAATGACGAATGGCCCAATTCCGGTGGTCAACATAGCTTTGCATATCGCGGCGCGTTAGCACCTAATCCTTGGTGACCCGGAGTATCTCCTCAAGCGAGGTGATACCGGCCGCGACCCAGCGCATGCCGTCGCTGCGCAAATTGCGCATGCCACTGGCTGTCGCGCTGTCACGGATTTTTTGCTCCGAAGTGCCATCATGAACAAAATGCCTGATGGCATCATCCATGACCAGCAATTCATAAATACCCGTACGTCCACGATAGCCCGACATATCGCAGTGGCTACACCCTACCGGCACACAGACGGTTTCAGGCAGCGTTTGGTCGGCAAAAAACGCGCGTTCCTGCGCATCGGGCACCACTTCCCGCTTGCATTTGACGCACAGTTTGCGCACCAGTCTTTGCGCCAAAACACCGATCAAACTCGATGCCAGCAGAAACGGTTCAACGCCCATATCCATCAGCCGTGTGACCGCACTGACTGCATCATTGGTGTGAAGCGTCGCCAACACCATGTGTCCGGTCAAACTTGCCTGCACGGCGATTTGCGCTGTCTCCAGATCGCGGATTTCCCCAATCATGATCACGTCCGGGTCCTGGCGCAAAATAGCGCGTAACGCCCTGGAAAAATCCATTTCTATCCGGGCATTGATTTGCGTTTGCCCAACCCCATCCAGATCGTATTCAATCGGGTCCTCCACGGTCATGATGTTCATGGCTGTGGAATCAATATTCGATAATGCGGCATACAGGGTCGTCGTTTTGCCTGAGCCGGTCGGTCCGGTAACCAGCAAAATCCCGTGCGGTTGCGCAATCAGCATATTGACTTCCATCAGTGTGCCTTCGCTCATGCCCAGTCTGGTCAGATCAAGCCTCCCCGATTCTTTATCCAGCAGCCGCAAAACGACCCGCTCGCCATGACCTGTCGGCAAGGTCGAGACCCGCACATCGACGGGTTTTCCGGCAAGTTTAAGGGATATTCGTCCGTCCTGTGGCAGGCGTTTTTCTGCAATATCGAGTTGCGCCATGATTTTGATTCTCGACACCAGGGCCGCATGTAGCGCACGGTGCGGTTCGATCATGTCACGTAACACGCCATCCATCCGAAAACGCACCACCGACCGGTTTTCGAAGATTTCGATATGAATATCTGATGCGCCTTCGCGCAACGCCTGAGTGAGCAAGGTATTGATCATGCGAATGACCGGCGCATCGCCTTCTGCCTCCAGCAGGTCTTCGATACGCGGCATGTCTTGCACGAGTCGGGAAAGATCCATGTCCTGTTCAAAATCGTCCGCCAGTTGCGTGGCCGATTCGTTGGCCCTTGAATACACTTCCGCCAGTGCCTGATCGAATTTCACCTGATCAAGCATGACAGCATGGATCGGCACCTCAAGATAACGACGCACTTCCGCAAGTGTTTCTGTGCTGGTGCCCTCACGCAACCAGATTTCCGCTCCTGTTGGCGTGATTCGGGACAGCACCACACCTTTATCTGTCGCAAATGAATAAGGAATAAGCTTTTTGGCTTGCATGGGCGACACTATTTGGGTTGCGAAGGGTGCAATGGTGGCAAAAGCGGCGCTTTAATGTCCGGCATCACCGCATCCTTCGCCATCTGTGTTTTGAGTTGTACGCCGGAAATATAGTTATAGCGGTCACTGGTGATCCCTGCATAGTCACTCTTGCTGTGCAAGACATAAGGGCGCAAAAATACCATCAGATCAGTTTTAGTGCGGGTGCGGCTTTTATAACTGAATAAATTACCCAGGTAAGGTATATCGCCCAAAACAGGCACTTTCGATACGTTTTCCGAGACCGCATTCTGCATTAACCCCCCCAAAACAATGATCTGCCCATTGTCAACCAGCACGGTAGAATCAATGGACCGCAGGTTGGTGGTCGGTCCGGAAGGATTATTCAGCGTGGTGGCATCGACGCTCGACACTTCCTGGTAAATCTGGAGCTGGATCGAACCTCCCTGAGAAATCTGCGGCTTGATCTGCAAGGTCAAGCCCACATCCTTGCGGTCGTAAGTCTGAAACGGGGTGACCGAGGTGGTGAGACCTGTCTGGGCATATGATCCAGTGACCAATGGAATGTTTTGCCCCACCACAATCTTGGCCTGTTCGTTGTCCAGCGTCAACAGATTCGGAGTGGACAGGATATTGGCATTTTCTTCCGTTTCCAGTGCTTGGGCCAGCACACCCAGATTCAGAACTGTGCCAATTCCGGGAATGTTAATCTGACCATTCACAATACCGATATTGAGTCCCTGTCCCACACTGGAAATATTCGACGCCACGCCAATGATGTTCGATCCAGATCCCTGCGCACCAAAATTGGTGCCGCCGATCAATTTTGGGCTGTTCCCATTAACCCCTGCCAGGTTCTGCCACTGAACGCCAAATGAAGCAGCCTTGGTTGCGTCAACTTCAACAATTAATGCCTCAATAAAAATTTGCGCGCGCCGTTCATCCAGCTTTTCAATCACTGCGCGCAAATTATTGTAAACAGCTTCTGGCGCGGTGATGATCAGCGAATTGGTCGCGATATCCGCCTGAATCATTCCGCCCCCCGAACCGGGTTGAGAGAGTGAAGCCGTTTGCTGCAAGGCGGGGGATGAAGATGTCGGCGCTGAAGAGGATGTTGAGGATGTTGAAGATGCTGGAGAGGAGGACGATGTTGAGGAAGACGTTGCGCTTGAATTTGCTGGGGGCTTCATGGGAGCTGTCGGCGCAGGTGCCGTGGTTTGTCCGGTGATGACGTCGCTCAAGGTCTGGGCCAGTTTGGCTGCGTCTGCATTTTTGAGGTAAACGACATGAATGTTATCCGTCTCCCCTGTCGAAACATCCAGTTTTTCAATCAGGCGCCTGAACATGGCCACACGCGCAGCGTTGCTCGAATCCAGTATCAGGCTGTTGGTGCGAGCATCCACCACCACACTGACGTGCTGACTGGGTTCGGAAGTTGCACCGGAGGCGCTGCTGTTTTCTGTCATTTTATGAATGATCCGCGCAACATCAAGCGCGGATGCATGCTGAAGCGGGACGATGACCGCATCATCGCCGGGTTGATCAATCGCATCAATAATGTGGTCGATGCGTTTGAGGTTGTCAGCATAATCGGTGATCACCAGGGTGTTACTGTCCGGATAGGCGGCAATGGTGTTATTGGGAGAAATGAGCGGACGCAACACAGGAATCAATTGGGCAGCCGACTGATGCTTGAGCACATAAACTTGCGTGACGATTTCGCCGCCTGATGGCACAGTGGGTCCCAGCGTTTTGGAAAAATTCAGCTTGGCGTCCGCTTCGGGCATAATTTTGGTGACGCCATTCGATTCAACGGCGGCATACCCTTGAAGACGCAGCGCAGAAAGCAGTATGGGGTAGACCATGGCGCGCGAAACCGGCCTGGATGAAACAATATTCACGGTTCCCTTGACTCTGGGGTCGATGAGAAAATTTTTCCCGGTAATGAGCCCAACCGCTTTGATGACAGACACGATGTCGGAATTGACGAAGTTAAGCGTAATGTTTTCGTCTTCGGCTTGAATACTTCCACTCAAAAAAATGAACAGGAACAAGACGGCAAAGATTATTTTTTGACGGATCACAAAAACAGGCTTTCACATAAGTTGAATCGATCTTATACCACGTTCATTCACAGCTTTAGCCAACCTGACCCGAATTTTGCATAAATTCGTGTCAATCTTTATAGTGGCGATTTTTCTTCCAGGTTTAAGCTTTCCTTCACCCCATTATTATCGAGCACAACATGATCTGGATAAATCGCATCCACGCTCGTCCCCGGCATAATTTGTCCTTTCAACGGCACCATGATGCTTTTTCCGCTCAACTGAAAAATGGCAACGCCCTGACCCCTGTTTTCATCGGCAAATACCCCTTCCAGTTTAAGATTGGACGGAGGCCGACCGCTGGTTTCCCTGCCGGTGAGCAGATGATCTGCAATGATCAAATGCGCAGCCTGCGCCACCGGTATATCAGTTTCTTCCGGCAATACTACCGGAGCCGGCGCCAAAAACACCCAAGTCCATTTCGCAGCCAGTGCGCATAACGCAAGCAGCATGACGACATTCAAAAATTTGAAGCCGAATCGTTGTAGCAAAACAAAAATGGGCATCATAATGTGAGGTACAATGTGGATGCGTCCATTCTAACTGAGTCTCCTTTATCCAGCGACTTATTTTTAAAAAGCATGAAATCAATGAACCTCAAACTTTCCATACAAAAAGGATTCACCCTGATTGAAGTCATGGTCGTCATCCTTATTCTTGGCATTCTTGCCGCGCTGATCGTCCCGAAAATCATGAGTCGACCGGATGAGGCCCGCCGCGTCGCTGCCAAACAGGACATCGGCGCCATCATGCAGGCCCTCAAGCTTTACCGGCTCGACAACCAGACCTATCCCACGACCGAACAGGGATTGCAGGCGTTGGTCCAAAAACCGACCACGCCACCTATCCCCAATAACTGGAAATCAGATGGCTACATCGAACGCTTGCCGCCAGATCCTTGGGGCAACCCTTACCAATACCTGAATCCGGGCTTGCACGGCAAAATAGATGTGTTTAGTCTGGGTGCAGATGGCGTGCCGGGTGGCAAAGAGAATGACGCCGATATTGGGTCCTGGGAACTGTAAATTGCCTCGTTCCCAAGCCCTCGTGCGCGGATTTACACTGATTGAAGTTATTGTGGTGCTGCTCTTGATGAGTGTTATTTCTGCACTCGTTGTCGTTAATATTGCACCTGACGACAAAAAACAAGTCCGCATGGAAAGCGACAAACTGGCTGCTTTATTCGAACAGGCGGCAATGGAAGCGCGTGTCAGCGGGGAAACAATCGCTTGGTCATCCGACGGTAGCAGGTATTTTTTTCAGGAAAAATCACCCGACAGCGGGTGGACAGCCATGAGCGACGACATTTACCATCCCTACAAGCTACCCAAAAACATGAAGATCCAAACTGCCGCCATCGATCAAGCAGGTCTGGCGCTCGGAGCGCAACTGATTTTCAACGCTTCCGGTGTCAATCCACCCTTCGACATGGTCATGACGAAGCAGCAGATTCAGATGAAGATTTCGGGTGATGCCATGAACCGGGTGTCCGTGGAGCCTTACCGTCTTGGTCAATAAGGGCTTGCAGTCCGGATTCACCCTGTTCGAAGTGATGATCGCACTTGCCATTGTCGCCATTGCATTGACCGCCGCCATGCGTGCAGCCAATCTCGGCACCGACAGTGCGATCGAACTGAAAACACGCACTTTGGCTGGCTGGGTAGCACAAAACCGCTTGGCCGGGCAGACCGCTCAGGGAGACTGGCCCGGAACCGGAACCTATACGGGCACTGAGACTCAGGCCGGTAGCGTTTTTGTTTGGCGAGAAAAAGTCAGTACCACACCGAGTCCGATTTTTCGCCGGGTTGAGATCGATATCTTCACTCAAAGCGATGTACGACACCGGTTGAACAGGTTGATCGGCTACCTGATCAACCCAGGGATATCGAGATGACACAGCGCGGATTTACCCTGATTGAGCTTTTGGTTGCGATTGTCATTTTGGCACTGGTTTCTGTCATGGCCTATCGCGGTTTGAACACCGTGATTGAAGCACGTGAGCATGTTGCAACAGAAAGCCGAAAATGGCGTGATCTATCGCTTTTTTTTGCACGGCTGGAAGATGATGCAACGCATCCTGCGCATCGTCCCATACAGGACAAGGACGGATTGCTGCAACCTGAATGGATCGGGAAAACGAGTTTCATCGCCCGGGACGATGCCAATCTTTATCTGACAAGAATGGGAGCCGGTGAGCAGGGGCCACAAAGGGTAGGCTACCGCCTCAACCGTGGTGCGATTGAAACGCTGATCTGGCCAAGTCTGGATCAAGCACCGCTGGAGCAACCCGCCATCTATCCCATGCTGGGCGGCGTAAAAGAATTTAAATTGCGTTACCTGACAGCCAGCAACCAATGGGTCAAAAACTGGCCATCGCCTGGTCAGGTGGGTGATTTGCCTAAAGCAATTGAAGTCACGGTAGGGCTCAATTCCGGCGAACGAATCAAACGGATTTTTGCATTGCCATGAACAGGCAAAAGGGCGTGGCGGTCATCATGGCAATCCTGATTGTGGCACTGGCCGCAATGGTCGCCTCAGCCCTGATATGGGAACAAAACCTGTGGTTAAGACAGGTTGAAAACGAGAACAGCCTGGCCCAGGCCAAAGCAATTGCCACCGCAGGCACCCACCTGGCTGCTGCCATTTTAAACAATGACGCAAGAAATATCGTTGATTTTCAGGGTATCTGGGCACAAGCCCTTCCTCCGATGCCCACCGATGCAGGAGAAATCGGCGGCTTCATCCAGGATCAACAGGGGCTTTTCAATCTCAATAATCTGGCCAATCATGGCAAAATCGACCAGAAGCAAAAAGCAAAATTTGAACGCTTGCTGGAATTATTGAACTTGCCTGCCGAGCTGAGCAACTCACTGGCGAACTGGATAAGTGATGACAATGCAACCCAGGACCCGGGCGGGGCAGAAGATGCTTATTATCTCGAGTTGCACCCCCCTTATCGCGCTGCACACAGAATGCTGACCGAGGTTGGGGAGCTTTCCATGGTCAGTGGTTTTAATAAACCTGTTATTGACCGTCTGAGACCATTTGTGACTGCGCTGCCACGCCCCACCAGGATCAACGTCAACACCGCGCCACCCGAAGTCCTGTATGCGATGGTGGATGGAATGACCCTGGCGGAGGCGAGGATGCTGACTGGCGTACGCGACCAAACTCCTTTCAGCACGGCCAGTGATTTCCACGCTGCGCTGCCCAGAATCGACCTTTCCGTGGCGGACAGCGATTTTTCTGTCACCAGCCATTTTTTCCTCGTGACTGTCAACACCCATTTTGGTCGCGCCACCACCACAGTATGGACATTACTCGATCGGGAAGGTAACCTGTGGCCAAGCACAATTTGGCAAAAATCCTCATGAGCATGTTAAGACTCTATCCTGACGCGTCAGGTGAAAATTTCGATTGGGCCTTGCTCGACAATACGGGTCATTTCATTCGCACCGGTACGAATGACCTGCCGCAAGCCACGAAATGCGAAATTATTCTGCCCGCAGCCATGGTGCTGTTGGCACGCATAAAGGTTCCCAAGGCAAACAAGCGGCGTCAGGCCGCACTCTTGTCTTTTGCCGTCGAAGAGCGGCTCATCAGCGAACCGGAAATAAACCATGTTGCACTGGGTGGCTATTATCCCGATGGCTCAGTTGCACTTGCCGTCATCGACAAAGCATGGCTGACGCACCTGCTGACCCATCTCAAGGCGAATCATCTGAGTCCTGTGCGTGTGATGCCGGAAACACTGTTGCCCTCGCTGGAACCGCTCAGTTGGGCGATGGTCTGGACAGGCTCCAGCGGTTTTTTACGTACCGGAGAATTTTCTGGCATGGCCCTGGATGGCAATGGCAACGAACCACCGCCCGAATTACAGCTTGCGCTGCGCGAAGCCGTTGCCCCAAAAAAAATAGTGCTCCATGCCGTCAGCGCGGATGTTCCCAACATCCGTCAGTGGTCGCTGCAGCTTGGCATCCCTATCGAACGGGGTAAGGATTGGGACTGGAAAACGGGAGAGATATCCTGTCCCATTAATTTGCTTCAGGGTGAATTCGGTTCAAGACAAATTGATCTGACCTGGCTTCCCAAGCTGCGCCCTGCCTTGATCATGCTTTCTCTCATGGTCACTTTGCAGTTTTTTGGCATTGTTGCTGACTGGGCACGGCTTGCGCACGAAAAAGCGAACCTCAGTGCGGAAATGACGCTGCTTTTCAGAACCAGTTTTCCTGACGCCAGCGTGGTGGTGGATGCACCGCTGCAGATGACCAGAAAGCTTGATGAACTCAAACATGCCGCAGGGTTTCAGGAAGCCGGGGATTTCCTTCCGCTGTTAGCTGGCGTTGCTTCATCGTTGGCGGCCCTTCCACGAAGCGAACTGAAAAGTATTGATTATGAAACGGGAAAACTTGGATTAAGTATCGAAGTTCCGGAGACAGACAGCGTGGACAGCCTGCAAAAAAAACTGGCAGCATCGGGGTTGAAGGTCATGCTGGACAAGCAGGTGCCCGCAGCCGGTGGCAGCGGTGTGACCGCTTATTTTACAGTGAGTCCGGAGGCATCATGAAGAACACCCTGAACACCTTCTGGCAAGCGCGTAATGAACGGGAAAAAAAAGTGTTGATCTTTTGTGGGGTCCTTCTGCTTTCGGGTTTGCTCTATGCCTACGTCTGGCAACCCGGCGAACAAGCCAGAATGAGGTTACGCGAAATTCTGCCGCCCATGCGTGCGGAAAGCGTGCACATGCACGAGCAGGCCCGTGAAATCGGGACGCTCCGAAAAAGCGCTTCTGTGCATAACAAGACGGTGAACCTCAAAAATGACATGACCGCATCCGCGTTGCGCCACAAATTGCAGGGTCGCATCAGTGCACTGAATATCGACAGTGCAGGCAAAGTGCATCTGTCAATGGATATTGTTTCTTTCGATGCATGGATACGCTGGCTGGATGCCTTGCAACGTGAAAACCACCTGCGTCTGGAAACCGTCCACATTCAAACCTTAAGTGACCCCGGCATGGTCAAAGTGGATGCAACGCTCACGGGTCGGGATACGCAATGAAAAGCTTCGGTGCTGCGCTGGCGGGTTTGATGTGCTATGTGATCTTTCTTGTGGCAACGATTCCCGCTACCTTCATCAATACACTCCTTGCCCATTACCTTGATCAAAACATTCAAATCGCCAATGCGCAAGGGACGCTCTGGCATGGATCAGGCAACTTGGATGGGATGGAAGAAATCAACTGGAAAATCAAGACACCTGAATTGCTTCTGGGGCATCTTCATGCCCTTGTCGTCAGCAATGATGCAGCCCACCCCATGGATGTGTTCATTTCCCCTGCCCGCATCGAATTGAAACATATCACACTTACCCTGCCAGCAACCCTGCTGTCAGATTTTGGCCGGCCTTTAAAATTGATGGCGCCGGGTGGCCGGTTGCGTCTCAGTATCGAAGATTTTTCTGTTTCAGATACCTTCCTGGGCAATGTCGACCTCAACTGGCAGAACGCAAGCTCGGCACTGAGCCGGGTCTCGCCGATCGGCACCTATCATTTTCATATCACCGGCCTGGGTCATCACCTCAATATTCATCTGGATACCCAGGATGGTCCGCTTTTTCTTGCGGGAAAAGGCAATTGGTCACTCCAAGGCGGCATGTATTTTACCGGCACGGCAAGATCGGAAAATGAGCAGCTTTTAGCGCTGTTGAACCTGGTCGGCAAACCGGCAGAAAATGGGACTTATTCATTTACGACCCTTAATATTGGTCCGCAAACATGAGCGCTCTCCAGACAAAGGGCAGATCATTACTGGTTGATGTCTCGCGCGGGGTGGCCGTTATTCTGATGGTGCTCTACCATTTCTGCTTCGATCTCAACTATTTCGGGCTTATCCATCAGAATTTCAACTATAACCCATTCTGGCTGACCTTCCGCGCCCTGATTGTAACGTGTTTTTTGACACTGGTTGGCATCAGCCTTGTGCTGGCCACCAACAAAAACCAACGCCACTTCTGGATTCGCATCGGTAAACTGTCCGCAGCTTCGCTGGCAGTAACTGCTGGCAGTTATCTGATCTTCCCGCAAAGCTTTATTTTTTTCGGTATTTTGCACTTCATCGTGGTGGCCAGTCTCATTGCCCTTCTTTTCCTGCGTTTTTCCTGGCTTAATCTGGTTCTTGGCGGCGCTTTCATACTGTTCGGTATTCTTTTCTCGAATCCCTGGTTTGATCAACCGTGGCTGCAATGGATAGGACTTATGACCTACAAACCGGTGACTGAAGATTACGTTCCACTTTTTCCCTGGTTGGGCGTCGTTTTTATTGGACTGTTTCTGGGCAAATTTCTTTTTCAAGAGCGGTTAAAGGGAACTTTACCGGTTTTAAAACTGAAAAAGAAAGATTTGACCCCGGCAACCCAATGGGTGACCGGCCCCGCGTGGCTTGGGCAACACAGCCTGGCCATCTATCTGCTTCATCAACCCCTACTGATGGGGATACTTTACCTGCTGTTCAGTCATTAAGGAAGCGCTGATTTATTCGAACGCGTCGTTCCCGCGAAGGCGGGAACCCAGCTAAAACAGGGCACTGGATCACCGCCTTCGCGGGGATGACA
>JAJYMO010000083.1:10447-17257 GCA_021786845.1 Pseudomonadota bacterium | reverse complement strand
CTAGCAACGCTCTTGAAGCCTGCCAGCGTCCGCAGCGAGGTCATGTCCACGATCCGGGGAATGCAGATGGGGCGCATTAGTACGATGCTGGCAAGCATGGCGTGCGCCTCGCAAGAGGGCGCCACGCATAACCATTTGGCGCTGGCAGTGGTTATCAGCCTGGGGATCGGGGCGCAACTCGGCATGGACCCGGTGCAACTTCAGAATATTACAATGGCCGCTCTGCTGCACGATGTCGGCGAACTCTATATCAATCCTGAATACCGCCTGCGAGGGCGTGTCCTGACGCCTGAGGAATGGAAGCATATCACGGCTCATCCGCGTATTGGCCAGATGGTCATCGAAGAAACCATGTCACTACCAAAATCCATCTCTATCGCGATCGCCGAGCACCATGAGCGGTCGGACGGTTTTGGATATCCGAGACTACTCGGCGCCAAGGATATCAGTGCAATGGGCAATATCCTGCTCGTCACCGAAGCCCTGTGTGGCGTCTTTTCCAAGGACAGCAATGTGCGAGAACGGGCGTGCCTAGCGGTAAAGGTGGTCCCCGGCGAGTACCCCAAGGAGATCGTTTCCCTGTTTTCAACCCTGATGAAGCAGGACGATAACCTGGAATTCATTTCGCAGAATGCCGCTTGCGCTGATGATGTCATTAGCCGCGCCAAGCAGATTGCTCAGATTTTAGGCGACACGTTGGTACGGATCGATCAGCAGGTGAAACTGGTTGGCGGCGCCGCCAAATTGCAGGATCGAATCCTTGAACGGGTGTTGATGCTGCGCCGCACCATGCATGCCACCGGAATTTCGGACTATATGAATCTGGGCACATTATCCAGCAATGATTTGGGTTGCCTGGCGCTTGAAGTCGAAACGATTGTTTTTGAAATCGAATGGCGTCTGCGGGACCTCGCCCGAGAGGTTGCCCTGGCAATGGGGGAGTTTCCTGCCGATCAACGCAGAAGCTTTGAACTGGTCGTTGCCTCTCTATCTTCCAACTGATCAGAATTCGGCCTTATGTGGAGCACTCCATAGGGCCGGACAAGGAACGGTCAGGGCACGCACCCTGAACATCCGCTTCATGCCCTGAGGTCTTCCGTCAATTTATTTTACGTTTTATTTTATGCTGTTTCGCCGAGTTGTTTTAGCAACGCAGAGCCCGGAGTGGCGCACACAACGGTTTGATGCCAAGTTCCAGCATTGTCACCCAACGCCTGCAGGCCGGTGCCGACCAGCGAATAAATCACTGAATAACTTCACCGTGCTGGATGTGACCGATAATTTAGCGTGCCTGAATTTATTGCGATATACTTGAATTTGGGCGCAATGCCCTAACCTTCATTGCATGGTTTTTCCAATTGGAGAATGCTGCGATGCAAGCTATTCGACAGACTGCCGTTGCCGGCACATTTTATCCGGGTGTATCAAGCACCTTAACGCATGATGTCGATGCCTTTCTGGCAGCTGCCAGACTGGAACACGGCTCACCCACCCACGACAAATTACCCAAGGCAATCATTGTACCGCATGCCGGTTATGTTTACTCCGGCGAGACTGCCGCCGTGGCCTATGCCAGCTTGGCTGCCGGGCGCGATCAAATCACACGTGTGGTGTTGCTCGGCCCGGTGCACCGTGTGCCCGTACGCGGCTTGGCTTTGCCCGATGTGGAGCAGTTTGCAACACCGCTGGGTAATATTCCCATTGACAAAGACGCGGTTGCCTTGCTCAATATGATGCCTCAAATTGTCACCAGTGCCACTGCCCATGCCTGGGAGCATTCGCTGGAAGTGCAATTGCCTTTTTTGCAGCGGGTATTAGGCCATTTTAAACTGATTCCTTTGGCGGTCGGCGATGCAACCGCAGTTGAAGTTGCCGACGTACTCGAAGCCTTGTGGGGTGGTCCGGAAACTTTAATCGTCATCAGTTCCGATCTGTCGCATTTTCTGCCCTATGCCACAGCACAGGCCGTGGATCGGCAAACTGCCCAACACATTCTGGCGCTGCAGGGTCCATTGACCCACGAACAGGCCTGTGGTGGCACGCCTATCAACGGCATGTTGCTGGCTGCCAAACGCCACCACCTTCATCCATTATTACTGGATTTGCGTAACTCGGGGGACACCGCTGGCGATAAGGATCGCGTGGTGGGTTATGCATCCTTTGCATTGATGGAGGAGATCGACTATGCAAACTGAGTATGGTCAAATTTTATTACCGATTGCGCGCTCAGCCATCGCTGAGAAATTCGGTCAGATCATCCCTGCCAATGAAGATGACAGTTGGCTGCAGGAACACCGGGCATGTTTTGTCACGCTCACGCAGCGCGGACAATTGCGCGGGTGCATCGGAAGTCTTGAAGCGCACCGCTCGCTGTTGCTTGATGTCAAAGCCAATGCACAAGCTGCCGCATTTCACGACCCGCGTTTTTCTCCCCTGACAAAAGCCGAACTGGACGCCACTGACGTTGAAGTATCCCTGTTGTCGGTCATGCAAGACATGACTTTTCACAATGAACAGGACGCGCTGGCGCAATTGCGCCCGGAAATAGATGGCATCCTGTTTGAATACGCTCATTACCGCAGCACTTTTTTGCCGCAGGTATGGGAGCAATTGCCCGACCCAACGGAGTTCATGGCACACTTGAAGCATAAGGCCGGCCTTCCGCCCAATTTCTGGGATGAGAAGGTCAGACTATATCGCTACACGGTGAGCAAATGGAAAGAAGGGGTGCCCACAGAATGATTGCAACCAACCATCATCCCGGCAAATACTGGCACGTCATCGACGATGACCGCATCCAGTGCGACCTGTGTCCGCGTGACTGCAAACTCAAGGAAGGTCAGCGAGGCGCCTGTTTTGTGCGCATGCGCGAGAACGATCAAATCGTATTGACCACCTATGGACGTTCATCCGGATTTTGCATCGACCCCATAGAGAAGAAGCCACTGAATCACTTTTATCCCGGTAGCAGCGTGCTGTCGTTCGGCACGGCAGGTTGCAATCTGGCGTGTAAATTCTGCCAGAACTGGGACATCAGCAAGTCCAAAGACATGGATAAATTGATGGATCAAGCCGCGCCTGAGACCATCGCCATTGCCGCAGAACAAAGCGGCTGCAAAAGTGTGGCCTTTACTTACAATGACCCGGTCATTTTTGCCGAGTACGCCATGGATACGGCAGACGCCTGCCACGCACGCGGCATCAAAACCGTTGCAGTGACTGCGGGCTACATACACGATGCGGCGCGGCGCGATTTTTTCAGCAAGATGGATGCGTCCAATGTCGACCTCAAGGCATTTACTGAAGACTTCTATTTCAAGCTGACAGGTTCACAATTGCAACCAGTGCTGGATACGCTGGTTTATCTCAAGCACGAAACCGATGTCTGGTTTGAAATCACCACGCTGCTCATTCCCGGCAAAAATGATTCCGAAGCCGAAATCACGGCCATGTGCCAATGGATCATGCAGCAACTGGGGTCCGATGTGCCCCTGCATTTTTCAGCGTTTCATCCTGATTACAAAATGCCGGACATTCCACAAACGCCCACATCCACGCTGATCATGGCGCGAGACATCGCATTGCGTGCGGGTCTGCACTATGTTTACACCGGCAATGTGCATCATGTCGATGGTGACACCACTTTTTGCCCTGACTGCCATGCACCACTCATTGTGCGTGACTGGTATCAGATCAAATCGTATCGCCTGACGCCGGATGGTCACTGCCCGGATTGCAACAGCCTGATCGCGGGCAGGTTTGACGCCAAGCCGGGTAAGTTTGGTCGACAACGTATCCCGATTGCGATCAATCAGGATTGGGTTTGATTCAATCCGGATTTGATCGATTGCAGGGAAGCAGGTTGATGAGTCGTACGAAAAATGGAGACAGACCGATGACTGCCCTACTTGAACAACTTGTCCACATTCCCAGCGACGCTATTCATATTGAAGGCATGCTGGAACTGCCGGAAAATGCACAGGGCATCGTGCTGTTTGCCCATGGTAGCGGCAGCAGCCGCCACAGCCCGCGCAACAACTATGTCGCCAGAATATTGCGCGAGGCGGGTATTGGGACACTGCTGATGGACTTACTGACGCAGCAGGAAGACATGAATTATGAAACCCGTTTTGACATTCCGCTGCTCACCCATCGCCTGCTGGACGCCACGCGCTGGGTCAGCCACGAACCCGCCACGCAAAACCTGCCCACAGGTTATTTTGGCGCCAGCACCGGTGCGGCGGCTGCATTACAAGCCGCTGCACAATCCACGCACAACATTGCCGCAGTGGTTTCGCGCGGCGGCCGTCCTGATCTTGCCGGTGCTGCGGCACTGGGAAAAGTACGCGCGCCAACGCTGTTATTGGTTGGGGGCTTTGATGACGTCGTCATAGAACTGAATCAGAGCGCCTACGATCTGCTGCATTGCCAGAAAGTCTTCACCATCATTCCTGGTGCGACGCATTTGTTTGAAGAGCCTGGCACACTGGAACAGGTTGCCCACCAGGCAGCGGCCTGGTTTAAGCAATACCTGACGCCTGGCAGCCTGTCGGACTTGAAGAATCGAAGCGAAGTGGTTCAAGCAGGCAAGCCGCAAAGCGGCTGCTCGCAAAATTTGGCCGACTGAGGACAGATTTTAGCGATTTTGCCGGGCAATAGTTGTTCTATTGCCCAAAAAAGCGATGAAATATGAACCAGTCAGACAAATTTGCAGCCGATTTCCTTTAAGTCCGACAGGCTGCCAGACTCTAACGCCAGCAAAATCAACGCCTATGCGCTGTCTTTGAGTATCGCGATCACTTCCTCATCTTCTATCTGCGGGAAATCCGCATAGAACTGCCCCACCGCCTGAAAATGCTCGGGCACTTGCAGGCACACCACTTCATCGGCATACTGCCGCACCTTGATTAAGGTATCCGCAGGAGATACCGGTACGGCACAAATCAATTTTTCCGGGTGTTTGGCACGCAAACTGTGCAATGCGGAAATCATGGTTGAGCCGGTTGCCAAACCGTCATCAATCACTATGACGATACGGTTGCTGGGGTCAATAGGAGGACGTATCGGGGTATATTGGGCACGACGCTGACGGATTGTTTCCATTTGCAGCCGCTTTTCAGACGCGATGTAATCGGGCGTACCACCTGCCGCTTCCGCATAATCGGCAATAAAGCTCCAGCCGCTTTCATCCACTGAGCCAATCGCAAATTCCGGATGAAAGGGTGCTCGCAACTTGCGCACCAGCACCACATCAAAATCACCATCCAAACGGGCTGCAATGAGTTTCGCCATGGGCACCGAACCACGGGGAATGGCCAGAATCAACGGATTTTTGCCCTGATATTGCATCAGCTTATCCGCCAGTTGTTTTGCTGCATCATAACGATCACGGAACATGCGCTTACCTTCCCTTCATCTTGTTAAACAACTGATTGAAAGTTTTCTGCTGCCTGGTTTCCGCCAACACGGCGAAATGCTGTTTGAATAATTTACGGACTTTAATCTTGCGTTTTTCGAGTCGGTGCCTCATTAACTTAATGGCACACAACGCATTTTTCATCACCGGTGTGGGGGATGCCTGTTGCCGGAATTTCACCAGAAAAGCCTGCTGAACCTGCAAATCCTGATATTCACCCAGCACATCTTGCAGTGACTTTAACACATTAAGCGGCTGCTCAAGCATGATCGCCGGATAGCCGCCTTGAAAAAATTCCATCAGGTAACGCAATTTTTTACAGGATTTTCGCAACGCATGTAAATCTTGCGGTGGGCTGTGCGCCCGGATTGCGTTGCCTTGCTTCATAACGCGGCGCAACATGCGCCCAATGCGCCTGTTCGCAAAACTGGGCCATGGACGCCTGGCATCGGACAGTCTGTTGTGAGCAGGTAACGGCGAAGTCAAATAGGCAGTCCAGGTGGCGATCAGCCTGGTATAACGTCGTGATGTCAGACTTTCGGCTAATTGCTGATGTGCGCGTTGCTGTCGATGCTGCAAAAATTCGCGCAAAGGTGCCAGATCATTACTCATTGCTGGCCCCAAACTATTTTTATCAGCTTCAAGCATGTGCAGATAAACGTCCAGATCACGCACTCGCCCCGTGATTTCATTCAACCATGCAAATCCGCGACTGAGTTGCCGTCTGTTGCGTTGCGGCATCACACCGCGAAGCTGTCCAAGTAAAACGTGTTGACGTCGCACGGCAATGCGAAAATTATGCAGAAATTCCGGGTCTGCCCCCGCATGCACACCGGTCACATTGGCGTTCATCATCCCCAGCAGTCGCTGCATAATGGCACGAACAGCCTCATCTGCCCTCGTACTGGCAGTAAAATTTAAATCTGGATTGGACGCAACCACCGGTGGCAAAGCCGATCCTGCCGCAATTTGAATGGTTTAACTCCTTTTCTTATCAATCAAACTCATTGCAGACGCCGGGTTGTGAATGATCCTCACACCAGCGCCAAAATCACACTGGCGGCATTGAACATGGCACAAACCGGGGTATCCGTCATCAATCCCATCTGTTCGGCCACATCGTTGTTCACCACAGCCGTGATTATTTTTTCGTTGTGCATGCGCACGCTGGCTTCCGTGTATAGATCACCGGGATGAAGATGACGAATCACGCCACAAAAACGATTTTCAAAACTGATCCCCAACACGGTATCCGTACTCAGCACCACTGCACCGGCCTTGAACAAAGCATACACCTCCATGCCCTCCACCAAACCCATCGCTTGCATGCTGTGTTGCGTGACCACAGCGATGATCTGATTTTCAGCATCAATCCGGATATGCACTTCGACGTG
>JAJYMO010000083.1:0-9626 GCA_021786845.1 Pseudomonadota bacterium | reverse complement strand
ATACGACAAGCGGCAGACCCCGGTGCCGACAAACCTAAATGCTGTTGAGCAATTTGTGCCGCACGCTCAAACTCACCATTCGCCAATGCGGCCTGAATGTCTGCCATTTCTGCCAGATGGTGACGCATCCCGGCCAAAAAATGCACATGTACCGCAGTGGGGACCTTAACGACCTGCCGGGTATCCGCTGGATGAAGCTGATCAGCGGCAAAAATAAACTGCGCCACCAAACTCAAACAGATTGCAGCCAAAAATTGGCATTTCATGTCAGCACTCCATATTCATATGGTTAATAGAAAATACAACGGCAGTTTTCAACACCACCGTGGTTAAGAGAACAAGTTAAAACCAAACCGATGCCCGCGAACGAGCTCCGTCAGAAGTTGTACTGCATCATCATACGATTGTCCACATACGCAGACCCAAGCAAAGGCACATCATGTTCCACACCCAAGCGGTCACGCAAGCTCAAACCTTTGAGTTTTCCTGTGAAATGCCATGCCACATCCAGCATATAGGCGCGTACATTGGCCACAGGAATCCCAGGGGTCTGATCGGTATAATACTCCGACACGGTAGGAATAATATCCAGATTAGACAAAGGATGCAGGTGAGCGCCCAACATCCACGCACTGCCCGGTGCCCGTGCAGACACCAAACCATAATTCATCACCGTGGTGTATAATGGATCCGTATTATAAATTTGTGTGTAAGGTGAATACAGGTTCCCGTTGTATACTTTATTCGTGGTGCTTGCCCCTGTTGCGGGATTAATGCCCGGTGTCGTGATCGCGCCATTGCCGGGTACATTGTTATAGGCCACAAACACATTACCCAAATGTTGCGCCAGGTTCATGCCCAATTTTAACCCATACACCTGGGCATTGATGGGGCCAGCATCTTCGCTACCCAAACCGGTTTCATTCACATACTGATTATCGACAAACCAGGTTCGACCGGCAAAAGCAGGATGATAACCGCCTTCCAGATAAGTCATTTGTGCCAGATTATCCCATTGATACAGCCATGCTGCAGCACTCACGGTTTGATCCTTGTAAGTCAGGCCAGCATCCGTTGCACCACCGCTTTCCGCAAGCGTGACCAATTTATCATAGGGTAAGACAGCCAGACTGGTTTCATCAAACGCCGCATTGCTGCGATCCTTATACTGGAAAATCCGGTCGATTGACAATTGCGCACCGGATGAACCCAAATTCATTTGGTTGCTCACCCCTTCAAACAGGTTGGGAATCATAAACCCGTCACTGGGGTTGTTCCATGGGTTATTAATCAGCTCATTCCCTGCGCGTAGCATAAAGTCCGGGTTCTGATATTGCAACCAGGCTTCGCCCAATGAAGTCTGGGTTCGATTGGTACCCATCAGCAAGGGGTTCAAATGAGGCAGGTTATCACCAGTGGGGTCATTGCCAGGGCTATAGTTATTCATGCCGATATCATAAGCGCCATACAGGGCGGCTGCCGCAGAAAACCCATCCCAAGTGGCGGTTTCAAATTTGACTTTACCACCAAAAGAAACCGTATTCATGTCTCTTAAAAATGCAGGCTGCGCACCGGCATAATCACGACCGAAGTCATATAAGCGAGCATCGCCTGACACATCGCCATTGCTGAACCAGTCTGAAAAATTCGCTGCTTCCACCGCATAGACTTGACCACAGGCAGATAACCCCAGCGCCACCACAATTGCCGATAATTTAAAATGCTTCATGACAAACCCCTTTTTACTGTTGAAATTTAAAATCATTCTTATTGGCTTCCGCTTGACCGACCACACTACCGTCATGCAATAACTTGCTTAACGATAAAAGCAAAAGACATGCCAAAGAAAGATTTGAGTATTTAAAGTCAACGAATCGCCATAAACCGGTTTGGGGCTGTTGTCCTCGCGCCCAATCCTTGAAGCAATGGGGCACTGGTTTTCAGTCCAGTGTTTTGAACCAGCAAGGCGAAATGATAAAACATCATAACGATTGTAGTATTGAATACATTTAACGTAAGCATTACGACATAACGAGTATTGATTTGTGCATCATCACCTTGCACTGGCATACCACTGGGGGGGGGGGGAAGAAGCTGGCAGAACGGGGAAATAGCCTGCATGGGTGTGGTGAGCCAAAATTGCTGGACTGAGGTCTGTCTGACTGCTTTTTAAATCAGCGCTACCGATTTCACTTGCACCCAAACATTGTCACCAATTTGAAGATTGAGCGTGGCTGCAGCGCGCCTGGTCAGGCGTGCCAACAGCAGTGACGCGCCCACGCTCACCTGCACCAAAGCCAAACCGGGATGTGTATCGTCCAATATGGCTGTGATGCGGCCTTGCAAGCTGTTTTGTATACTGCTCTGTTCAGGCGGGTGTCGCGCCAAACTGACATCCCGGGCAAGAATAAGCAACCTGACTTTTTTACCCACCGGCAAACCGTGATCGCGCATCCACAAACCGCCATCCGGAAAATCCAGTCGAGCCAAATGCCACCGCCTGTCGATTTCGCTCACTTGACCATCCAGCACAGACCCAATGTCTTCATCACGCTGAAAGCGTTGATCAGGTTGTGCCATCGCGACAGTCAAGGGGCTATTTGAAATCACCCGGCCTGCTTCCAGCACCACCAAATGATCCGCCAAACGCGCCACTTCATGGTGATCATGGCTGACATAAAGAATAGGGATAGCCAACTCATCGCGCAAGCGTTCCAGATAAGGGAAAATGTCCTGTTTCCGCTGTGCATCCAGCGCAGCCAAAGGTTCATCCATCAGTAAAATTTTCGGGTGAATCAGCAATGCCCGCGCAATCGCAACGCGCTGACGCTCGCCCCCGGAAAGCTTTTGTGGTTGCCGCTGGAGCAAATGCTCGATGCCCAACAAGCCCACAATGTGTTCAAAATTAACTGGTTGATCTGATTTTGCCCGTTTGATGCCATACTGCAAATTACCCATGACACTCAAATGGGCGAACAGGCTCGCCTCCTGAAACACATAACCCATTGGTCGCCGGTGAGGCGCGAGCCAAATACTTTTGTCTTGCCACACTTCACCTGAAACAGAAAGCAAACCATTCAGCGCACGCTCCAATCCGGCGATACAACGCAACAGGGAGGTCTTACCCGAACCGGAAGTGCCAAACAAGGCCGTCACACCGCGCCCGGGCAACACCAAATCCACATCAAGTTGAAAACCCGGACGGTCAAGCTGAAAACGCGCAATGATATCGTTCATGAAGTACCGCCCTGTTGCCTGGCAGGTTGTCTCGCATACACCCACAACAGCACCAAAAATGAAAACAGCAGCAACGTCAGCGCAAGATGGTTAGCCTCCGCGTATTCCAAAGCCTCCACATGATCGAAAATTTGCAGGGAGGCCACCCGCGTAATGCCGGGCAAGTTGCCGCCGATCATCAACACCACGCCAAATTCGCCCACAGTGTGGGCGAAACACAAGGTGATTGCTGTCAGAAAGGCAGGCCAGGTCAAAGGCAGTACCACGGTAAAAAAAGCATCCCACGGCGAGGCGCGCAAGGTGGCCGCCACTTCCAGCGGCTGGTCGCCCAAAGCCTCAAAGGCATTTTGCAACGGCTGAACCATAAAAGGCAACGCATACAATACCGAGGCGACAAGCAAACCGGCAAAGCTGAATGGCAGCGGGGCAATGCCCAATGCATGGGTAAGCACACCCAACGGGCCCTGGGGCCCCATGGCGATAAGCAGGTAAAAACCGAGCACGGACGGCGGCAAAACCAAAGGCATGGCAACCGTCACACTGATCAGCACTTTCCACCACGCCCGACTGTGCGCCAACCACCATGCAATGGGTGTGCCGATCAACAACAAAATAGCCGTCACGCTACTCGCCAATTCCAGGCTTAGCATGAGTGCTTGCAGATCACCGTCAGTCAGAAACATCATCTTTCACCGCTGGATTTGTTATTTGCTCGTGGCAACGGAGGGCAACACAAACCCGTATTGGGTCATCATGGCCCGTGCAGGCGCGCTGTCCAGATAGGTCACGAACTGGTGGGCCAGCGGATTGTCAGCACCATAACGGGTGATCACATAAGCCTGCTCCATAGGACTGTGCAAGGCATCGGGGATCAACCAGTACCCGCCCAGTCTGGCCAGCTGCGGGTTGACAGCCAGGGAGAGCGCAATAATGCCGACTTGTGCATTACCTGTTTGGACAAACTGTGCCGTTTGAGCGATATTCTCACCATACACCAGCTTGGGTTCCACTTTGTCCCACAGACCTGCTGAACGCAAGGCTTCTTCCGCACGTTGCCCATATGGGGCGTGTTGGGGGTTGGCGATGGCAATGCGGGTAATGCCGGGATCAGCAAGACTGGACAAAGTCATTTTAGTCGCATCCCGTGTGGCACTCCACAACACGATACGTCCCATCGCATAGGGGGTCACCGGGGAAGCAGTCATGTTCATTTGCGCCAGTTTGCGTGGAAAGCCAATATCGGCAGAAAAGAACACATCATACGGCGCGCCCTGTGTGATTTGTGTGGTGAAATTGCCCGATGAACCATAGACCACCTTGATCTCATCATTGGGATGTGTACTTTTGAAATTGTGAATCAGGTCATCCATCGCAAACTTGAGGTCGGCGGCAGCCGCGATAGTCATGGTTTCGGCATGCCCTGTCAGGGAAAATAACAGCGCGCAACCAAGCAGCAACCATCGACTCAATTTCATGAAAGGCTCCTTTTCAAGATGATGTAGTATAAAACAATGCTGTATTTTAGACAGCGTTATATCATGTGATATATAACGCTATATTACAAAGCAGAATTCATGCCAAAAAATACATCACGCATCTCATGCGAATTTTACATTTCCTGCCCACATTGAGCATGGCCTCAACGCAGGAACGTTCTCTCTGCAAGGTCATTACTGGTTGCCTTCCAGAATTTCCAGTGCCACCAATTGAGCGTTCAAAGCTTCTCGCCCCCAGGAACCGGCTTCATTGTCAAAAACAGGATCATGTTCAAGCGCCGCGGTGGCTTGGGTGTCTGACCAAAAAATCTTGTACGCCAAACTACGCTGTGCCAAAGCGGCGACGCAGGCATCGACTTCACTGATGGGGTTGACGTCAAATATGCCCTCGCCCAGCAGATAATCCGCACGATACAGCGGCGTGTCCCACCCATGCTGCACGCCCAGGCTGCAAATGGCTGGAAATTCCTCGCGCGCTTCGGCTGTGTCTGCTGTTTTCCCAAGCAACTCAAGCAGTTCTCTCGCAGTCATGACATCGAATATTTCCCATTCTTTACGCACATCACTGATGTATATTTTACGCAACAAGTCCTGCCGATCAAATGCAAACCATGCATGTGCTTTACTTTTTTCAGTAAATTCAACAATATAAATCATAACCCCTCCTGGACGACGCGGCCTTCCAACTGAAAGCGCCCATTGGACAACCCATGCAGCGCACTAATTCGCAAACGAAGCTTGCGCTTGGCCAGATGAGTGTGTCAGCAGATAAACAACACGCTCACCTGCTTCCAGCGCCCCTTCCAGGTATCCGGCCGCATAACCCGCCGTTTCAGACCCGCCGAAATAGAGTGTGGCATCCCAAAAAGAACGCCGTAATGAAGCATCGTCGTACAGTGGCCGCATTGCAGAAGGAACGCGATCCAGCGTACTGCAGGTATAGCGTTCATTCGCCCAGTCCCGTATATGCTGTACGCCTTGATCGGCTTCGCCGCCGAAAAGCTGCGTCAATTGGCTTTCGATGAGCAGGGGCATCCCGGTCTGAAATGAAGTACGCAATTCTGGTGTTAAAGCAATGAATCCACCCAGGGCAGCCTGTTCACCAACCACGTCACACGCATCAAAAACCTCATAAAGCATCGCTTGTTCATGTTCGACGAAGGCATTACCCGCCAGACCGGCAGCGCGCCAAAAGGGAGATAGAAATGTCACCAGCACCTTGGCCTGATTAGCCATCCAGGTTTGCGTCGCACGCATGCGCTGGCACAGCATCCCTTCCAGCGGCGGATCAAATCGCACTGCCTCCTCCAGCAGGCGCGGTGGCACGGCCAGCACCACCCGTCGTGCCATGACCTGCGTGATGCCGTCACCGCTGCGGAAATGCAGCTCAACGTGATTGCGCTGTTTGACCACGGCAATCAACTCATGCGCCAACTTCACGGCATGACCCGGCAACCTTGACGCCAGCCCCTGCACGAGGCGCGCCATCCCGCCCACCAAACGCTGCGCGCCATGGTGTATGCCATCCGTTGAGTAAACTTCAGGGACTTTCTCGGGGTCATGGAGCCGCAATACTTGGCCTTGATCGTGCTGGGGAAAAGCCGCCAATCCAAGTGCCGCCACCATTCTGGCCATGCGCGGTTGTGTCCCCGGCCAAAACCAGGCCGGTCCCAAATCCAGTGCGGCATCCCCATCGTATTGGGTCAAAATACGGCCACCCAGGCGATCTCGCGCTTCATACAACGCGAAAGTCCGGCCTTGTTGCTGTAATCCATGCGCCAGGGCCAGCCCACTCAAACCGCCACCCACTATCACCGTGTCCAGCATATCTTTCTCCACCAGTCATCTCATCACTCGACTAGCAAATACCATTCCCCGGAAAAACAATGTATTTATTCGCCCAATAACGCCGCCTTTACCATGCTTACAGGAAACAAGACCTTGATCATCATGTCACACTGTCGTGTTTACGACAAAACGCATCAACAATCTTGTGCAATACACCACATTGACTCATCCCAAACGATTTACATTATGATCACAAAACCGGTCTTTTCCTTTCATTTTTCCGGTTTAAGCCCTTTGGTATGATTTATGCATAGTTAAAGCCTGTCATGTCAACAACAGGAGACCGTCATGAACGCCATTACCGAAGCCGTCCTTGATATTCAGGGACAGGATGCATGGATTGCCTCACAGGAAAATATCAACAGTGGAATCACTGCAGCCCTTGCTGCGTTTGCACGACACAATGCGAACTTGCTGGAATGCGCCAAAGCCAATGAAAAATTGTTGCGCGGCAACGAATTGCTCACCGAACAGGAAGTTCATTTGTGCCTCATTTGGGATGAAGCGGATTACGCCGCATTCCACGCCATCACTGTAGGATGGTTAAGCCGGGATATTGATATTGAAATTACTGTGCACTAAATCAGGCAAGTCATTTTGGTAAGTGCCAGGAGGCTGGCAACATAAACCCGGATTATCCATTAGAATGAAAAGTCGTCATTCCCGCCTGCGCGGAAATGACGAAGCGAATGGATTACTTGGGGTAAAAGGATAGATTTTCCTTTCGGACTTTTAGGCTGATGGGAGCATTGCGATGCATGTTGTCATTTTAGGCAGCGGTGTTGTGGGCGTCACCAGTGCTTATTATTTGGCACGCGCCGGTTTTCAGGTCACGGTCATTGATCGTCAACCGGATTCCGCCCTGGAAACCAGTTTCGCCAATGCAGGACAAATCTCGCCCGGTTACTCGACCCCCTGGGCTGCCCCCGGCATTCCACTCAAAGCACTCAAATGGCTGACGCAGCGACATGCGCCGCTGTCCGTCCATCCGGACGGTTCACTCTGGCAACTGCAATGGATGTCCATGCTGCTACGGCAATGCTCTGCCGACCGATACGCCATCAATAAGGAACGAATGCTCAGGCTGGCCGAATACAGCCGGGATTGCTTGCGCGAACTGCGCACGCGCGAACACCTTGCCTATGAGGCGCGCACGCTGGGTACACTCCAGGTTTTCCGCAATGCAAAACAACTCGATGCCGCCAGCAAGGACATTGCCATACTGGCACAATACGGCGTGCCGCATCGATTGTTAAACCGGGAGGAATGTGTCATCGCGGAACCTGCGCTGGCTTCAGTTCAACACAAATTAAGCGGCGGACTGCATCTTCCGGGAGATGAAACGGGCGACTGCCAGATGTTTACCCATGATCTGGCGAAAGCCGCGCAAGCGCTGGGCGTCAACTTCCGCTACCACTTGCCCGTCACCCGCTTGCTCAGCGAAAATTGCAGGATCGTTGGCGTGGAAGCCGGTAGCGAGCGCATCATCGGCGACCAGTATGTGGTGGCCCTGGGCAGCTACTCACGCGAGCTGTTACGTCACATCCACCTGAATATTCCGGTTTATCCGGTCAAAGGCTACTCACTGACCATCCCGATTAAAGCTGCCTCTGCCGCACCCGTTTCCACGGTCATGGACGAGACCTACAAAGTGGCCATCACCCGTTTTGACCAGCGGATTCGCGTCGGCGGCATGGCCGAACTGGGCGGTTTCGATTTGACACTGAATCCACGGCGGCGAAAAACACTGGAAATGGTGGTCAACGACCTGTTTCCGCACAGCGGCGATCTGCCCAGCGCAAGCTTCTGGGCCGGCCTGCGTCCCATGACCCCCGACGGCACACCCATTATCGGCGCCACCCGCTACGAGAACTTGTGGCTCAACACCGGGCACGGCACTTTAGGCTGGACCATGGCATGCGGCTCCGCACAGGTACTGGCCGATCTGATGGCAGGTAACAGTCCTGCAATCCGTGCGGATGATTTGGGTGTGAGCCGGTATTTTACCGGCCAAGCATAAATGGTACCCCTGTCAACTTACGAGCCCTAACGGACATGGCGAATTGCCGCCCCAAATGATGAAACTGCACTTTGCCATGCCCGTTTTCCCTCACTCCTAACTCTCTCCCCTGAGGGGCGAGAGGGACGAAGTCTCGCTGCGCGAGTTTCATGCTAACGGACATGGCGAATTGCCGCCCCAAATGATGAAACTGCACTTTGCCATGCCCGTTTTCCCTCACTCCTAACTCTCTCTCCTGAGGGGCGAGGGGGACGAAGTCTCGCTGCGCGAGTTTCATGCTAAGGAGGCGCTGATTTATTCGAACTCGTCGTTCCCGCCTTCGCAGAGATGACGAATAGATCAGCGCTTCCCTAAGTCAACGCCCACTTCCAGCTACGCAACGGGATGCAGGTCTGCAGACGGTGAATAGCACACTCGACAAGAAAGGTATCGATTCCGTGGCCAACAGACGATGCGATATCTATGGTTACGTCCCCTTGCAGTTCAGAGAGCCTCTCGTAAGCCGCATAAGTATGTTCAACCGGCATGATATTGTCATTTTCACCATGAAACAGATGCACAGTGGTTAATTCCGGTGCTTTCTCAGGTAGCTTTGTATACCGCCCGGAAAACGCCAATACCCTTCCGATGCGACCATCGTGTGCTGCGCTGAATTCCAGTGCCATGATGGCACCTTGCGAAAAACCCACCAGTGCCGTGTCCGAAGGCAATATATTCAGGCGATCCTGAGATTGACGCACCAGGGTATATAACACCTGTATGGCCTCGGCAATGCGTGCCGGGCAATTTTCCTCTGTCAGTCCGCTTAGCGAGAACCACTGCCGCCCCTCACCCCCACCATCAAAAGGGAAAGTGCCCTCCGGGATCAGGAATGCGGCTTCAGGATAAACAGCCCGAAACTGACTGGCTAACGGCGCCATGTCAGCCGAATTTGTCCCAACACCATGCAGCAGAATAAAAAGCTGTTTGGGCCTTGCAGAACTGGGCAATAATTCTATGCCGCGAAAAATATGTTCAGCCATTTA
>JAJYMO010000036.1 GCA_021786845.1 Pseudomonadota bacterium | reverse complement strand
TTAAGTCGCCCAAACCTTGTCGATGACATACGCCAAAGACCAGTCAAGTACTTGCGCTGCGGGCATGGGTTTGGCAATGCTATAACCCTGCGCCATGTCACAGCCAAGATGCATTAACGCCACCCCCTGTTCGGCTGTTTCTACGCCTTCCGCAATAATTTTTCGACCAAATACACGCCCAATGTCGATGATGGACTCGACCAAAGCCAAGTCGTCTTTGTTATCCAGGATGTCATGTATAAATGATTGGTCAATTTTAATGGTTTCAGCCGGCAGACGTTTTAAGTAACTCAAGGAGGAGTAACCCGTTCCAAAATCATCCAAAGAGAAACTTACTCCCATCGCCTGACAATCGCATATCAATTGATTGATCTGGTTGATATCACCCAGGGCAACGGATTCCAGTATTTCGATTTCAAGCAGATGAGACGGCACATCGGGATAACGGGCCAGTGTGTCTTTAAGGTGTTGCGAAAAACCACCATTCTGAAAATGCAATGCCGCGATATTCACACTGACCACCCACGATTTACCTGCTTGATGCCATGCAGAAATTTGTTGCATCGCCTGATCCATCACCCATATCCCAATATCAATAATCACGTCAGCTTTTTCTACCTGGGGCAGGAAATCTAATGGAGAAATCAGGCCTTGCGTGGGGTGTTGCCAACGCAATAAAGCTTCCATGCCTGTGATGACGCCAGTCCTCATGTTGACTTTAGGTTGGTAATACAATACGAGTTCATTGTCGTGCAGGGCTTTTTTTACCTCTTTGATGGTTTTGTGTCGGGCGATGATTTGTGTGTCCAATGACACATCAAACATCTGATGCTGATTACGTCCGCGCTGTTTGGCCTGATACATGGCCTGATCAGCATGGCGCAGCAGTGTGTCCGCATCTGCGTCATCCAGCGGATATAACACGCTGCCGATACTGGCGGAGAGTGTAATATGTTTTTTATTGATGATGTAAGGTGCCGCCAATGCGGTGAGCACACGCTCCATAATGACTTGCAGTTCATCTACATCGGCAATATCACTCAACAGCAATACAAATTCATCGCCGCCCAGACGCGCGGCCGTGTCTTGGCTACGAATCACATCGTTTAAACGTTTGGCTGCTTCGACCAGCAGCAAATCGCCCACCTCATGCCCGTATTGATCGTTCACGGGTTTGAATTCATCCAGATCAATCATGCACACGGCCAACAGTTTTTGTTGCCGTTGTGCGCGAGCAATTGAACGATTAAAACTTTCTGTCAGCAAGATGCGGTTAGGAAGGTTGGTGAGGGGGTCATGCGCCGCCTGCCAGCGTATGGTATTTTGCAACCGGTGTTTTTCGGTGACATTGTAAAATACCAGTACACAGCCTATCAATGTGCCATCGGGGAGGAAAATAGGGGCTGCCGAGTCTTCGATATTGTATTCCGTGCCATTTTGTGAAATCAGCAGGGTTTGACCGGTTAACATGACGGTTTTCCCGTCACGCAATACCTCATCAATTGGGCTGACCACCTTTTGACGGGTGCTTTCATTCACGATATTGAAAACCTCGGACAACGGTTTGCCCAGCGCGTCATTGAGTGCCCAGCCGGTAAAATTGATGGCATCCCGATTCAGAAATGTAATCAGTCCTGCTGCATCGGTGGTGATCACTGCGTCGCCTATGGATGCCAGTGTCAATTCTGCACGTTCTTTGGCCATGGAAAGCGCGTGCTCCAGTTTTTGTTTTTCGTTGATTTCTCTACTATTAATTAAAATGTGTTGCTGGTTGGGCAGTAAAGCGATGGATGCGCTGACATGGATGCGCTGGCCACTTTTGGTGATACAGGTTTTTTCATGGTTGTCGATATAGCCTGTCGCCAAAACACGTTTTAAGACGGATGCCGATCTCAGCACCTCCTCCGGTGCACTTTGGGCAATACATGTGGTTTGAAGTAATTCTGCCTGGGAATAGCCTGTCATACGTTCATAAGCATGATTGACCGCCAGAAATTTTGAATCTGAATCCAGTAGCGCAACGCCGTCTCTGGTGGTGTGGTAAAGGGTCTCAAGTTCTTCTTTTTGTTTGTTTAATTCTGTAGAGAGTAATTTTTGATCAGTGATGTCGGTGCGAATGGACAGGTATTGGATAGGCAAACCTTCCTGATTCAGCATGGGTTTAATCGAGACACGCATCCAATAAATATCACCATTCTTGTGTTGGTTGCTTAAATCGCCAAACCAGGTTTTGCCGCTTAATAGCGTGGCCCACATTTCCTGGTAGAACAAAGATGAATGAATGCCTGATTTTAATATGCGATGATTTTTGCCGATTAACTCAGATAAGGTATAACCGGAAATTTCAAGAAATTTTTGATTGGCATAGATGATGTTTCCATCGGCGTCAGTCATGCTTACAATGGCATGCTCATTTAACGCTTCTTCAAGAAACTCTAAATTAACTTGCGCCTTCATCGATACCACCCTGTTTTGAGAGGTGGTTTTTTTTGAGTGTGACTGATTTTTTAGCCTCGCAAGGTTTCCCGGTAACAAGATTTACATGCAACATCGCAGAACAAAGTGCAGAGTGGTTATTTTAGCATATTGTCGTTTATTGTTGAAATTGTCTGATGTGTTCGAGTCAGGGTATGGATTGCTCGATGAGTAAGGTTGAAGCAAGGCAACAGCATGGGTTGGATGGTGCTTTACTCATGTACCACTTATCTGTGCCGCTTGTTCCAAATCTACGGAAACAATACGCGATACACCTGCCTCCTGCATGGTGACCCCGATCAGTTGTCCGGCCGCTTCCATGGTCATGCGGTTGTGAGTGATAAATAAAAACTGCACGCTGCTCGACATTTCTCGCACCAGCCTGACGTAACGCTCGGTATTGCTGTCATCCAGCGGCGCATCGACTTCATCCAGCAGGCAAAACGGCGCTGGGGTCAGTTTGAATAAAGCGAATATCAGGGCCAGGGCGGTCAAGGTTTTTTCGCCGCCAGAAAGTAACTGGATAGAGCTGTTCTTTTTGCCGGGTGGTTGTGCGGTCACTTGTATTCCCGCATCCAGCCATTCATTGTCGGTGAGTACCAAAGCGGCCTGTCCACCGCCAAATAAAGTGCCAAATAATTCCGCCATGGATGCATTCACCTGATCAAAGGTGGTTTTAAATAAGGTGCGTGTATCTTCATCCATGCTCTGCATCGCCTGTTGCAAGGTGGAGATGGCGGTTTCCAAATCCAGTGTTTGTGTGTTGAGATAATTTTCACGTTCCTGCGCCCGGTCTAACTCTTCCAATGCCAGTAAATTCACAGCACCCAAAGCTGCAATATCGGTATTCAGTCGTTTAATGTCCTGGTTAAGCTGGGCGGTTCGCGCGGTCAGCAGGCGGTTTTCCAACTCCGCTTCATTGGCGTGCAGGGTGTTGAGCTGTTCCCGGCATTGCTCTGCCAGCAAATTGGCCTCCTGGTGCGCCAGCCGCAAGGTTTCCACCTGCTTGTTGAGGGGTGTGATGGCGTGTTGCAGGGAAAGGCGTTGTTCTTCTGCCTCGCGCAGGGTTTGACGGGCACTGTCCAGTTCTGCGCGACGCACTGCCAAATCATTTTCTGCCACATGCCGTTCTGTAACGGCCGCAGCCAGTTGCGCTGCAGGAGTGTCTTGGTCGAGGGCCATCAACTCGGTTTGCAAGCTTGTGGATTGCGTTGTTAATTTCTCTTTACGTTCGCTGAGTTGCTGTAAATTCTGCGCTTGGGTTTCCGCACCCGCCTGCTCCAGACGCAGTGTGTAATGCAATTCCTGGACTTCGCGTTCCAATTGATGTTGCGTTTCCCGCTGGGCGGCCAAATGGGCTTCGCTTAGCCGTTGTGTTTCGCGTAAGGCATTCAAAGTCTGTCTGGCTTGTGCTGTCATTTCACGTTCTTGTCGCAAGCGAATTTCCAGCGATTGGCGCTCTTGCCCAGCACTGATCAGGTTCGCGTGCAGGCCTTCCAGTTCCGCGCTGAGTTGACCGCGGCGCGAGACCACTTGTTCGGCCTGCTGTGTTTGTTTCTGCCACGTCAATTGTTCCTGATGCATGTGCTGCCGCAGGCGGTTCACACTGCTGTGTGCCTGTTGCAGTTGGCGCTGCCATGCAGACATCTGTTGATCCATCTGCGCCAATTGTTCACCCAGTTCTGACCGCTGTGCTTGGGCTTGTGCCAGCTCGCGCTCCAATTTTCGGATGATTTTTTGTTGTGCCAGCACGCCTTGCCCATGTGCTATGCGTGAGGGATGCTGTGTGCTATATCGGGTGAATACATGCCCTTGCGGGGTGTAACATTTTGCACCATGAGGGAGTTTGGCGCGAATTTCTTCCGCTTGTTCAGGTGTTTCTGCCGCATAGGCATGCAGCAAGTGATCCAAAATGGCGCCGGCACTGCGTGACTTGAATTCAAGTTTACTGCTCAGGCGCGTCAAACCAGGTTCGGGTATGCCTGATGGCAGCACTTCATCCCACGGTGCATCTTGTGCTAACCACGCCAAGCCATCCGGTCGCGTATCGCGCACCGCATCCATGAGTGTTTTGTCGATCACCCAGGCTTGCAGCCAATCGCCCAAAGCCAATTCCAGCGCATGTTCCCAACCATCCGTCACACCCAACAATTGCCATAAACGTGGGCTTGCCTCCAGCCCATGCCGGGCGAGCCAATGATCGAGTGTCTGATGATTGATGTCCTGTTTTGCTACACTGCGCAAGCCAGATAATTGCCCTTCATGGCGCAAGCAAAGCTGGTTTACCTGCTCCCATTGCCCCTGCACCGGTTTGCGCTGTTGCACAGCCTGTGCAAGTTGGCTGTCTGTGGTACTGATCTCCGCATCCAGGCGCGCACATTCGGCAGACAGCGCCGACAATTGTTCATCTTTACCCGCCAGCGCAGTGGTATCTTGTGCTGGCAGTCGATCGAATTCTTGCTGGAAACGTGTGATTTGCGCCTGCAGTTGTTGAGTGAATTTTTCAGTGCTTTGTAATTGGGTCTGGCTGATGGTGGCAGCCTGTTCGGTCATGGCCAATTGACGTTGCGCACCAGATGCCTGGGTGCGGGCTTCGCGGGCGTGTGTGTCGTATTGTGGCAGCGTGGCGAGGTGGGCATCCAATGTTTGTTGGCGTGCCGTCCATTGTTGCGCGATGTCAGTCAGGCGGGTACGCCGTTGCGTTAATTCTGCCTCTGTGGATACCAGCCGGTCATCCAGTTCAAAGGCTTGCGTCTGCAACTGGCGAAGCTGCAGTTCGACCCGTGATTGGGTGTCCTGGACATGGCGAACAGCTTGCTCTAAACGTGACACTTCAGCCGCCACCGTAAACAATGCGCCTTGCGAACGGTTGAGCGCATCGCTGGCAGTATCGTGTTGGGCGCGTAAATCCAGCAAGCAAATGTCCAGTCCGCGCAGTTTGTCGTCATGAGCAGTCAATTGTTGTTCAAGTTGCAGAATCTGCGTTGCGCATTGATGGCATTTGCTCTGTGCATCACGCAACTTTAACAGCCACAGCAATTGTTGCGCCAGGGTCAAGTCTTGCTGTAAATCTTGCCAAATTCGCGCATTCTCGGCTTGTACGCTTAGATGTGCAATTTGTTCTGCCAGCGTGCGCCGGATGTCATCCAGCCGGAGCAGGTTTTGCCGCGTGTGTTCCAGGCGGGTTTCCGTTTCTCGCCGTCTTTCCTTGTAACGGGAAATCCCCGCAGCTTCTTCCAGAAAACCGCGCAATTCTTCCGGGCGCGCTTCAATAATGCGAGAAATCATGCCCTGTTCGATAATGGCGTAAGGCGTTTTTGCACCCAAGCCGGTGCCCAAAAATACGTCCATCACATCACGGCGACGCACCTGGGTTTGGTTGATGTGATAACTGGATTCTCCATTGCGCGTCAGCACGCGCTTCACCGAAATTTCGGCGTATTGCGTCCATGCACCCAATGCACGGCCTGCGCTGTTGTCAAACACCAGCTCTACGGAAGCACGAGAAATCGCTTTTCGGGTGGCAGAGCCGTTGAATATCACATCGCTCATGTTCGCACCACGCAAATGCCGCGCCTGCGATTCACCCAACACCCAGCGTACTGCATCGATCACATTGGATTTGCCGCAACCATTCGGCCCCACCACGCCAACCAGCTGGCCAGACACGGGAATCGTGACTGGGTCTACAAAAGATTTGAAACCGGCTAATTTGATGGAAATAAGGCGCACGTTGAATAGAGTCAGTAAAAACAATTGTTAGGGTGTGTTTTGCAACTGTTCTGCTACACTACGGACTTTAATTGTACCGCATATTCATCCATGTACGCTCTCGGCATCGATTTTGGCACCACCGGCGTGCGTGCCAGCCTCATCGATATACAACAGCTTGAACATTGGTCTGCCCACATCGACTGGCCGCAAGCCGCGCAGGAAGCCCAGCACTGGCGGGCGGCATTGATGGACTTGATGCAGCAAGTGCCTGAAACGTATCGCCAGCAAATAGATTATGTGGCAGTAGACGGCACTTCCGGCACCGTGCTATTGACCGGCGCTGACTTGCAACCGGTCACACCCATCATGGGGTACAACCATGCACTTAGCCATGATCCCGCGCAGAAATTGTCCTGGCTCAAACAGCACGATGCCCGTCATCATGCGCGTTATTTGATGCATCAAACGGATTATTGTAATAGTTTGTTACTCGGCAAGCCAGGCGCCAGTGATTACCACAGCGCCTTAAAAAGCGGCTTCAATCCGCATACCTTGCAGTGGAATGCGGATTTATACACGGCAAAAGACCGGGATTTGTTGCCGGAGGTGGTTGCACCGGGCAGCTTGTTGGGCCCCTTGCGTAGCGACTGGGCACGGCAATGGGGTTATTCAGCAGGCTGCGAAATTCACGCCGGCACCACAGACAGCATCGCAGCATTCATTGCGGCCGCCCCAGACTACTTGCCCGGCACAGCGGTCACCTCACTGGGCAGCACGCTGGTGATTAAACTGCTGTCCAGCACCCCTGTTTTTTCGGCGGAACACGGCGTGTACAGCCACCGATTCGGCAATTTATGGCTCACCGGCGGCGCATCCAACACTGGCGGTGCAGTGCTGCGTCATTATTTTAACGACACTGAACTGGAACAGCTGAGCGCCCAAATTCAGCCTGAGCAACCCAGCCAATTTGATTATTATCCCTTGTTGCACGCCGGTGAACGTTTTCCTGTTAACGATCCGCAACTTGCACCGCGCTTAACCCCGCGTCCTGCGGATTCAGTGTCATGGTTGCATGGCTTGCTGGAAGGCATGGCGGCCATTGAACAGCAAGGCTATGCCCGATTGATTGCGCTCGGCGCCACGCCACCCAGCCGCATTTTAAGCAGTGGTGGCGGCAGCCGTAATCTTGCATGGCAGGCCATACGCCAGCGCCGATTGGGGATCCCCGTTGCCCGTGCGCGACACGGCGAAGCGGCTTATGGCAGCGCATTGCTGGCGATGGGACTTAACATCGGTGCAAAATACGGACAAATCCTTTAAACTTGACCCGATTGCAGTATTTTTGCCTCTTCGGGTTGAAAACCATGGCTTTTAGACTGGCGACCCAGGCGTTAACCTTTTTAGTGGAATCAATCATGAATTTCGGTACGCCATTATCCCCCAACGCGTTGCGTGTGATGCTGCTGGGCAGCGGCGAGCTGGGTAAAGAACTGATCATCGCCTTGCAACGACTGGGGGTAGAAACCATCGCGGTGGACAGGTATGCCCATGCGCCGGGCCAGCAGGTGGCGCACCGTGCTCATGTGATTGATATGAGCGATGCGGTGGCTTTGCGTGCGCTGGTTGAGATGGAAAAGCCGCATCTGATCGTGCCGGAAATTGAGGCCATCGCCACGGCTGAATTGTTGGCCATTGAATCGGAAGGGTTATGCCAGGTGATTCCCTCGGCGCGTGCTGCACATCTGACCATGAACCGTGCCGGCATTCGTCGTCTGGCTGCCGAAACGCTGAATCTGCCTGCTTCGCCTTACCGGTTTGCAGACAGTCTGGACAGCTTGCGCGATGCTATTCATGCCCACATTGGTTTGCCCTGCATTGTGAAACCGGTGATGTCTTCTTCCGGCAAAGGCCAGTCGCGCATCACCAGGGAGGAAGACATCCAGACCGCATGGAACTACGCCGCGGAAGCCGCGCGTGTTGATTACGGTGAAGTCATCGTGGAGGGCATCATTGATTTCGATTTTGAAATCACTTTGCTGACGGTGCGTGCGCTCAATGAACAGGGACAAATTCACACCGGGTTTTGTGCGCCCATTGGGCATCGCCAAGTGAATGGCGATTATGTGGAATCCTGGCAACCGCAAGTGATGTCAGCCGCAGCGCTGGCGCGTGCGCGACACATTGCACAGCAAGTCACGGATAATTTGGGGGGATATGGTATTTTTGGTGTGGAGTTGTTTGTCAAAGGTGACGAGGTGTGGTTTTCTGAGGTTTCGCCGCGTCCGCATGATACGGGTATGGTCACTCTGTGCACCCAGTATCAAAGCGAGTTTGAATTGCATGCGCGTGCCATATTGGGCTTGCCTGTGGATACCCGTTTGCGTGAGCAGGGCGCATCTGCGGTCATCTACGGCGGTATAACAGCCGATGCCCCAAGTTATCGAGGTCTTGCAGAAGCATTGGCCGTGCCGTGCAGTGATGTGCGCCTGTTTGGTAAACCGAATGCCTTGCCCACCCGTCGTATGGGGGTTGCGCTGGCGACTGCGGAAAACACGGATATCGCCCGTGAACGGGCAAAATTAGCGGCCAGCAGAGTGCATCTGTTCCAAACCCCGGGCTAAAAGGTTCGTGTTTTGGAGGCGTTTCTTGTGTCAAAGTATGAAGATCGCCGGTTAATCCATTCTGTCGTATAGGGATTTTAAAGTTACACACATTATCTGTGGATAACTTTGTGGATAAAGTGTTTAACTTTGCTTCAAGTCACCTCTGCGCAAGCGTTTTTTCTTGTCGCCTATTTTTTACCATTAAATTATAGTTAATAAAAACAATTGGTTATTATTTAAATCGGGATGTCAATATTCATCATGAATTATTTTTGTTCGCCGTGTGTGCGCTTTCATTCCCTGTGGAAAAAGTCAAGAGCCGAGGTAAAATGATTGCCAAATCCGAACTCATTCACAGTGTGAGTGCCTTCAATCGACTGATTCAACACACCTTAAACAGTGTCATTCCGCTCAGTTGGGTGACAGGCGAGATTTCCAACTTCACTCTGGCCGCATCGGGGCACTGGTATTTTTCTTTGAAAGATGCTCAGGCGCAGGTGCGCTGTGTGATGTTCCGCAGCCGCAATCAATTTGTTGACTGGCAACCTAAAAATGGCTTGTATGTTGAAGTGCGGGCCACGGCTGGTTTATTTGAAACGCGGGGAGAGTTTCAGCTTCAGGTAGAGCATGTGCGTTTGGCGGGAGCGGGTACGCTCTTTGCTGCGTTTGAACAGCTAAAACAGGACTTGGCCCAACAAGGTTTGTTCGACAACGCCCGCAAGCGTCCCATTTCCCAATTGCCCCGTCAGATCGGTGTTGTCACTTCACCGCAGGGCGCTGCATTGCAGGACGTACTCAGTACCTTGCGTCGCTTGATGCCGGCCTTGCCGGTGATTATTTATCCCTGTCAGGTGCAAGGACAGGGTGCCGTTGAACAAATCGTGAGTGCACTGGAAATCGCAGGTCGGCGTATGGAATGCGACACCCTTATATTGTGTCGCGGTGGCGGTAGCCTGGAAGACCTGTGGTCGTTCAATGATGAAAGGGTGGCACGCGCGATCGCCGCCAGTCCTATCCCTGTCATCAGCGGCGTGGGGCATGAAACCGATTTTACGATTGCTGATTTTGTGGCGGATTTTCGGGCGCCTACGCCGACAGCCGCTGCCAGTGTGGCCTGTACGCACCAGGAGCAATTGCGCATGATTTTTGATGGGTTGTACAACCGTCTTCAAGCACAGCTTCAGCGGAGCTTGCAACATCGCCAACAAAGTTTGCGTCTGTTGCAATCCCGTTTGGTTCACCCGGGTGAAAAATTGCGTACCCAACAAGCGCATCTGCAGCAATTGAGGTTGCGTCTGCGTGAGGCTTTGCGTCATCCACTGGAGCGGCAACACTTCCATCTTAAACAGTTAACCGCTGCCTTGCTTCGTCAGCGCCCTCAAACGAGTCGTGCGGGATTGGATGCCTTGTGTCATCGGCTTGATCGAGCCATGCATAACACCCTCCAATCGGCAAAATCTCGTATGGCATATCAAGGCAACCATTTGGAATCCCTTAATCCTTTGACGGTTTTGGCGCGTGGTTATAGTTTGAGTACCGATATGGCGGAGAGGGTTGTGCGTGATGCAAGTGTGTTGCGGGTTGGAGATGTGATTCAGGTGCGTTTTGCGCAGGGCAAGGTCAATGCTGTCGTGCAAGAGATTTTCCCGAAATGAGCGGAAAATTTAATTTTGATTCATTGCCGTGATCGTTGGACGGATTCAAGTTAAAATACAAATTACATTGAATATACATTGAAATGCATGTATGATACCACCCCTCGGGTTGGTGAACGCGCTAGCCTGATATCAAGAACGGAAAATTTCTTCAGCCGAAACTTTCCGCGATTTCTATCTCAATGTTAAGGAGAATACCATGGCTGTTACAACTGAACAAAAAGCACAAATCGTTACCGAATACCAGCATGCAGCGGGCGACACCGGTTCGTCAGAAGTGCAAGTAGCGTTGCTTACTGCACGCATCAATGGTTTAACGCAGCATTTCAAAGCCAATATCAAAGATTTCCACTCGCGTCGCGGCTTGTTGAAAATGGTCAGTCGTCGTCGTAAATTGCTCGATTACCTCAAGCGCACCAATGATGAGAGCTACCGCAGCCTCATCAGTAAATTGGGTCTGCGCAAATAAGACTTTGCCTGTCAGGTATGGTTGGTCTTTGCCCCCCGTGCCGAAAGCGGGGCGGCCTTGCACGCTAAATTAAAGGGATATTCATGAAAATTACTAAATCGTTTCAATTTGGGCGTCATCAAGTCACGCTTGAAACGGGTGAGATTGCTCGCCAAGCCAGTGGTGCAGTGCTTGTTAATATGGATGACACCATTGTTCTCGTTACGGTGGTGGCTCAAAAAGCAGTGAAAGCAGGGCAAGATTTTTTCCCGCTTACTGTTGACTATCAGGAAAAAACCTACGCTGCCGGCCGTATTCCGGGTGGTTTTTTTAAACGTGAAGGCAAACCAAGCGAGAAAGAAACGCTGACTTCACGTCTGATTGACCGTCCTTTGCGTCCTCTGTTTCCAGATTCTTTCTATAATGAGGTGCAGATTATTGCTACGGTGTTGTCCAGCAATCCCGAAGTGGATTCTGACATCCCTGCCTTAATCGGTGCGTCTGCTGCGGTGACTTTGGCTGGCCTGCCGTTCGCCGGTCCGGTGGGTGCTGCGCGCGTGGCCTTCATCAATAACGAATTTGTGCTGAACCCCAATGCGACTGAATTGGCCAATTCCGCTTTGAACCTGGTGGTCGCGGGCACGGAAGATGCTGTATTGATGGTGGAATCCGAAGCCAACGAGTTGTCTGAGGACATTATGCTGGGTGCTGTGGTGTTCGGGCATCAGCAAATGCAGGTGGCGATCAATGCGATCAACGAACTGGCAGACGAAGTTAATCCGGAGCCTTGGGGTTGGGTTGCCCCGGTTGCGAACCAGGAACTGATCGAAAAAATTGCCGCATTGGCTGAAAATGAACTGCGTCAGGCTTATGATTTGCGGCAAAAGCAGGCGCGTGCGCAACAAATTGATGTGGTGCGTTGTGCCGTGGCGGCCGCGCTGGTTACCCCGGAAATGGGGACGCTGGAAGTCAATGAAATTAATGATCTGTTTCATAATCTGGAAGCCGGCATTGTACGTAACCGTATTCTGAATGGTGAACCGCGTATTGATGGTCGCGATACCCGTACAGTTCGCCCGATCAGTATTCGTTCCGGCGTGCTCCCGCGCACCCATGGCTCGGCATTGTTTACCCGTGGCGAAACCCAGGCACTGGTGGTGGCCACGTTGGGCACCGGTCGCGATGAGCAGAAAATTGATGCCTTGCAAGGTGAATACAGCGACCGTTTCATGCTGCATTACAATATGCCTCCGTATGCCACGGGCGAAACTGGCCGTGTTGGCACGCCAAAACGTCGCGAAATTGGTCACGGTCGCCTGGCAAAACGCGCTTTGTTAGCGGTATTGCCTGATCGTGAATCCTTTGCGTACACCATGCGAGTGGTGTCTGAAATTACCGAATCCAATGGTTCTTCTTCCATGGCGTCAGTGTGCGGCGGTTGTTTGGCGTTGATGGATGCCGGCGTGCCTTTAAAAGCACACGTGGCAGGGATTGCCATGGGTTTGATTAAAGAAGGCAATCGTTTTGCAGTGTTGACAGATATTTTGGGCGATGAAGATCACTTGGGCGATATGGATTTTAAAGTGGCCGGAACAGAAGCAGGGATTACTGCGCTGCAAATGGACATCAAAATTACCGGAATCACCAAAGAAATCATGAAGGCGGCTTTAGAGCAAGCCAAATCAGGGCGTATGCATATCCTTGCCCTGATGAAGCAGGCAGTGGATGCTCCCCGTCAAGAAATGTCGGCCTATGCACCACGAATTATTACCATGAAAATTAACCCGGAAAAAATTCGTGACGTGATTGGCAAAGGGGGCGCTGTCATTCGTGCGCTCACCGAAGAAACCGGTGCGCAAATTGAGATTAGCGAAGATGGTACAGTCAAAATTGCGTGTACCAGTGTGGAATCAGGTGAAGCAGCCAAACAGCGGATTGAAGCCATTACTGCGGAAGTGGAAGTGGGTAAAACCTATGAAGGCACAGTGATTAAATTGCTCGATTTCGGTGCTATTGTGAGCGTGTTGCCGGGGAAAGACGGTTTGCTGCATATTTCGCAGATTGCCCATGAGCGGGTTAACGCTGTGACGGATTACCTCAAAGAAGGTCAGCAAGTCAAAGTGAAAATTCTGGAGGCCGATGAAAAAGGTCGCTTGCGTTTGTCCATGAAAGCTTTGCTTGATGCGCCGAAGAAAGAAGAAGGCGCTGTCGACGCTACGACAGAAGCGTAATACCGGACGCTTCGCTTACCCGTTGTCGGGTATGCGAGGCGTCATACGTTTTCGTTTTATGCCGATTTTTTGCAGAGTTAAGCGTTTGAGCTGGCGTTTAAAAACTCATCCCACCAGCGTTTACGGTTATTGGGTACCACGTGCGTGTTTAACGTGTCTGGACGCATCCGGCTCATCACCCAACCTGGCATGACGCGAT
This sequence comes from Pseudomonadota bacterium, assembly GCA_021786845.1. Lineage (GTDB taxonomy): Bacteria > Pseudomonadota > Gammaproteobacteria > Burkholderiales > Sulfuriferulaceae > Sulfuriferula. The sequence continues at coordinate 4,295 of JAJYMO010000036.1, read as the reverse complement.
GTTTGCTTGATCCACAAGAGACACCCAAATTGCTGGGGTCATAGATTGCGACAAAGCTCGGTGTTTGCACGTCGTCGGCATACACAATGCCGCAATACCGTTCTTGATGTTCCGCGTGTAACAAGGTATCAATGCGTGAGATGAAATCAGTCACCTGTTTGGCGTCAGAAGGCTGTTGGGGTACTTCTTGCCCAACTGCGTACACATACCAACCGGCTTCGGTGTCCAACCGTTGCCAGAATGCAGTCAACTGTTCCCATGACAGCAAGCTGTAGAGCATCCCATCCATTTTCGCTTGAAACTCACTCATCTCCGTTGCTCCTGTGTTGTTTGCCCAAGGGTCTGTCGGACTTCTAAAGGAAACCTGCTGAAATTTGCCTGACCGGTCCATGCGTCGCCATTTTTTGGTCAACAGAGAGACTGTTGACTTGCAAAACTGTCAAGTGGGGTAAGTAAACAGGCATTTCGCCGTGAGGCGAAAACTCGTAAAATGTGTCCCTGCTCAAGCGAATTTTGCGAGTAACCGCTACGTGATTTACCTGCTTGAGGTACCACGTATGGATGCTTCAAGTCCGACAGGCTCCTAGCGGGCGACTTGCTTTTCACGAAATTCATCCAGGGTTTTACAGTCGATGCATAAGGTTGCTGTGGGCCTGGCCTCTAAACGTTTCAGTCCAATTTCAATTCCGCAGGCCTCACAATAACCATACTCGTCATGGTCAATTTTATTAATGGTTTCATCAATTTTCTTGATTAATTTTCTTTCGCGGTCCCGGTTGCGTAATTCCAGAGCCATGTCTGATTCCTGGCTGGCACGGTCATTGGGGTCAGCGAATAAAGTGGCATCTTCTTGCATGGCATGTATGGTGCCATCGATATCATCTGATAATTCAGCTTTCCATGCTTCAAGAATTTTGCGAAAATGATCAGCTTGCGCTGGATTCATGTATTCCTCCCCTTCACTGGGGACATAGGGGGTAAATTGAGTGAATTCTGATGCTTTCATAATGATGTGTCGTTTCCAAAATTGAAAGTAAATGATGCGTAAAATAATTCTTTCGACTTAATATCAGAAATATGTGAGAAGAGCAACAAACAAATGAATATGACACCTTTATCTGCATTACTTTTTGATGTCGATGGCACACTGGCCGATACCGAGCGTGACGGTCATCGCATCGCTTTTAATGCTGCGTTTCAGACGCATCATCTTGACTGGGACTGGGATGTTGCTTTGTATGGCAAGCTGCTTGCCGTCACGGGCGGCAAAGAGCGTATCCGTCATTATGTCAGTGATTACCTGCCTGACTATCAACCACCCAGGGATTTTGATGACTTGGTGATTGCCTTGCACCGCAGCAAGACCCGCCACTACACCGATCTGCTCGAGCAGGGTAAAATTCCGGTACGCCCCGGTGTGAGGCGAGTGCTGACAGAGGCGCGTGCAGCTGGCCTGCGTTTGGCTATTGTGACCACCACCACGCCTGAAAATGTCACTGCGCTGTTACAGTTCAGCTTGGGTGCAGAGGCCTTGGACTGGTTTGAATTGATGGCTGCCGGCGATATTGTTCCTGCCAAAAAACCAGCCCCGGACATCTATCAATGGGCTCTGGAAAAATTACAATTGCCTGCCAGCGCATGCATGGCCTTTGAAGACTCTTTTAACGGGTTGCGATCCAGCTTGGGTGCTCATATTCCCACTCTGATCACGCTCAATGATTATACCCGAGACCATGATTTCACTGGTGCCTGTGCAGTGATCAGCGATTTGGGAGAACCGGACAGCCCGGCTCAAGTGCTTTGCGGTGACCTGTACGGGTCCGGTCATGTCACACTGGACACAGTGCGAACGCTTCATGCCTCTGCAGCAGCGTCAATTGCCGAAAGTTTACTTTGAACCTTACGCCATTTCGAGCTACATTGCTTGCTGTAAACGTCCTTGCACCTGGCATCAAGGGGTTTTTACTTCATTGCGCGCAGCCTGGTTTTCAGCGTCTACCCGGACAATGGATACATGTGGGACGTGAAATTGATGGGAAATTTCAGACTGCAAGTTTCTCGGTGGCATCATCCACCACAGAAATGGGAACTTTTGAGCTGGCCATCAAAGCCAGCGCTCGTCACCCGCTTACCCGCTGGTTGCATGATACGGCGCAGACCGGAGATGACTTGCAAATCAGCAAAGGCCAAGGCGATTTTTTTTATCGTCCGGAAATGGGTAAGCGAGTGGTGTTAATTGGTGCGGGTACCGGCATTACGCCACTGATGAGCATATTTCGTGAGATTGACGAGCAGGGTGTGCAAGCAGAAGCCACTTTAATTTATAGTATCGCGCGCCCGGAGGAGTTTTTGTTTCGTGCGGATATCCAGCGCCTCAGTCAGCACCCTCGTTTGCACAGCATGGTTACCCTGACGAAGACTCATCCAGACTGGGTCGGATTAACCGGGCGCATCAACGCTGACCTGCTACAACAAGCGGGGATTGATGAACACACTTTGTATTATCTGTGCGGTCCCCAGGCGATGGTGGATGAATTGAGTGAGCTGCTCTTGCGGTTGGGTGTTCCCGCGCAGCACACTGTTTATGAAAAGTGGTGGTAACTGTGAGTACGGTCCTGTAAAGACAGCGGCCATCAGCATGCCGTCTCATTAAATAAACATGCTGTGCCCAGGCCTACCCGGAAGTAATGTCTGTTTTTTTTGCGGGTGGTAAAAACAGCGCAGCCATTTGCTCACCGGATTTTGGATGCAATTTGACTGTTTGACCCATTGGTAAGCTGCTGACATAAGGCAGGTCGTCGGGTTGTCGCGTGTTCACCGATGCTTCACGATGGCTTGCGGGTTTGCTTCGCAGGGCTGGTCCCCGTACCACGGGTACAGTCAAAAAGCCTTCTACCACCTCGGATGGGATCGGTTTGTTGAGCAGTTTTTCTATGGCGGCGAGCGACTCCAGTTCTTCATCACACACCAGTGACAACGCTTCACCCAGCGCACCAGCGCGACCTGTGCGCCCGATTCGGTGGATATAATCCTCTGCTACGCGGGGCAAATCAAAATTGATGACGGTCGGGAGTTGATCAATATCGATACCACGGGCTGCCACATCTGTCGCCACCAGGACGGTGATTTCACCGCGTTTGAACTGCTCCAGGGCGTCCACCCGCGCCTGTTGGGTCTTGTCGCCATGGATGGCGTTAGCTGGAATCCCGCTACGGGTTAAATGCTGAGTTAAGCGGTTAGCGCCCAGTTTGGTGCCACAAAATACCAATACCTGTTTCAGATCGCGTGAACGGATTAAATGGGTGAGCAAAACATGTTTTTGTGCGCGTTCTACAGGATGAACGCATTGGCGTACGGTTTCGGCGGCGGTGTTGCGTTGGGCCACCTCAATCAAGCGTGGTGACCGCATGATGGCGTCCGCCAGTTTCTTGATCTCACCAGAGAAGGTGGCAGAAAACATCATGTTTTGCCGTTCTTCCGGCAGCAACTCAATGATACGGCGCAGATCTGGCATAAAACCCATGTCCAGCATCCGGTCGGCCTCGTCCAGCACAAAAATACCCACCTGCGATAAATCGAGAGTTTTATTTTGCACATGATCCAGCAGACGTCCTGGCGTGGCGACCAAAATATCCACGCCTTCACGCAAACGCTGAATTTGTGGCGCCATATGAATGCCACCGTATACCACAGCAATACGCAAAGGCAGGTGCTTGCCATATTTGTGAACGCTTTCTTCTACCTGCATCGCTAATTCGCGAGTGGGCACAAGAATCAATGCGCGCACTGGATGTCGTGCAGGAGATGGGCTATGCGTGGCATAGGGCGCCAAACGGCATAACAAAGGCAGCGTAAACCCGGCTGTCTTGCCTGTGCCTGTTTGCGCACCGGCCATCACATCACAGCCGGTTAGCGCCACAGGAATCACCTGCGCCTGTACGGGCGTCGGTTCACGATAACCACACTCAGACAATGCCTGCAACACTTCTGGCACCAAACCGAGTTCAGAAAACCCCATGCACTGCTCCAACATATCATAATTTTTGGTATTCTACAGCATTCTGCAATGCCTTGTGATGTTGAATTTAAACTTGGTTTTGCAAAACCGGGATAAATTAGTATATAATTATTCTCTAATGTATTGATCAGGCCATCAATTTGAGACCTTTACCCGATGCGGCGAATGTAAGCATCGTGTAAAGGTCTTAATTGGTTTAATATGTAACAACGGGTTCTCCGAAAATGTTTTTTTGTCGTTGTTGCGTGGGCGAAGTGCCTTTTGAATCAGGCGGCAG
>JAJYMO010000078.1 GCA_021786845.1 Pseudomonadota bacterium | reverse complement strand
TCAAACCTTTTTCGGGATGCATCCATCGCACCAGCGCCTCCACGGCAACAATTTTTCCGCTCTTGATGTCCAACTGCGGTTGGTAATACAGCACCAGCTCATCATTTTCAAGCGCATGACGCAACCCATTTTCGATTTCCATGTGCTCACGGAGTCGCAGACTCATCTCCGCCGAATAGAACTTAAAGTGATTTTTTCCACTTCCCTTCGCCCGATACATCGCGGTATCGGCGTTCTGGAGAAGGTGCTCAATGTTGGTATCGTCAAACGGGAACACCGTAATACCGATACTCGCCGTCACATGCATTTCATAGCCGCCTGCAGAGAAAGGTTTGGACACTGCCGCCAATATTTTTTCCGCGACCAGAACAATGTCATGGATAAGGCGAATCCCTTGCAATAAAATGGTAAATTCATCGCCGCCCTGACGCGCAACCAAGTCGTCGCCGTGTGCGATCAAATCGTTTTTTCGCAAAGTCGCCGTCAGCCGCTGCGCAATTTCTTTCAGAAGGATATCGCCATATTCATGACCGAGCGTATCATTAATATTTTTAAATTCATCCAGATCAAGAAACAGGACCGCCAGCAGCGTTTCCGTGCGCAATGCATGGCCCATGGCATAGCCCAAAATATCGTTGAACAGGATGCGATTGGGCAAACCGGTCAGATAATCATGGGTCGCTTGATGCAGCATCCGGGTCTCAAGTTGTTTGCGTTCGGTGATATCGCGCACGGTTGCCGCTATGATACCGCCATCTTCCGACGCCATCGGACTCAAGCTGATCTCCACCGGAAAGGTCGTCCCGTCCTTGCGCAAACCAAGCAAGCCAAAATGACCGGCGCCCATGGCTCGAGGTGCGGGACTTTCCATGAAACCCTGGCGCAAGCCCACATGCGCCTGACGAAAAACCTCGGGCATCAGAATCTCGACCAATTGGCCGAGCAACTCCTCGCGCGTGTAACCAAACAGGGTCTCAGCCTGACGATTAACGAGCGTCATCACGCCCTGTTGGTTAACCATTACCACCGCATCGGGCGCGGACTCAAAGAAAGTGTAGAACCGCTCCTTCGCAAACTGGTGCCCGGCGATCTCTTTGGACAGTTCAGCATTGCGTTGCGCTGCTTCAGCTTCCGAACGCACCAGCCTGTTTACCAGCGGAGCAAGCAGCCAACGTAGCGACAATAAACCGACACCCATCACGACAATCAGCAGTGAAATCAAATAACGCAGCTGGTTCAAAACTGGCGCATACAATTCGCGACTGTCCATTTTCAGCACCATCCCCAACCCAAGATGATCAACCGGTGCATAAGCCGCCACCACTTCCTGGTGGCGATAATCGCGCGCGGCAATAAATCCGGTTTCACCGGCTAAAGCATACGCCATCGGCAACAATTCGCCTTTTAATGAGTGTTGGGATATCGTCAAAACATGTGGGACCAGACCGGTAATAAAACACCGCATATTAGAGCCAAAGGGTGCGCACAGCGCCAGCTCTCCAGTTTCAGAAAAAAGCTGTTCCTGTTTGAATGCACTCGATGTGAGCAGCAGCGGCGTCTCGGTCATGATCTCGCCCAACACCTGACCGCCTGATTTCATGTCAGCCACGTCATGCAGCAACAGTTGCCCATCCCACAACAATTGCGCTCGTCCAGGCAAATTAAGCGGCAAGCGCTGCACCGATTTACGTGCAAAAGTACCGGCATGCGCCACCTCGTGTCCGTTTTTGTCAAACAGGGCAATGGCCGTAAACCCTGCCGGAAGTAAAGTCCGAACCGCCTCATTCAGTACCAGGCGACCAGGACCGCTACCCAAACCGGCATTCACCTGTTGCATCCCGGCAAGCAGTAGAGGTTGAGTGGTCGCCGACATCGTCCTGTCAAAAGCAGCTTCGATTTCAATCCTGGCGAGTTGCACATGGTATTTCAGCGACGACTGGAGGCTTTTCCTCAGGATTGTCTCGGCATGGTGCTGCATCACAACAAAAACGGCCATGCCCACGACCAGGGTGATCACAAGTAAAATCGCGCCGGTGACCAGACTAATCCGTTGTTGATAATTTTTTTTGGTTGGCATGCTGTTATGCGTTGTTATGCGTTATATATAGAGGCTGTTGAATAAATTTGGTTTAGGCTAAAATGTTTAATTTACAGTTTGATAACCGTGTGTTATGGGTGCTTCCAGCAATTTTCTGCAACAGGGCAAATGGTTGATTTCTTCAGACGGGGTAAAAAGCTTACAATTCTAAATGAACCTGTTAACTATAAAAAGCATAAGGACAGTATAATTGACAAATTTATGAGAATCTCCCGTGTGGTTTAAAAATATCTTCATTTATCGCCTGCCCGTCAATGCCACCATGACCGCCGCCTTGCTGGAGGAAAAACTGGCCATCAGGCCGCTACAAGCGTGTACAGGTCTGGACAAACAAAGCCGTGGATGGGTTTCCTGTCGTGCTGACGGCCGCCTTGTCCACGTTGCAAATCAACAAATGCTGTTTGCATTGGGTGTAGAGCAAAAATTATTGCCAGCCGCCATCATCAACCGGTTTACCAAAGAGCGCGTCGCTGATATTGAAGCGCAACAAGGTTACAAAATGGGCCGAAAGGCAATGAAGGACCTCAAGGAAGCGGTCACCGAAGAGCTCCTCCCCAGAGCCTTTGCACTGCTGCGCACGACCTGTGCATGGATAGACCCGATCCATGGCTATCTGATCATAGATGCCGCCTCTTCAGCAAAAGCAGAAGAATTACTGGAACAACTGGGTAAAACACTGGATGACCTGCCAGTTAAATTGCTGCACACCCAAATATCACCTGTTGCGGCCATGACGGATTGGCTTGCCGGAGCGGATGCCCCATCGGGTTTTACGATAGACCGTGAATTGGAGTTGCGTGCCACGGGTGAAAGCAAGGCAACGGTTCGTTATGCCAATCACACGTTAGAAGGCGATGAAATTATTGCCCATATCGCGGCAGGTAAACGCGCCACCCGACTGGGCATGACATGGAATGACCGAATTTCCTTCGTTCTCACCGAACAGCTGCAAATTAAGCGACTTGAATTTTTGGACATTATCAGGGATGAATCAACCACTTCGGCCGACACTGCCGAAGAAATGTTTGAGCTTGATTTTACCCTGATGACAGGCGAACTCGCCAGCATGCTGACTGACCTGACCGAAGCACTCGGCGGAGAAGAATTCAATGCGCTGTAAGGTGTCTTTGGCAACAACGGGGGCCAGCCACATGCTCACCGCTGCAAATCATCTGCGACGGTTTGTGTCAGCACATCCCCATGACGATCATGTCTGTTTTGCGACGGGCACCCACCCATGAAGACGCCCAAAAGAATTGAACCCCTGATCCAGGATGGCCTGGTCGATGAAGTCATCCGCCAGCTGATGAGTGGCAAGGAAGCAACGGTCTACGTGGTGCGCTGCGGCGAAGAGATACGCTGCGCGAAAGTCTACAAGGAGGCCAACAAACGCAGTTTCCATCAAAGCGTGGATTACACGGAAGGCCGCAAGGTTAAAAACAGTCGCCGTGCCCGTGCCATGGAAAAAGGCACTCGCTACGGGCGCAAAGCGAAAGAAGAGTCCTGGCAAAATGCCGAGGTGGATGCTTTATACCGTCTCGCTGCTGCAGGTGTGCGGGTGCCCAAACCCTACAACTTCCATGAAGGTGTACTGTTGATGGAGCTGGTGACCGACAGTGAAGGTAACGCAGCGCCACGGCTTAACGATCTGGTGCTCACCCCGGAACTGTCCCGTGAATACCACGGCATCCTGATGGCGGAGGTGGTGCGCATGCTCTGCGCCGGGACCATTCATGGCGACCTGTCTGAATACAACGTGCTGGTCGATAGCGCTGGCCCGGTCATCATTGACCTGCCACAGGCCATTGACGCGTCCACCAACAATCAGGCGTGTAAAATGCTGTTGCGGGATGTCGGGAACATCACCCATTTCTTCGGTCGCTTTGCGCCTGAGCTGATGACCACTGAGTATGGCATGGAGATCTGGTCGCTCTACCAGAGCAGTCAGCTCAGGCCGGAAAGCCCGTTAACCGGACAATTTAAGTACAGCGAGAAATCAGTTGACCTGAACAGCGTCATGCGTGAAATCAACGATACGCTCAAGGAAGAAAATGCACGGCAACTTGCCCGTGCATCACGGTCAAGTTAGACCGCTACCGGACCTGTTTTGGCCTAGTGGTCGCGACCATTACCCTGGTCATTGCCCTGACCGTTGCCGTGGTCATTGCCGTACCCGCCCTGATGTTCACCCACACGTCCGTCCCGATGATCGCCACCACGGTGCATCTCCCGGTAACGTGGGGCATACTCGCGGTTGTACCAACTGTCTTGCACAAAATAGACGCGCTCACCGCAGGCATTGTATTGACGGCAGTACCTGCGCCAATGCCTGATTTGACCGGGCGGTACGCGCAGGTAGACAGGCGGGCGATTCATGAAACCTTGCTGAACCATCATCGGCTGGGGATAGATCACCAGTGGCGGCGGAAAACCACCCACATCGAGTTGACCATAGAAACCAGGCTGACCAATATTGACCGAAATACCGACATCGGCAACAGCGAGCAGTGAGGTAACGAGTGCGGCAACAGCAACTGCCGCTGCAATCAGAAAACGTTTCATAATGTTTCTCCAGACATGAGCGGCAGATTATTGGATGTTATTTGAGATAATGTTAACGGTAGCAACTTCACAACGATTGTTGATGCCCACCATTGCGAGTAACGCACCGCCATGACGATGCGTTGACGACGAAGGTGCAGTCCCAACCTGGATTCGTGCAAATAACCTTAACCGGCTTCCAAAGCCTCCCACTCAAGCAGCGTTTGTGCCATTTCCGCTTCTATCTGTGCCAATTCCTTCTGCACGGCATCACGTTGCCCGGGTGCGCCATGGTAGAACCCTGCATCAGCCATTTTCAGGGCCAATTCTGCCTGACGACTTTCCAGTTGCGCAATCTGTGCGAGCACCAGTTCCAGGCTTCGTCCGTTCTTTTTGGCACCACCACGGGGGCTGTTCGCTACGGGCTTGATGGATGCGGGCTTAGCCACATTCGGTACTGGTTTTACCACAGGTTTTTCAGGAGGTTCGACTGCGCCACGCTGGCGTTGTAACAGCCAGTCTTCATAGCCACCCACATATTCTTTTAAGTGACCATCGCCTTCAAAAGCAATCACGTGCGTCACAATGTTATCCAAAAACTCACGGTCATGCGATACCAGCAGCACCGTTCCCGGATAGTCCTGCAAGAGCACTTCCAGTAGCTCCAGGGTATCAATATCCAAATCATTGGTGGGTTCATCCAGCACCAGAATGTTGGCGGGGCGCGTAAACAACCGTGCCAGCAGTAACCGGTTGCGTTCGCCTCCTGACAAGGACTTGACCGGGGAACGCGCACGCTCAGGTGCAAACAGAAAATCTTCCAGATAACTGATCACGTGCTTGCGCGCGCCCGCAATTTCTACAAAATCGCCGCCCTGGCTAATCACATCAATCACACTCGATTCTTCATCCAGCTGTTCACGGAATTGATCGAAATAGGCCACGCTGAGCTGAGTGCCCATTTTTACCTGCCCACTGTCTGGCTGCAGCTCGCCCAAAATCAATTTGATCAGTGTACTTTTACCCGCGCCATTCGGGCCGATCAGCCCCACCCGGTCACCACGCTGTATCACACCGCTGAAATCACGAATCACCACGCGCTCACCAAACGCCATATTGACCTTGACCAGTTCGGCCACACGTTTTCCCGAACGCACCCCACTGTCGATATTGAGATTGACCTGCCCACTGTGCATGCGTCGTTCACTGCGGGTTTCACGCAAGCTTTCAAGGCGACGGACACGGCCTTCATTTCTGGTCCGCCGGGCCTCCACCCCTTTACGTATCCAAATTTCTTCTTGCGCCAAAAATTTATCAAAACGCGCCTGCTCTGTGGCTTCGATCGCCAACTGTTCAATTTTTTGCTGCTGGTAGGCAGAAAACCCACCGGTGAAACTGCGCAAACGTCCACGATCCAACTCCACAATCTGCGTGGCCACATGGTCAAGAAAACGCCGGTCATGGGTAATCACCACCACCGTGCCGCCAAATTCGCGCAACACGGTTTCCAGCCACTCAATCCCGGTGAAATCCAAATGATTGGTGGGTTCATCCAGCAACAGCAATTCCGGTTCAGCCACCAAAGCACGCGCCAAAGCCACGCGTTTTTTCATCCCGCCTGACAGCGTCTCGATGCGGGTGTCCGCATCCAGCCCCATGCGGTTCAATACCTGATCCACCCTGGCTTGCAAACGCCAACCATCCTGGGCTTCCAGTTCGGATTGCAGCGTCTGCATGTGGGCCAGCAAAACCTCAAAATCCGCATCTGCATGGGACAATTGTTGTGTTAGCTCATGGTATTCCAACAACAATCGGCACACCTCACCCACACCTTGTGCTACAGCTTCAAAAACGCTTTGCGTTAAATCCAGATTGGGTTCCTGCGCTACATAAGCCATGCGCAAACCTGGCTGCCGCCATACCAACCCATCATCTGGTTGACAGTCGCCAGCCAGTATTTTAAGTAAACTGGATTTCCCTGCGCCGTTACGTCCGATCAATCCCAGACGCACACCCGGCTCAATCACCCAACTTGCTTTGTCCAGCAGGCTCACATGGCCGAAGGCCAGAGAAACCCCATCTAATGTCATCAGTGGCATATTATTCCTGTTTTATTTGCTGACGATGCCCATATTGGCCAGTGCATCAGCACGCTCATTACCGGAATGTCCGGCATGACCTTTGACCCAAACCCATTTAATCTCATGTGTCGCAACGACCTCATCCATCTGTTGCCACAAATCCACATTCTTCACCGGTGCGTTGGTGCTGCTGCGCCAACCCCGCCGTTTCCACCCAACTATCCATTCGGTCATGCCTTTCAGCACATACTGCGAATCGACATACAGGGTAACGCGACTACGCTGTTTAAGACTCTGTAACGCCATAATCACCGCCATCATCTCCATGCGATTATTGGTGGTCATTGCCTCACCGCCACATAACTCTTTGCGATGATCACCACACATTAATAATGCCCCCCAACCACCCACGCCCGGATTGCCTTTGCACGCACCATCCGTATAAATTTCCACCTGGGGTAAATCTGTTTCTTTCATTTAAACTCCCTAAGGGCTCATTGCATCGTACGCGTTGCAGGACGCAATACCGGCGCTATTTCAATCTGGTCTGACCAACGGGGTGTAATCAACCGCACGCCCTGCACCCGTTTTATCGCATGGACAAAATACACCCCACCCAGCGGCCACCCATGCTCGCCGATCACTTCCAGACGCTCAAACCAGGACATCCAGCGCTGGGGCACGACAGGTGGCACATAACAACATGACATCTGTGATGCCACTTCACAACTCAACAAAGCTAACCAGTCACGCAGACGCCCTGCAGCAACGAAATCTCCATGCCAGGGGAATTGTCCGCGCCACTGTTTGTAACGATGGTATACGCCCCATAAACTATAGGGATTAAACCCGCTCAACAACAAATTACCTTCAGGGATCAGCACACGCTCCGCTTCCCGCAACAGTTGATGGGGAAACACCGAAAATTCAAGTGCATGGGGCAAAACAAGCAAATCCAGCGACTGGCTGGGAAAGGGTAAATGCAGCGGATCCGCTTGCACCTCTCCCGCAGGGGACATATCCACATGACAATGCCTGCTTATGCGACTGGCACGCAACAAATCCAATTGCGGCAAACCGATCTGTGCCGCATTATAGCCGAACATGTCCGCCACCATACGGTCAAAATAGGCTTGCTCTCGCTGGCGCAAATATTCGCCCGAACTGTCGCTTACCCATTCTGCAAATGAAAAATAACGGTCGATCATCCTGGAAACGGCAAAATAATGAAAATATTTTTACATGACATATCGTTACTCCCACAAATTAGCGGTTAACCGCTGTTTTCAGGATCATGCTACCATAGCATCCATGGATACCCCTCTGCTTATTAGCCCGGTACGCGCTTTCAGTGACAATTATATCTGGGTGATACACAATCGGCGATACGCTGCGGTCGTTGACCCCGGCGACGCCGACCCTGTGCATGATTTTTTGGCTCAAAACAACTTAACGCTGTGCGGCATTCTCATCACCCATCACCATGCCGACCATACCGGCGGCATCACGGACTTGGTGAGGACCGGCGATGTTCCCGTGTTCGGTCCTGCCACAGAAAACATCCCCAGGATGAATCGCCCTGTCACGGAAGCGGAGACCGTTCACCTCGCCCCGCTGCAACTGACCTTACAGGTCATTGAAGTGCCTGGTCACACATTGGGGCATGTCGCCTATTTTGGCCACGGCTGGTTATTTTCCGGCGATACCCTTTTTGGTTGTGGCTGCGGCCGGTTGTTCGAAGGCACGTCCGCACAAATGCTGACTTCACTGGAAAAATTGTGTCAATTGCCCGCCGGGACCCAGGTATTTTGTGCCCACGAATACACATTGGACAACATTGCATTCGCATTGACCGTGGAACCCGACAACCTTGTTTTGCGCGCTCGCGCACAACATGATCACGAACGCATTGCCAACCATCAACCCACTCTACCATCCAGTTTGGGTTTGGAAATGGCGACTAACCCATTTTTGCGTTGCGATGAACCAACAGTACGCCAATATGTCGAACACCTTGCCGGAAACAGCATCAATCATCCCGTTGAAATATTTAGCCACCTGCGACAAATGAAAAACCACTTTCATCCTTCATGATACAGCCTGATTCACGCACAGTGTTGCACGCCATTCTCTGTTCGCGCGGAAAATCGGCACTTTTAAAGCTGTTACTGACGACTTTCGTTTTGACCTGCATGTCTGTCAGTCATGCTGATGATATGACATCATCAGTCACCACAACGGTTGCGCTCGTGCCACCAACTGCGAGTACGCCCTCAAACATCAGTACGTCTCCCAACATGAGTCGCATTGAAACCCCCGCTTTAATCACACTGCTCGCGCCTGATGACACGGAGGATTTATCGCAATTCTGTCAAGGAACCCCTGCACTGGCAAGCAGCTCCACCCCTGATGCTCATGACGGAGACCACTCAACAAACCCCGAAATGGACTTGCTGCTGCGCTCCGCACAAAACCTCAATGTCCCCTATCCCGACGCCACAACGGCGGGGCCTCCCACCAACTTATGGCAACGCTTGCGGCTGGGTTTTGGGATGAGGCCGTCAGACAATCCGCGTATTGCAACCCAGGTCAACTGGTTTACGCAACACCCCAATTACCTGATCCACACCGTGGATCGCAGCAAGCAGTACCTTTACCATATCGTCAATGAAGTGCAAAAACGCGGCATGCCAACCGAAATTGCCTTGTTACCCATGATAGAAAGTGCCTATAACCCAATGGCCTACTCAGCAAGTCATGCCTCAGGAATTTGGCAGTTTATCCCGTCCACCGGAAAAAACTTCGGTTTGCGCGAAAACGGTTGGTATGACGGGCGGCGCGATGTGGTGGCCGCCACCAAAGCCGCGCTCGATTACCTTGAACGCTTGCACCAACAATTTGGTACGTGGGAACTGAGTTTGGCCGCATACAATTGCGGGGAGGGTTGTGTGCAGAATGCCATCGCTAAAAACCAGCGACTCGGATTGCCCACCGACTACCAGAGTTTAAGTTTGCCCACCGAAACGCGGGATTATGTTCCAAAACTGCTGGCACTCAAGCAAATTGTAACCACCCCCTCCGATACAGGCGTCAGCCTGGATAATATTCCCAATCAGGCTTATTTCGCCTCGGTCAATCTGAAAAAATCCATGGATGTCCGTGTCGCCGCGAAACTGGCTGATATGCCCATCAAGGACTTCATTTCACTTAACCCTGCCTACAATAAACCCGTTATCCTTTCAACGCCCTCTACAGAACTTCTACTGCCCATCGATAAGGTGGATGTGTTTTCAGAGAATTTAAGTCACTACGCTGCCCCGCTGGTCAGCTGGAAAATGTGCGACGGTCACCGTGGTGAGACTTTAACGCATGTTGCCCTGTCTTGTCATGTGAGCCTCCATACACTTCTGGCGGACAATCATATCTCCTTAACAAGAAAGAGGAAACTCGACACTGAGCAATCCTTGTTGATCCCCATTGCCCGACACAGGACAGCTTCCACCGCCCAAGTCGCATTCAATCAATCCACTGAGTTTGACCACCACAAACATGAACGGAGCCACACGAGGTCACACACCCACCGCACCTCACAAAGCACCTCAAAACACAACGCTCATCACACCACACGCTCAATCAGGCATGGTTCAATCGCCCACAAATCTGTACCGAAACACAAACGCTCACGCGTGTCTTAACCGTGACAGTGCGCCCTGCAGGCCATTGCACAGTTTGAAAGTTTTGTAACCGGCCGGAAGCCTGTCGGACTTAACATAACCTGTCCTGTTTTATTTCCGGCTGGTTTACCCCCGCATTCAGGTTGGCAGAAGCGCCGAACCCCGCCATTAAAGGGCGGGGTTCGGCGCTTTTGACTAAGCTTCTCCTTACAAATCATACAAGGCTGTATCGATAAATATCAGCACTTAACCCTGTGCAAAAACATTTACCCACAACAAGTCAGCGGAATTGCAGGATCAATCAGACTCAAGCATGCTGATCCGCCTGTCCCCTGCGTGGCGCAAACCGGCCTGGAATGCGACCAGCAAGGGGTGCGCACGGATAAATCAGCGTTGAGCAGATAAATAGGCGGCCACTGCTCGTGCCTGAGGCCCTGACAAATTGTACGCCACAGGAGACATCATCGCACCCATACCGGCATAACGATCATTGGTATGCTTGAACACGCTCAGTTGTTTCAGGATGTAATCCTCATGTTGCGATGCAAGGCGCGGAAAACCATCGTGACCGTGGCCTTGTGGGCCATGACATGATGCACAAGCCGGTACGCTGGTTGCTTCAACGCCATGATGGAAAATCGCATCGCCTTGCGCGACCAGAGCCGTTTCCTTTGCCTGTCCGGGAATAGCGGTTTGCCCTTTATAATATTGAGCCAATTCATCAATCTGTTTATTGGTCAAGTTACGGGCTATGCCCCACATATATTTATACCCAAGCACATCACTGCGATCATGTGAGCGGAATGCCTTTAACTGCTCGGTCAGATAAGCAGGTTGCTGTCCGGCCAAACGCGGGAAAACCGGATTCTTCGAATTACCATCCACACCATGACAAATGGCACACACCTGCTCGGCCAGTGTACGACCTGACACGCTGGGGTCATTCAAATCGCGGGTCGATTCGGTATCAGATTTAAAATTACTGCATCCTGTCGCCAGCAGCGCAGCCCCTAATACGACTGAAAGGATTGCTTTGTTCATCGTCTCATTCTCCCAATTCAATTAAATTTGAATCGCGCACAGGGCGCGATTCAAGAGTTCGTCATTAAAACGCAGTCCACGCGTAAAGAAAGGTGGTGTCATTTTGTGATGCATTCAAAGTGGTGCCATTATCTCTGCTGAACAGCGTGTACTGGAGACCAATCCGGACGTTCCGTACTGGCATGAAGAAAATTTCCGGCGTCCATCCTTCTGATCCCAGATCAGCTGTTTGGAATGCGCCAGCACCGTTGCTAAGCGTACCGCCTGGATTGGTGGCTGTCACATTGTTACTGGAATTGGTTACATTGAAATAAGACAATGCTGTCCCGTAATGGGCCTCAAAGGTGTAGGAGGCTTTGGCTTGAAAAGCATTACTGGTATCTGTTGCACCGCCACCGCCATATAAAACCTGCTCATTGGCATCTTCCATCTCGACAGTGACCACATGCGGATCCGACAAATACTGATACTGGAAATCCACCATGTTGTCGCGATGTTCATCAACTGGCCCACCGACATTGCCATAGTTACCGCCACCAGACATGGGTGCACCTGATTCGTAGACATTGGCATCGAGATAGGTGTAACCAATCATGGCATTGCTCGCACCCCAGTCATGGGTCAGCGCTACGCGTACATAGGGATTCGTGCCTTGAATGTAGGTCTGTTGCCCGTTGTAATTATGCGTCATGAAAGAAAATACGCCATCCCCCGTGCGATATCCGGCCAAATCCACATACAGCGTTTTATTCCAATAGGCATAAGCACCCGCACCCACGACCGATTGCCCCAGTTGCTGGGACAGCAGCATGGGCAGCACAGCTGAACCCGTGCCCACGGCGCCTGGCACCACGCCATAACCGTACACACCCGAACTGTTCCACACGTCTTCAAAGCCGGGATTATTGTTCACATCAATACCCCAAACAAGATCCATTTGATCATTAATGATGTGTTTGGCATAACGAATATCAGCATTATTGGAATATATACGCCCTGCTTGATGATTGTCATCCGAGCCTGAATAATTGTTAAACGTATATTGCGCCATCGCACCGATGCTGTCAGTTAACTTGCCGCCCGCAAACAAACTGGCCTTGTCAAAGGTTGGGGTACCATTGGCCTGCGTTCCAGTACCGCCATTTTGGGCGCCACCGGGCGCACCCGAGGCAGAAGGCGCAGAAGTACTGGAAAACGACAGTGTTGCCGCAATCGGGATTAACTGCCGTTTTCCCAGAGTATAACCGGTCAACTTGAACATGCGGCCATAGGGCGTCAACTCCGGAAATTTCCCACCCGCATGACATGCCTGGCAATTCTGGCCGGTTTGCCGTGCAAACAATGGCAATGCAGCGGCATCCATTGACGCCACAGCGCTGACCGTGGTCAACAAACCAATGGATACGCCCTGCCAGGTTACTTTTCGCGCAACGGTACGCCACATTGGCACCGCCATCAATTCAACCTTGTGCAACAAATTGAATTTTTTCTTAAAAGTTAAGACATTCATTCTTTTCCTCACTCCCCTAGTTAAAAGACCGTCCACAAAAAAACTCCCATCACACCGCAGCGCCGCCTAATAACATAAAAGGATACTAAAGTATCTTTTTATGATAAAAAAAATTTCAATCATGACTCAACGGCGACTGCGAATGACATCACCATAACCAATAAACCAGGTTCTCTTTCACCGAACGGATTTAACAGCGCGATCCCAGCCACAGCACGATACCCACGCATCGAAATTTTCGTAATTTGACCTACGCCATGAATCATAAAAAAACAATTTCACGAGTTGCTAATGTACCAAATAATACTGACATAAGCCTTACATCCGCAAAATTTACGACGCGCACTGACTTCAAGCTCAGGGATCACTTGCACCGATTCCAGCATTGGCGCTGAACAAGCCTTTCATTTAAAATATTAACTTTGTTAAATATCAAACCTGTACTTATTGTCAGTCTTGGGAGCAACCTCATACAAAATCTTGCAACAGCGATATGCATGTATCGGAACGGACAAGTCGAAGTCTGACACCTGGCTTTCGAATGGGCGGGTGGGTCAGGAAGGTTTTTGGATGCCTCACTGATCGACGAAAAAACATCCATTCAAACAGTGAAAAGAAAAACTGGTGGCATTTGCACGGTTAGCGGTAAAATCGTTTCCGGCATGGCAAGCGCCTCCAGGCGAACGGATATCGCCAACGCTGGACCGATGAGGCAAAATGACCGCCACACCGAGCAGCACATCAACAGTGCACTGACTTGTCAATAAAAGGAAAACACTCACATGGATTACCGCACACTGGGCCACAGCACACTCAAGGTTTCAGCTGTTTGTTTGGGCAGCATGACATGGGGAGAACAAAACAGCGAAACCGATGCGCATGCCCAATTGAACATGGCGCAAGAACATGGCATTAATTTCATCGATACTGCCGAAATGTACCCGGTCCCGCCTCGCGCCGAAACCTGCCACCGGACTGAAACATTCATTGGTCATTGGCTAAAACACCAGGTTCGCGACCAATGGATTATTGCCACCAAAGCCGCTGGGCCACGCCGCGCCATGAACTGGATACGCAGCGGCCCGGCAGCTTTTGATCGCGCCAACCTGCGTGCAGCGGTCGAGGCTTCTCTCTCCCGATTGCACACTGACTACATCGATTTATACCAGCTACATTGGCCTGAGCGCAACGTGCCGATGTTTGGACAATACCAGTTTGACCCGTCACAAGAAACCGCCGCCGTCAGCATCCATGTCCAGCTTGAAGTACTGGCTGAGTTGGTCAAAGAAGGAAAAATACGCTACATCGGGCTGTCGAATGAAACGGCATGGGGCATCATGGAATTTTTGCGTCTTGCTGACCAATACGACTTACCCCGAATAGTGACAGTTCAGAACGCCTATAACCTCATTAACCGAAGCTACGAATTTAGTCTGGCTGAAATTGGCTTTCGAGAAAATGTAGGGCTCCTGGCCTATTCGCCGCTGGCATTTGGCCTGCTCACGGGGAAATACCTGGATAATCCACTGTCACGCGGGCGAGTCAATGACTTTACCGGGTTCGCTCAACGCTATGCCAAGCCCAATGTCGCCCCTGCCATCGCCGCATACGCTGCCCTGGCATGCGAACAGGGACTCAGTGCAACACAACTGGCGTTGTCATTCGTCTATCACCGCTGGTTTGTCACCAGCACCATTATCGGTGCCACCAGCCTGACACAACTGGAAGAAAACCTGGCCGCATGGGAAACGCGCTTATCGGTTGAACAAATACAACAAGTTGAAGCCATTCATCTTCGTTTCATGAACCCCGCCCCCTGACAAGCAAGGCGAATTGTGGTCGAAAATCATGCAACAGCACAGTCGTCATGTCTGCTTCTCCCCGGCAGCTCGCTCTCCTGGAGGAAGAGAGCGGGGGCATCCGCTGACGCAAGTTGCACATCAGCAAAGGTCAAAATACGAGTCAAGCTCAACGCAAAGTAAAACTAAAATCATCACGCTCAGCAACGGCGTCCGCCAAAATTTCCAGCAACATCCAGTAATCTTCGCCCAACATATCCCGGCTAAGACCGGGGCGTTCCCAGATCAACTCCAAAGGGCCTTCCACGACGATCAGGGCTTCCCACAATGCGTCCATGTCCCGTTCGAAATTAACTGGAAAATCAAAAGCAACACTCAGCTGCTGATAAAAGCTGTCAAGCGTCGTTAACTGTTGCAAACGGCAAGTCTTCATATTTATCCTCCATGGAACTTTGGTTTAAAGCACTTCTCCCGCATAATCCGCCAAACGGGACCTTTCACCGCGCGCTAAAGTAATATGCCCGCCATGTACCCAACCCTTGAAACGGTCAACCACATAAGTCAAACCCGAGCTGCCTTCAGTCAGGTAAGGGGTATCAATTTGTGAGATGTTGCCCAAACACACCACTTTGGTGCCGGGGCCGGCACGGGTAATCAATGTTTTCATTTGTTTTGGCGTCAAGTTTTGCGCTTCGTCAATAATCAGCAACTTGTTAAGAAAAGTGCGTCCACGCATAAAATTGAGTGATTTAATTTTGATGCGCGAACGAATCAAATCCTGCGTCGCCGCACGTCCCCAATCCCCAGCGGTATCATCGGTCTTGTTGAGTACATCCAAATTATCTTCCAAAGCACCCATCCATGGGCTCATTTTCTCTTCTTCCGTACCCGGCAGAAAACCAATGTCTTCACCCACCGGCACAGTCACTCGCGTCATAATAATTTCTGTGTACCGCTTGTGCTCTATGGTTTGGGTCAATGCTGCAGCCAGAGTCAGCAGTGTCTTGCCAGTTCCCGCTTGTCCCAACAAGGTGACAAAATCGATCTCTGGATCCATCAATACATTCAAAGCAAAATTCTGTTCACGATTGCGTGCCACGATACCCCAAATATTATTTTTTTGGTGCGTATAATCTTTAATGGTGTGCAACCGTGCTGTTTTACCATCCACGGCACTCACTACGGCATAAAACGGCGCGTCGTTTTCCAGATAAACGAATTCATTCACCAATAATTGGCTCACCAGTGGGCCGCGAATATTGTACCAAGTCCGACCGTCGGTCTGACCAGATTCCATGCCCTGACCATGGCTGTCCCAAAAATTGGCTGGCAATTCACGCATCCCGACATACAACAAGTCGGTGTCTTCCAATACCTTGTCGTTAAAATAATCTTCTGCTGCCAGTCCCAGGGCCCGCGCCTTGATCCGCATGTTGATGTCTTTGGAGACCAAAATCACCGCACGTTCGGGATAGGTATTACGCAGGCCGAGCACCACACCCAGGATTTGGTTATCCACTTTCGCGGAGGGCAGGCTATCAGGCAAATGACCGTGTACGGCTCGTGTTTGCAAAAACAGTCGCCCTGTGGCCGATTTCCTGGTTTTGCTTCGCAAGGGAATGCCATCGTCAATAGCTGTTTCGAAACCGGAAACAATTTCATCGAGAAAACGACTGGCCTGACGTGCGTTGCGAGCCACCTCCGTCATGCCTTTTTTATTCTGGTCCAACTCTTCCAGCGTCGCCATGGGGAGGAACACGTCGTGCTCCTCAAATCGAAATAAACTGGTTGGATCGTGCATCAGCACATTGGTGTCCAACAC
This sequence comes from Pseudomonadota bacterium, assembly GCA_021786845.1. Classification (GTDB taxonomy): domain Bacteria; phylum Pseudomonadota; class Gammaproteobacteria; order Burkholderiales; family Sulfuriferulaceae; genus Sulfuriferula. The sequence continues at coordinate 1,252 of JAJYMO010000078.1, read as the reverse complement.
AAACAACTTACTTGCTGCGACCGCTTTCTTGGGCATTGGTTATTTCTCCGTAAGGGATTTCAAGGTTTCCAATACATTTTCAACATGCCCGCTGGCGCTAATGCCACGCCATTCATTGATCAACTGACCTGCTTCATCGAACAGGAAAGTGCTGCGTTCTATACCCCTGACCTCTTTACCATACAACTTCTTTTGTTTCATCACTTCAAACAGTTGACATGCCTTTTCTTCAGTGTCTGCCAGCAGTGCAAAGGGCAAACCCAACTTGGTCCTGAATTTTTCGTGTGAACTCAAACTATCGCGCGAAATACCCACAATTTCAGTACCAAGGCGTTCAAATTCAGGATACCGGTCACGAAAATCAGCACTTTCCAGGGTGCAACCTGACGTGTCGTCTTTGGGATAGAAATACACCACCAGCTTTTTACCCCGGGCATCCTGCCAATGAAAGGTTTTGCCGCCGGTTGCGGGTAAAGAAAAATCTTGCATGTCATCATCTCCGTTCAAACCAGTTTGAGTAATACAACAACAGCCCCTGCCCCACCATCGGAGGGCAGGGCAGGACAAAACGCCAACACCGCATCACGCTGTGCCAGCCAGGTGGGTAATAACTGGCGCAACACACCCAAACCTTCAGGGGAGTTTATGCCTTTACCATGCACAATCCGCACGCACCGGATGTGCCGGTGACCACAATACTCAAGAAACCGTACCAGACTTGTCCGCGCGGCATCTCGCGTCAAACCATGCAAGTCCAGCTCGGCTTGCACACCCCAATATCCCCGACGCAAGCGGCGCAACACTTCTTTTTTTAAACCTGAACGGACAAACACCCCCGTTTCGGGATCATACCCGCCTTGCAGGCTCGCCATGGAATCCGACAAGCCGTCGGGCTTAAGTAAAACAGCTTCTTTTGAACGTAAACTTATCCGTCTCGCAGGCAAGACCACATTGGGTTCGATTCGGCCTGTCTCCGCTAAAGGAGCTACATCCCGCATCCGATCGCGAAACAGGCTCACATCCTCATCCGAATGATCGTGTTCTGGCATCTTATGATTTGACACGACCGACTGATTTCATGTGTTAAATTGGGCACAACCTCATGCTTTGAGTTGACCCAATGACTCCAGATAACGGTCCGCATCCAGTGCCGCCATGCAACCTGTGGCGGCACTGGTAATGGCTTGCCGATAACTGTGGTCTTGCACATCGCCAGCGGCAAACACGCCTGGGATGCTGGTTGCTGTGGCAT
>JAJYMO010000050.1 GCA_021786845.1 Pseudomonadota bacterium | reverse complement strand
ACCGGATTTCGCTCCACATAGCGCTCCGCCACCAACAGATAAGCTTAACTTCATCCAAAGGTGATAAAAAAACCGTCCTTGCCACAAGTGGCTTTTCCAGTTTCGCGCCCGATTGATACGGTGAGCAAACCGCTTGTGCAGCGGTTTGCAAATAAAGGGTAGCGTCCCCTTTTCTCATTGGTGCGAAAATTCGCACCATGCACCATCGCGATACGTAGCCGTCGGTTCACAATCCACATTTACAAGGCAGTTCTATCACCATTATTTTTATAAAAAATATTAAATATAATGAGTTAGTGAATATATTCTTAATATGAAAACTTTAAATTTATTGATTGGCATACAAATTGCTTTTATTTAAATCATAAGCTTTCTGCCCAATGCCGGGTGGAAAAATGAACCACCGACAAAGACGTCGACCTGATTGAATAGCGTATTGAACGAGCACAAATCGTGCCGATTCAATGCACTGCGAAATTAGTCGACGTCTTTTTTATTGCAAAGCTGAAATGCAAGTCTTAAAGAAAGGGGAGCACATGAAACCATTGAGATGGTCTTTACTCACGCTGATATTGAGTTTGGCAGGTGGCGAGCATGCCAATGCCAATGCAACTGAATCGACGAATTTTACTGACTGGTTAAGCAATGGGGATGTATCGGGAGATGTCCGGGCATATAACTTTAGCCGTGATTATGCGGGTACAAATTCCAACAGCGGTCCGCCAAAATTTCTGGACAATAATGCGTTCTCTGTGGGCGGCAAGGTGAAACTGGAAACTGCCAGTTGGGATGGCATTTCTGCTGCTGCTGCGCTGTATTCTGCCTACGATGTGGGTCTGAATAATTACACGCGGGTACCGGGTTATCCTGCCAGTTATAACCAACCCTATCTGTATTCAGCTTTAATGGGGAATAACCCCACTTTAAATACTCTGGGCGAAGCATATCTACAATATCAGCAATCCGGTTTCATGATACGCGGCGGCAATGAACTGATTAACAACCCATGGGTAAGTTCCAGTGACGGGTTTATGATCCCCAATCTGTTTGAGGGCGTCAGTACGCAAATCAGCCTGGGTTCAACGGGTGCGCAACTGTCCATCGATCGTATTTTTCAGTATAAACAACGTACCGATGCCGCATTCTCGCCATCCAGCATCGCTGTGTTGCCCTATGATAAGTTAAGCTATTTACCACAATATGCTTCAGGACAAAGTGGTGGCGCCACCGATGCAGGCGTGACCTATGCAGATAAAAAGCTGAATCTCGCAGCGTGGCTGTATCAATGGAACAATCTGGCACAGATGACTTATCTGGAGGGTGGTTACAACCCCAATTTTGCGGGTCGCACCTGGTTTGCAGAGGGTCAATATGTAAATGAAACAAGTGATGGCAACGCGGAAGTCGGCCATATCAATGCGCAAGTGTATGGGTTAAAACTGGGTATGAATTTAGACCACCATTTGGGTAATGTATTTGTGGCCTACAACCTGTTACCCAGTACAGGCGCAATCAATGTTACTGGCACGCCACCCACTGTCTATAACGGTAATTTATTCTCCCCTTATACCCAAATCTATAACACAGACCCCCTGTACACCACGGTGATGAATTATGGTTTGGTGTCGGCACGTGCGCCAGGCAGCGCTTGGATGTTGGGGGGTACTTTACACCCCGTTGCCCAGATGGATCTCATACCCACGGTATCCGAGTATTACACCGAAGCAGGTATTGCACCTGTGCGGGCATACATGCTTGATGCCACATGGCATTTCAGTGGCACGCTCAAAGCGTTAAGCATACGGAATCGTTTGGGCATTGAGCATGATGTCCCATTACTGGGATCGTCTTTTGTGGAAAATCGCTTTATGTTGCAATACAACTTTTGATGGCTTGCAGCCAAACTTTTTCCTCACGTACACGCCATTTCCACACAAGGGAGATTCATCATGGCTAAAATCAGTTTTTTAAAGGCAGGGCACACGCCCACTTTATTTTCAGCATTCCTCTATTTCGATCTGGCTTTTATGGTTTGGGTTTTACTCGGACCGCTTGGCGTACAAATTGCCGCCAGTTTACACTTATCCCCCATGCAAAAAGGCATGATGGTAGCGACGCCAATTTTGTCCGGTGCGATCCTGCGGGTTGTCATGGGATTGCTGGTCGATCAACTCAAGCCGAAACTGGCTGGTGCAATCGGACAACTGATTGTTATCATAGCGCTGTTTGTCGCCTGGCGTGCGGGCATACATTCCTACCACCAAGTGCTGATCCTCGGCATATTTCTGGGGGTAGCCGGCGCGTCCTTTGCCGTAGCGTTGCCATTGGCTTCGCGCTGGTATCCTGCCGAACACCAGGGCACGGCAATGGGCATTGCGGGCGCAGGCAATACAGGTACTGCCTTTGCCGCGTTGATTACACCGAGCCTCGCTGTCGCTTATGGTTGGACCAATGTGTTTGGCATTGCACTCATCCCTCTTATTCCTGCCTTTGTCATCTATATGCTTTTGGCAAAAGATGCGCCTGAATCACCCGCGCCAAAATCACTGGCGGAATATATCTCTGTATTGAAAGACAAGGATGCGTGGTGGTTCATGTTTTTTTATTCGGTCACCTTTGGTGGTTTTGTAGGATTGGCCTCATCACTGCCCATTTATTTCAATACGCAATATGGTCTGGATGCCAAAACAGCCGGTTTCTTCACTGCCGCCTGTGTATTCGCAGGTTCAATCGTACGCCCCATCGGGGGTAATGTCGCTGACCGCATTGGAGGCGTAAAATCCCTCACTGGAATGTACGCGCTGGCGGCGGCTTTTCTCGCCGCAGTGAGCCTTGCGCCAGGCAGTGTTTGGGGTGCATTAGCCTTATTCATGCTGGCTATGCTGTGTTTGGGTATGGGCAACGGTGCTGTCTTCCAGTTGGTGCCCCAACGTTTCCGCAAGGAAATTGCCGTCATGACAGGCATAGTGGGCATGGCTGGCGGTGTGGGTGGTTTCTATCTGGCTTCCAGCCTGGGGTTTTTCAAACAAATCACCGGTAGTTACCAGTCAGGATTTCTGATTTTTGCAGCACTGGCGGTAATCGCGCTAGCCGGATTGACCGGGGTGAAAAAACGCTGGCGTACCACATGGGGTGCGGCACATTTGACTAACGCAAAAATTTAATGTGATGACCTTTCTCAATGTCCAGACCCTCTCTGCAAATTAATCTTGGTCATACCTCGCTGGCCGGATTGCGCCCGATTAATGAAGATTATTGTGCGGGCGCGATCCCGGATGGTGCCGCGCTGGAAAACAAAGGCGTCTTGCTGGCGGTGGCTGATGGCGTAGGGGGTCATGCCAATGGACGGGAAGCTGCCGAATATTGTGTACGCAACCTGCTGGCGGATTACTATTCCACGCCCGACACCTGGAGCATTCCGCAATCCCTGGAAAAGCTCATTATTTCCCTCAATCGCTGGTTGTATTCGCACAGTCGTCGCGCCCGGGAAACGGCTGGCATGGCTACGACGCTTTCCGCCATCGTATTGCGCGGTCGGCGCTATGTGATTGCACACATCGGCGATACGCGCATTTATCGTTTGCGAAATGGGCATATATCCTTGCTGACCAGCGATCATGTGTGGGAACACCCTGAACTCAACAATGTGCTGTCCAGAGCCGTCGGATTGGACGCCCATTTATCCATTGATTTGATTGATGGCAAGCTTGAAGAAGACGATCTGTTTTTACTTGCCAGCGATGGGGTTTGGAACGTACTGAATGAGACTAAACTCGCTCAGATGTTGTCATCTTCCGAAAGCGCTGAGGACATGGCGGCGCACATCACGCTGACAGCGCTCGATGCCGGCAGCCACGATAACTGTACCGCACTGGTATGCAAGGTATTGCAACTCCCCACCGAGAGTCTTCGCGACAACGTGGCAAATATCAGTGCATTACCTTTGCCAGCACGCTTAAAATCTTCGCAACACATTGATAAACTTGAAATTATTGAAATAATTCATGATTCGCGCGTGACAATACTTTATCGTGTACGCGACCCGCACAACGGTCAAAATTATGTACTGAAAACGCTGCATGTCGATGCAGATACAGCGGATATCGCAGCCCTTGCGTATGAAGAATGGCTGGCGCGCCGCGTTGTCAGTGCCGATTTCCCGCAAGTGATCAATTGGCCACAACGCACTCATCTCTACTATCTGACCACCTGGCATGAAGGCGCCACACTGGCACGCCATTTGGAAATGGGACGCAGATTTACGTCCATTGAGGCGGTTGACCTGACCACTCACCTGCTTCGGGCGGTGGTCATTCTGCATCGGCTCGGCATCATTCATCGAGACATTAAACCCGATAATCTACATCTGGGTGCAGATGGGCATTTGCGGGTACTTGACCTGGGTGTTGCCGCCTCCGATGGACTGGACGCAGAGGAAAGTTTTAATGAGATCAATAATCCTGGCACCCCTTCCTTTATGGCGCCTGAGCTGTTTACAGGCACGGCGGCCAATGAATCCAGCGATCTGTATGCGACAGGCGTTACGTTGTATCATCTGTTGACGCGCAAATACCCTTACGGTGAAATCGAAGCTTTTCAAACGCCGCGTTTTAGCGATCCAGTCCCGCCGACACGCTACCGTCCTGACATTCCGGATTGGCTGGAATCAGTGATGCTCAAGGCGGTGGCCCGCACGCCTGTTGAGCGTTTTGAAACTGCCGAGGAATTTTTGCTGGCGCTCGAACGGGGTGCACAGCGACCGCTGCGCGTTGCGCGCCGTTCGCCGCTACTTAAGCGCGACCCAACTTTTGGGATTAAACTGGTTGCGGCATGTTCGCTGGCGGTCAATATCCTTTTGCTGCTTCTGTTATTGGTGAAATAACCAGAAGGCTTCTCACGAAGTGGCGAGCGCAGCCATCCTGCAAAGGCCTCAATAAAAAACCGAAAGTATTGAACAATGAATCAAGACAGTACAATTTTAACGCCAGATGCATCAGCGAAAACCCAATCTGGTTCATGGGTGGGCGGTTCTGACGCGCCCGAGGTGAAAGAAGTCAGGGTGGGATACATGCCACTGACTGACTGCGCCTCAGTCGTGATTGCTTCGGTGATGAAATTCGATGAAAAATTTGGCATCAAGATTGTCTTGTCAAAAGAAGCGTCCTGGTCTGGTGTGCGCGACAAGCTGCTCAATGGCACGCTGCATGCGGCGCATGTACTGTACGGTTTGATTTATGGCGTACACATGGGCATAGGGGGGCAGAAAAAGGACATGTCCGTACTGATGACGCTGAGCAACAACGGGCAGGGCATTACTCTGTCCAATCAGCTCAAAGACAAGGGGGTAACGGAGGGCAATGCGCTTAAAAAGCTTTTGGACAGCGAAAAACGGGATTACACCTTTGCGCAAACGTTCCCCACAGGCACCCATGCGATGTGGTTGTATTACTGGTTGGCAAATTACGGCATCCACCCACTGAATGACGTCAAAATGATTACCGTGCCGCCACCGCTGATGGTGGCTCAAATGCGTATGGCGCATATAGATGGGTTTTGTGTCGGCGAGCCCTGGAATAATCGTGCCATTTACGACAAAATCGGCTTTACTGCCGCGACCACTCAGGATATTTGGCCGGACCATCCCGAAAAAGTTTTGGGTTGCACGGCTGAATTTTCGCAAAAATATCCCAACACCTCCCGTGCGTTGATCATGGCGCTACTCGAAGCATCGCGTTATATCGACGTGATGTCGAATCGGCATCAGGTATCGGAAATTATTGCTGCCAGGGCGCACCTTGACTGCCCGGTAGAGGTGATCGATCGGCGCATGGCGGGGGAATATGAAGATGGTTTGGGGCGCCAATGGCATGATCCCCATTACATGAAATTTTACAACGAAGGTGCGGTGAATTTCCCCTATTTATCTGATGGAATGTGGTTTTTAACCCAGCACAAACGTTGGGGCTTATTGAAGGAAGATCCGGATTATCTGGCGGTTGCCAGGCAAATCAACCAGATTGAATTATATCAACAGGCTGCTTCCCAGATAAAAGTGCCTGTACCGAAGACATTGATGCGCACATCCAGGTTGATGGACGGCAAAGTGTGGGATGGCAGCAATCCAAATGAATATGCCGCTGGCTTTAGTATCAGCGCATGATAAAAAATACCATTTCACCTTCCCCGTCACAAATGGAAATGAGGGATGCCCATTGAAACGCATACTGATCATTGATGACTTGCATGATCGTGCCGCATGGTTGAAAGCCAGTCTTGAACTGGCTGAATACGATGTCATTGGCGTGTTGAGCTGGGAACAAGTCGATGAACACTCGATACAGGCCGCTTCTGCTGATGTCATTATCGTGGACGCCAATGCACCAGGGCGGGACACACTGGAGCAAATCAGCCTGATGTCCAAAACCCTGGAAAAACCGGTGGTCGTACTGGGTGCACAAAAAGACAGTGAAAGCATTATGGCTGCGATGCGCGCCGGGGTCAGCGCCTACGTATCACATGAAATACAAGGCGAAGACTTGAACGGAATCATTCAGGTGGCCGCCGCGCGTTTTGCCGAACACAAGCGTTTGCGTGACGAGTTAAAGGAAATAAAAGGTCAGTTGGCAGACCGGAAGTTGGTGGATCAGGCCAAAGGCATTTTGATGCTGAACCACGACCTTGGCGAGGCGGAAGCTTATAAACGAATGCGCAACATGGCGATGAGCAAGGGGAAGCGAATGGCTGAAATTGCCGAAGCAATTATTCTGGCGCATGAGTTGAGTTCGATGTGATCAGCTCATCCCTGTTCCAAATCATTTCGGCTATTCACATTTCGGGATCCTCGAGCAGATATATTTTGACAAATTACCCTATTAGGGTAATAATCAACTCATGGAGAAAAGCAAGCCACATTACCTACTCAAATCCATTCAAGTCCAAATGGATTCGCCGAAAGCAATGCACCTGACACTTTCGGCACTGAAGGGTATTCGTGCGTCGGGTATGTCACAAACAGATACATGGAGTGTGGTGCAAAATTTAACAGCCGTAAATTTTTATAAAAGCATGACAACCAACTCAGATCATCGTGCATGGCAAGATGTGTATCACGCTGAATGGCAGGAGACTGTGCTTTATATCAAATTTCAGCTACTGGGTGAATATGTTGTAATTTCATTTAAGGAGCGTTGAGATGAACAACAACCTGACTGGGCAGAGGTGTCCAAGTTGTGCAGTAGGAATATTGCACGATGACAGCAAGATCGTCACACAAGAATATAAAGGACACACGTACCAGTCGCAAATGCATGGCGCTTTTTGTGACCAATGTGATGAGGCAATTGTAAGCTTCGATGCTGCGGAAGAAGTGGCTTGGCTGGCGTTTCGCGATCAAGTAGATCGTCAGGAGGCCAGTCAACTGGAAGGGATTCGCAAGCGGTTAAAGCTTACCCAAGCTCAAGCTGCCCAATTGGCTGGAGGTGGTAAAAACGCCTTTTCTCGCTATGAGAATGGTCAGGCCAAACCAGTGGCAGCGGTCATCAATTTATTCAAACTATTGGATAAACATCCCGAGCTGATAAAAGAGCTGATATAACGCTTGGATTTGGATAAAAGGTAGCGTCCCCTTTTGTGCCCTTTTGTGCCCTTTTGTGAGGAGCGTCCCCTTTTGTGCGTGTGCGGAACACCCTCTCGATTCCGGTGAGAATTTTAAGCATAAGTCTGAAAAACGCTTAGTCATTCAAATACGCCTTAATTGATTAAGCAATCGAGAATCGAATTCAAATGGCCGAATGACATTCATACTGACACTTGCAAAGGCTTTGTGATTTGGATTAAGAATGATGTTTTTTGCTTCAGGCATCACGGCTGATGGAATGATCATCCCTAAAAAATTACCCTCCATAACGAATGAGTCTCCAATATTTACTGCTGATGATGATCCCGGCAAAGCATCCCAGCCTTTAGGCAAATCCTCAACTTCACAGGAACGATACAGGCTTTTTATATCTGGAAGAGCAAACCTCACCAATACAAGTTCGGATGGAAGAATATCTCCAGTGTGCACCAGTTTTTCCATGGCGGTAATCTCTGGCGTCATACCGGCATACACAACCGCTACACCAGGATTATTCCAGCGTCCGCCAGCAAGTCTTGCACCGCTTCCTTGTCGATCAAGTGCGAACTGTTTTTTTGCAATACGCCACGCATGCATCAAACAGCGCCGCCATAAGCAATCGAGGCGAGCACTTTTTTCACCTCACCTGCACCTGTTTCTGTATCCAGCATTGAAAGCGGCGTGTCATCGCCAAAAACAAGATTTTTCCGCAACAACCACATTTTCGCCTGGTCTGCATTACCAAAAACTTTTTCCGCTGTAACCTCAATAATTGCAAGCCGCTCCAATCGTTCAGACTCAACAGGCCCAAGTAACGAATGACTTTTTATTTTGCGTTCCGCAGTCGCTGGGGACATGCCTATTATTTTGGCGAATTGCGCGCGAGGCATATTGAAATACTCGCTCGCAGTAACCAAAACGTGAGAGCTGATACCTTTACGGATTAAGTTAATCCTTGTTCCAGCATCAGAATCAGCAACTGATGAACGCCATTTTTGGAAATCATCTATAGAGACAGTAGTCATGCTTTTTCTCCTTTATCAACTGATTGTTTATTATATATCAGTTGATAGTAGAGTGTCGGGTTTCTTCTGTGACAAAGCCGGTAACTTCCAGGATAGTTGAGATAATTCCCCATTCAATGAAGTATCTCACCCCCGCCTACCGTAAGTAGTTGCCCGTCACGCCGAAAGTCGGATCTACACCAAACAGCCGACATTCATGAGAGAATGTGCGGTGACGGTTAAGCGGCCTATGTGGTCTTTCATGCTGTTGTGCTAATATGACCGCTATTGTGCCATCAGCCGACTGTCACGGGGCGGAGCTTGAACGGCTGGTGCCAGTAGTACAGCGGCCGCTGGCGAGTAGAATGCCTCTCAGGCAGCAGTCGGCCAGTTTCGGACGGTCGCAGACATCCTCCAATTATGAGTTTCAGCACTGAAAAGTGGCAGTATGAAACGAATCGCATGTATTGCTTTGGGATGTTTGGTTCTTCTTACATCAGTCTGTGCCAAGTCTGACGACAATGCCGAGCAGGAAAGAAAAGACCAAAGAAATGGCTAGTTGGCTCTGGAGTGGTGTTCTTCCCCTTCACCTTCCTCATTACTTCGGGGTGTTTATGGATGAGAATTAGCTAGACCCAAACCCGTGCTTTGTGTTCCCTTCACTCGCGCATCAACCGATCCCAATGGACCCGCATCCAGTCGGCCAGGGAGTCTAATGTGGCCCGTAACGTCTTGCCCAACTCGGTAACTTCATATTCCACCCGTGGCGGTACTTCGGCGTAGACCGTGCGGAAAACCAGCCCTCGTTGCTCGAACAAGCGCAGTTGTCGGGTCAGTTCCTTCTGCGTGATCGGAGCCACTGCTCGCTGAAGATCGCTGAAACGCACGGGTGCATCAATGACGATCAGCCGGTACAGGATGGGGATGGCCCACTTGCCGGAGATCAGGTTCACGAAGTCCACCATCGGGCAGCGTTCGGTGGGGCGGTTTTCATCAGAAATTACTTGCAGCCGCGTTTTCTTTAGAACTGTCATAGCTATCCATTTCCTCCTTTAGTATCCATAAGGTGCCTACTATGCAAAGTATACTATTAATTGGACAATGCCTCTTTCAACTTTTTCAGGAGAACACGGTATGTCACGACTTCAAGACAAATACGCACTTATCACGGGAGGCACCAGCGGCATCGGGCTGGAAACCGCGCGCCAGTTCTTGGCAGAAGGTGCCACGGTAGCGATCACCGGGCGCAGCGAATCCGCCCTGGCGGCTGCGGGCTTGGAACTGGGCGACTCGGTGTTGTTGCTCCAGAGCGATGCCGGCGACATCGCCGGTCAGCGCGCGTTGGCGGAACGGATTGCCCAGCAGTGGCCGCGCCTCGATGTGCTGTATGCGAACGCTGGCGACGTAACCCACCGCCCGTTGCAGGATTGGGACGAAGCCGCTTATGACCGGCTCATGGGCATCAACCTCAAGGGCCCGTTCTTCCTTGTCCAGTCCTTGTTGCCCTTGCTGGCGAATCCGTCGTCTGTGATCCTGTGCGGCTCGGTCAGTGCGCACATTGGCCTACCGCAAAGCAGCGCCTATGCCGCGAGCAAGGCGGGGTTGCTCTCGCTGGCACGCACCCTATCGGGTGAACTGTGGTCACGTGGCATCCGAGTCAATGGCTTGAGTCCAGGTCCGACCGAGACGCCTGCGCTGGGCAAGCTAGGTCTGCCGCCGCAACAGGAGGAAGCCTTGCGAGGGCAGATCAAAGACCTCGTTCCTATCGGCCGCATGGGAACGCCGTGGGAATTGGCTATGGCGGCCGTATTCCTGGCTTCTGACGAGTCCAGTTTTGTCGTCGGCACGGAACTACAGGTTGATGGCGGCGTGGGCAACCTGTGAGAAAATAGGCAACGTGCCTTACATTGAGCATCCTTGATGACCCCTATGGGTTACCAACAGGCATTCAGGCTGGCGTATTTTCTTAGTTTGACGGTCTGCTGTCTGAAATCAAAGCAGTCGATCAGTTATTCGACCTTGACGGTCTGGTCAGTCTCGGTTGCGGACATCTGAACAAGGTTGGTCGGATGACCCCTTAGGCCGATTAACCGTCGCTGTACATTCTCCCATGAATGTCGGCTGTTGAGTGTAGATCAGACTTCCCGCGCGGCAATTTCCTTACTGCTTCAATGCCCCTTGATGGCACAAAACAAACCACCCTCTTTGTTCCAAGCCAGGTTGAGAGCCATCGTTTTCACATCATACTGCGGAATCACTTTTATTCATTTTCAACCCTGAAACGCAGATAACCGGTAACCATCATTCCAAACTAAAACTTGGTCAGTGTGGTTTTGGTGCCAACCAGGCATTTCGATGCACCATATCGGCGCATAAGCGCAACGTATACCCGACGGGACAGCACGCATCATCTTGTCACCGGTTTGTGTAATCTGGAAAATCCGATTGATTTACATAAGAAATCGCAAGAAATAACGCGTCAACTAAAATGTTGGCACGTAAAATGCTTTTTACTTAAGTGTATGCGTAAACTTCCTACCCAATGGCGGGGGGAAATTTAACTCACCGACAAAGACGTCGACCCAGTAGAGGTATGCGTTGAAAGAACACAAGCCGTGTTTTTTCAATTCACACCAAAACCGGGCGGCGTCTTTTTTTTTCGAGGATGAAATGATGGCTATCAAAAAAACAAGGCTGGTTGTAATCGGCAATGGCATGGCGGGCATCCGCACTGTAGAAGAGTTGATCAAGATGTCGCCTGACGAATACGACATCACGGTATTCGGCGCGGAACCGCAGCCCAATTACAACCGCATTCTGCTCTCCCCCGTATTGTCAGGTGAGATGACATTTCAGGAAACGGTACTCAATGACTGGGGCTGGTACCAGGAAAATCATATCACCCTGCACACCGGAAAACCGGTGACCAAAATCCACCGCAAACAATGTGTGGTGAGTACCGATGATGGTTTAAGTGCGCCCTATGACCGCCTGTTAATCGCCACCGGTTCTATCCCTTTCATGCTGCCTGTACCCGGCATAGATCTGCCCGGTGTGGTGGCTTACCGCAGCATTCAGGATGTTGAAGCGATGCTGGCTGCGGCACAAACGGGTAAACGCGCGGTCGTGATTGGCGGCGGCCTGCTCGGTTTGGAGGCGGCCAATGGCCTGTCCCTGCGCGGGATGGAGGTTTCTGTGGTGCACATCAATGATTGGTTAATGGAGCGCCAACTGGACAAAGCAGGCGGCGACTTGTTGACCGCAGAACTCCGGAAGCGCGGCTTGAATTTTTACCTGACACACCAAACGGAAGCCATCCTGGGCGAGCAGCATGTCACCGGATTGCGCTTCAAGAATGGGCTGGAAATCGACGCGGATTTGGTGGTCATGACCGTTGGCATTCGCCCCAGCATCGCGCTGGCCAAGTCGGCCGGGATTTACTGCGAACGGGGTATTGTGGTCAATGACACCATGCAAACCTTCGATCCAAAAATTTATTCTGTCGGTGAGTGCGTGCAACATCGCGGGCAAACTTATGGCCTGGTTGCCCCGTTGTTTGAGCAAGCCAAGGTGGCGGCCAACCATTTGGCAGAATTTGGACGGATGCGCTATGAAGGTTCACTGGTTTCTACCAAGCTCAAGGTAACAGGGATTGATTTGTTTTCTGCGGGAGATTTCCACGCCGCTGAAGGGGATGAAGAACTGCTGCTACAGGACACATCTCGCGGTGTGTATAAAAAATTAATTTTGCGCGACAATAGGTTGCGAGGTGCCGTGATGTACGGCGATACCGTGGACGGGCCATGGTACTTCCAAATGTTACGCGATGGCACGGATGTTTCCGAATTCCGTGAACACATCTTGTTTGGTCAGGCACATTTGGGTGATTCGGGCCGCTCCGGTGCAGCCAGCGTGATGAATATGGCCGACAGTGCGGAAATATGCGGTTGCAACGGCATCAACAAGGGCATGATCGTTAAAGCCATCATTGAGAAAAAATTGTTCACCATTGAAGAAGTGCGCGCCCACACCAAAGCTTCCAGCTCTTGCGGCTCGTGTACCGGCCTGGTGGAAGCCTTGCTGGCCAATACGTTGGGCGGCGATTATTCTGCCTCGCCCAACAAAAAACCCATGTGCCCTTGTACTGAATTGTCGCATGACGATGTTCGCGCCGCGATCAGCAAACACTCGCTTGAATCGATGCCGCAACTGATGCAGACACTGAACTGGAAAACACCCGATGGCTGCGCAAGCTGTCGTCCGGCACTGAATTTTTACCTGCTGGCTGCCGCGCCAGACACTTACCAAGATGACAGCCATTCACGTTTTATCAATGAGCGTGTTCATGCCAATATCCAAAAAGATGGCACCTACTCAGTGATACCGCGTATTTGGGGCGGTGTAACTTCACCGGCCGAATTGCGCGCCATTGCCGACATCGCTGACAAATATGAAGTCCCCACCGTTAAATTCACCGGTGGACAGCGTCTGGATTTACTGGGCGTCACCAAAGAAAATTTGCCCAAAATGTGGGGGGATCTGGTTGCGGCGGGCTTCGTTTCCGGTCATGCCTATGGCAAGGCGTTGCGTACCGTTAAAACCTGCGTCGGTTCAGAATGGTGCCGTTTCGGGACACAGGATTCGACTGGCTTGGGCATCCAAATGGAGAAAGAAACCTGGGGTTCCTGGACGCCGCACAAGTTCAAAATTGCCGTGTCCGGTTGCCCGCGCAATTGTGCGGAGGCCACCATCAAGGATTTTGGCGTGGTGTGTGTGGATTCCGGCTATGAACTTCATGTCGGCGGCAACGGCGGCATCAAAGTACGCGTGACCGATTTTCTGTGTAAAGTAAGCACTGAGGCCGAAGTGCTGGAATACTGCGGCGCATTCATGCAACTGTACCGCGAAGATGCCCATTACCTGGAGCGCACCGCCCCGTGGATAGAACGCACCGGCTTGACCCACATCAAACAGCGTGTGGTGGATGATGCGAGCATGCGCGCGGAACTGTATGCCCGCTTTCTGCAATCCCAAACCTCGGCACAAATTGATCCGTGGAAAGCGCGCGCCGAAGGCAAGGATGCGGCGGAATATGTACCGTTGATGGCCGTTGCCGAAATGGCCAATTAAACCACATGCCAGGATGGTACTCATCTGGACAACGGCATGATTAACCCGGATATTAAATAAGCAAAAGGTGAACACATTGAACTGGATACAAATAGGGAAACTGGAAGACATTCCGCGCCAGGGCGCCAGAACCGTGACCACGCCTCACGGTGAAATCGCGGTATTTCGCACCATTGATGATCAGGTGTTTGCACTGAACAACCGCTGCCCGCACAAAAACGGGCCGTTGGCACAAGGCATCGTACATGGCCACCGTGTCACCTGCCCTTTGCACAGCTGGGTCATCAGTCTGGAGAATGGCGAGGCAGTCGCACCGGATACAGGTTGCGCGCACCGCTACAATGTCAAATTGGAACATGGCGAACTGCTACTGCAACTGCCAGATAAAAAATGAACGCAATCAGACCCTCCACGCAGATACATACTACTTGCCCCTACTGCGGTGTGGGCTGCGGTGTGATCATGACGCCTGTTGCCAAAGGATACCAGTTAAAAGCCGATGATCAGCACCCGGCAAATTTTGGCAAACTGTGCTCCAAAGGTGCGGCGCTGGCTGACACACTGGACAATGATGACCGTCTGTTGTACCCGATCATCAACGGGGAACGCGCCACTTGGGATGCGGCCTTATCGAAGGTTGCCCGCACATTTCAGCGAATCATCGCAGAACACGGCCCGGATGCGGTCGCCTTTTACGTTTCAGGACAGCTCCTGACAGAAGATTATTACGTTGCCAACAAGTTGATGAAAGGTTTTATCGGCAGCGGCAATATCGATACCAATTCCCGGCTGTGCATGTCCACTGCGGTGGCTGCACACCAACGCGCTTTTGGTGCCGATGCGGTACCGGTCAGCTACGAAGACATGGAAACGGCTGATTTGGTGGTGCTGGCCGGTTCCAATTACGCTTGGGCACACCCCGTTCTTTATCAACGCCTGGCGGCCGCCAAAAAAATGCGGCCCGGCCTGCGCGTGGTGGTCATCGACCCGCGCCGCACCGCCACCTGTGACATTGCCGACTTGCATCTGGCTATTTTGCCTGGTTCGGACGGCTTTCTGTTCAATGGCTTGCTGAATTACTTGCGGCGTGAAGACGCACTGAACCTGCCCTACATCGAAGCCCATGTCGAGGGGTTTTCTGCCGCATTACACGCCGCACGGCTGGCGGGAAGCATCCCTGAAGTGGCGCTCAATTGCGGCGTGCCGGAAAGCAGTGTCAGTGAATTTTTTCGCCTGTTTTTGCGCACTGAACGCACCGTCAGTATTTTTTCCCAGGGCATCAATCAATCTTCCAGTGGTGTCGATAAAGCCAATGCTTTGATTAACCTGCATCTGGCAACCGGGCGCATCGGCAAACCGGGCATGGGCCCGTTCTCCATTACCGGACAACCCAATGCCATGGGTGGTCGTGAGGTGGGCGGGTTGGCCAATCAACTGGCTGCGCACATGAATTTTACTGATCCCGGCCACATCGACACCGTATCGCGGTTCTGGAATGCCCCCCGCATCGCACAGAAGCCAGGTCTCAAAGCGGTCGAGATGTTTCAGGCGCTTGCCGGCGGAAAAATCAAAGCGATATGGATTATGGGCACCAATCCGGCAGTCAGCCTGCCCGATGCCGACCAGGTGCGACGCGCGCTGCAATCCTGCGCGTGCGTGGTGGTCTCAGACTGTGTACGCCACACGGACACCACCGCCTGTGCCAATATTTTGCTGCCCGCGATGGGTTGGGGCGAAAAACGGGGCACGGTAACCAATTCTGAACGCCGTATTTCACGACAACGTGCCTTTTTACCTCCTGCAGGCGAGGCCCAACCTGACTGGTGGATCATCAGCCAGGTGGCGCAACGCATGGGCTGGGCTGCGGATTTCCCTTACACGCGTGTCGCGCAAATTTTCCGTGAGCACGCCAGCCTGTCCGGTTTCGAAAATCATGCCCAACGCACCTTTGACATCAGCGCCTTCACTGATTTGAGCGACGACGACTACGATGCACTACAGCCGATACAATGGCCGGTGAATGCGGCGCATCCGCAAGGCACCCCGCGCTTGTTTACGGACGGTCAATTCTTTACCCCCAGCGGCAAAGCCCGAATGTTGGCCATCACACCCCGCCGACCCGCTCAAGCCACTGATGCCGAATTTCCTTTTGTACTGAATACCGGACGCATACGCGACCAATGGCACACCATGACGCGCACCAGCAAAGTACCGCGTTTGAATACGCATTACTGGGAGCCATTTGTCGAAATTCATGCTGCAGATGCCTGCGCAAAACAACTGGAAGATGGCAGCTTGGCACAACTCAACAGCCGACACGGCAGCATGTTGGCCCGTGTCCGCATCAGCGAAGACCAACGTCACGGCTCGCTGTTTGTCCCGATCCACTGGAGCGATGTGTTTGCGCAGGCCGCACGGGTGGATGCTTTGGTAGCACCGATTACAGATCCCATTTCCGGCCAACCGGAATCCAAACACACCCCCGTATGCATCACCGCTTTTCACCCTGCATGGCAGGGCTTTGTGCTGAGCCGTACTCCGTTACACTTTGACGACACCCGCTATTGCGCTGCCGCATGCTGTGGTGCATACTGGCGCTACGAACTGGCGGGCGGTCATCACCCTGCTTTGTGGAGTGACTGGGCGCATGATATTTTAAACCTTTCCGCCGACTGGTTAGAATACCGCGATGATGCCACAGGCCGTTATCGTGCGGCCTGTCTGGTTGACGGACAATTGCAAGCGGTATTCTTTCTTGCTGCCGACCACCATTTACCTGCACGCGAGTGGCTGGCCAACTTGTTTAAATCTGAACCACTCACCACCAGTGAGCGTGCGCACTTGCTGTCCGCCCGACCAGCCAGGGATGGGGCAGATCCCGGGCGCATGATTTGCGCTTGTCACAGCGTGGGTGAAAAAACCATTTTGAACACAATACGCCAAAACAAACTCACCAGCATCGAAGCCATCGGACTCAGCACCCAAGCCGGAACAGGTTGCGGCTCATGTCTGCCAGAGTTGCGCCATATTTTGGAACGTACATGAGCAACATCATCCCCATTCACTTCCTCCCACAGCAAGCAATGCCGCCCATCGCGGATGGGTTTGGACGGAAAATCGGTTATCTGCGCATTTCCGTGGTGGACCGTTGTAATCTGCGCTGCACGTATTGCCGACCTAACGGCGATGATTTCCATGCGGTTGAACGAGAGCAATTGCTCACTTTTGAAGAGATTGAGCGCGTCGTGCGCATGGCGACGCAGCTTGGGGTAGAAAAAATTCGATTGACAGGCGGCGAACCCCTGGTGCGCAAAGGCTTGGTGGACGCCATTGCGCGCATCGCCGCTGTCCCAGGCATCCGCGATCTGGCTTTAAGCACCAATGCGGTATTACTGGATAAATTTGCTCGCCCTTTGCGGGAAGCCGGGCTGCACCGTGTCAACATCAGTCTGGACAGTTTAAATCCACAAATTTTCGAGCAATTAACCGGCGGACGTTTAAGTGAAGTGCTGGCGGGCATCCATGCCGCGCAGGACGCGGGTTTCACGCCCATCCGCATCAATGCGGTGCTCATGCGCGGCATTAACGATCACGAGGCGGCTTCGCTCATCGACTGGAGCATTCGCGAACAGCTTGAACTGCGTTTTATTGAACTCATGCCGATGCGCGAAGGCATGGACTGGCAACGCCAGTATTACCCCATTTCTGAGTTGTTGGCCCGAGCTGACATCATCGACCGTCTTGAAATTAACACCTCTGAACGGCAAGGTTCTTCAGCCGCGCGGTACATGCCCGTGCGTGCCAAACACCAACAATCCAGCCACGAACAATCCCTGCGCGAGAATGAAAGCGCCCCGCGTCGTCCCCCAGGCAAAGTGGGGTTCATTGAACCCATGTCCAATCATTTTTGTGAAAGTTGCAATCGTCTGCGTTTGATGTCTGACGGAAAATTGCGCCCGTGTTTATCTGCCGACCATGAGATTGATTTGCGCGCCACCTTGCGTGATGGCAGCAGTGATGAAGACTTGCTGGGCCTGATTCGTCTGGCGACCACTCAAAAACAGGAAGCGAGCACCTACACATTTGAAAGTACAGGCAGGCAACGCTCAATGATTTCCATAGGAGGTTAAAGTGTCCACATCGCCTGACAC
>JAJYMO010000037.1 GCA_021786845.1 Pseudomonadota bacterium | reverse complement strand
TGCAATTATGGTTACATACCACAGACTTTATCGGAAGATGGTGATCCGGTCGATGTGTTAGTGATTACCCCTTTTGCATTGATGCCGGGTGTGGTGGTGCGTTGTCGCACCATCGGCATGTTGAAAATGAGTGATGAATCGGGTGTGGATGCCAAGTTGGTTGCCGTGCCAGTAGATAAATTGAGTGTTTTGTACCAAAACGTAAAAAGCGTGCGTGATTTATCCCCGTTAACTTTGGCGCAAATTAGTCACTTCTTCGAACATTATAAGGATCTTGAGCCTGGGAAATGGGTAAAAGTTGAAGAATGGGAAGGTGTTGAGGCAGCTCACGCTGAGATTATGGCCGGTGTGGCGCGCTATGTTGCGTAACTTTCATTGATCTGAACTGGATGTTCTGCGTCATGCGATTTGTTCATGAAATGAATGCAGCGAGTCTGCGTCAAGCACAGCAAGAAGCGGCCCATGCGGCAGGGGTGTCGGTGTATTTTAGCGACACCCTGTTGGCAGACGGATCCAAAGGACCGGAAGTGGCAGTCATTCCTGCTGGCTGGTTTGAAATCGGTTCACCCGCGACGGAGGTGGGGCATGACGTGAATGAAGCACCCCAATTTCGTGTGCAAGTGACGCATGCTTTTGCGATAGGCCGTTTCACTGTTACCGCAGAGCAATGGGAAAAATTCGCTCAAGCGACAGGTTTTCTCTCGTTGCGCGAGTTAATCCGGCCAAAGGGGAGGGAACCGATTGTCAATGTTCGAACTGCTGATGTCGAGCGTTATTTAGCATGGCTGAAACGCGAAACAGGCAAGTTATACCGCCTGCCCACCGAGGCGGAATGGGAATATGCTGCCCGTGCTGGCAGCAGTGGGCCATTTCATTTCGGTGACACGGTCAGTTGTAAAGAGGTGTCATTTAAACCCATGTTCCCATTGCCGAATGCAAAGCGTTCCTGGCCTTTTTTTCCGCAGTGCGCGTCTTTGAATTGGGCAGCGGAAGTGGGTGGCAAACCATCCAATCTGTGGGGCTTGCATGATGTGCATGGCAATGTTTGGGAGCTCACGACAACACCCTGGCACCCTGATCACACCCATACGCCACGAGACGCGCACGATGTGCCTGCGCGAGGTAAAAATGAGCGTATTGTGACCAAAGGCGGATCCTGGTTTGATCCTGCTGCGGTTTCACGGAGTGCTGCACGTTGGCCGAGATTGCGCGATGAACTGGATGTCAATCTTGGATTCAGACTGGTGCGCGAACTTTAACCCAATCATTCGCCAGATCCGCAGAGACGTTGAATCAATTGCCCCGAATTAACTCGTGGTGCTCTCGCCAGCCGGATGACGGGCGAAATTTGGTCGCACATCGTTAGCGTGAAACTCGCGCAGTGAGACCCCCTTTGTCCGGCTCTCCCCTGAGGGAAGCGCGCATGGCGTGAGGGGGAACGGGCATGGCGACTGTACTGTTTCATCATTTGGAGCGGCGAATCGCCAGGTCTGTCAGGGTTCTTGTCATCATAAATAAGCGGTCAACTAGTGTTCCCGGGATAATCATTCATGAATGTGCTTGCATTAGAAACTTCGACTGAATATTGTTCAGCGGCTTTATGGCGTGATGGCGTTCTGACCCAGCAGGGCGAGCACGCAGGTCAGCGACACTCGCAATTGTTGTTACCGCAGTGCCGGGACGTGCTGGCTGCAGCGAAGCTTGAGCTCGATGATCTGGATGCGATTGCGTTTTCGAGCGGCCCGGGTTCGTTTACGGGTTTGCGTATTGCTTGTGCGGTGGCGCAAGGCCTGGCGTTTGGGCTGGGTGTGCCGGTTGTGGGTATTTCCAGTTTGCTGGCTTTGGCTGCGGCGACACAAGCTGAACGGGTATTGGCCTGCTTGGACGCGCGCATGGGTGAGGTGTACTATGCTTGTTATCAGCATGACTTGCAGGGATGGCATGAAGTGTCTCCGCCGCGAGTTTGCCGTGCTGACGCTGTGTCACTGCCGGATGAAGGGGGTTGGATGGGGTGTGGCAATGGTTTTGTGGTGTATGAAAATGAGTTGGTCACCAGATTGAACCAGCATTTGCTAGGTATCGAGCCAGGCGTTTTCCCACAAGCAAAAGTGGTTGCGGGATTGGCTGCACAGGAGTTCGCCGCAGGACGTGGTATTGCGCCTGAGTTGGCAGTGCCTTTGTATGTGCGTGATCGGGTGGCTTTGAAAATTTGTGAGCGTTAACGCGTGTTTCCCCGGTATTTATTACGTCCAATGAGCGAGGAAGACGTGCCGCATATCGCAGAAATTGACCGTGATTGTTACCCATTTCCGTGGACGTCAGGCAATTTTTCGAGTGCCCTGATGGCGGGTAATCGTTGTTGCGTGTATGAGGAAGCCGGTGAAATTGTTGCTTATGCGGTAGCGATGTCTGTGCTGGACGAAATACATTTGCTTAATTTGACCGTGACATTATCCCGCCAGGGATGGGGCTATGGTCGGGCAATGTTAAGGCGTTTGATTGCCTGTTCACGGGCAGAATGTTATGCCTCAATGTGGCTGGAGGTGCGCCCGTCTAACCATGTGGCACGACGTTTGTATGACAGTATGGGTTTTATCCAGGTCGGGCTGCGCAAAAATTATTATCCGGCCGAACAGGGGCGCGAGGATGCGGTGTTGATGTGTTTGGACATAAAATCATGTTGAGTGATGCTGCGCTTGAAGTGCTTGAGCTTGCCCCCATGTGGCAATTGCGGCCTAAAAAGGTCGTACCTCAGCCTATCTGGATGGTACGGGAACTGACGGATATTGATGGCGTGACGGGCTGGATGGTGTTGGAAAAAACACCCGTGGATAATGTGGCCATGCTGTTGGACAACATATTCCGTGCCTTGCATTTAAGTATGAAGCAAGAGTTTGAGCTCATTCGAGTTGAGTTGGGCGCAGCGATGCAGATCAAAAGGCCCCAGTGGCTATGGGTCTGTAGCCCACAGTTGTTTCAACAGCTCAGCCAATCTGAACATGATCAGCCAAATCCGGTTGCAGGAAATGTCGGCGCATCGCCTTACCAGGCATCTTGCCCTGTGTTTTTGAGTGAGCCGCCCGAACAACTGTTGGAAAATGCTGGTGCCAAAGCGCAGCTGTGGGCGGATTGGTGCGTTTTTGATTTACGAGCGCTTAACCGTGCCAAGCGTGTTCCATGACATCCAGCAGTAAATCTTGAGTGGTGGTTTGGCTTTGACCCTTGATAGTCAGTGTGACGATGCGAACGCCAGGTGTGGCAAAACCAATTTCATGGGTATACGTGCCCGGGGCATCAATACTTTGTTGGTTGAGTAATTTTCCGCTGGAATCGGTTAAGCTGCATTCAACCTTACCAGTGCTATCAATCAAAGCCTGAATGCGAAAATTTTCATTGGCACAACGACGATAGACGGCTGGATCGCGGTTAGCGTTGTATTCCAGATTGTTGAGTTTGACGAGTTTGACCAGCTTTTTCATATCGGTATTCCGTTGGTGGCTAAAGTTGAGTAAAATAGTCTTCTATGTGCACGAAAGGCTTGTCAATAACCAAATGGATATGTTTATCTGGTTGTGAACGAACGCTACTGCATCGCTGTAATTTTATTCTTAAACTTTCATCCGGTCTAGTCTATCTTATGAATCATTCCGCATTAATCGAAACTTTTGATCGCGCCGATGTGGCAATCAACCAATTTGAACGTGTTTTACTTGCAGGTGAATTGCCCCCGCTTGAACCTTTGGTGAGGGAGTCTATGAGCCTGGTTAAGGGCATGATCGTTGCCTATATCAGGGATGTCGGTGAGACCGAGCCGCCTGCTGAGCAGGATGATTTGCTTGAGTCATTTAAAATTCTGGTGAAGGGAGATCCGTCCTGGAATACGATCCGTGACAATTGCCGTGAATTGGTCTTTTACCAAAACTGTTTGTTAATGGACCGACAGGATGCGCTGCCAGTGAAGCCAGAAGCAATGGCTGTGCGGACGGTCAGGCATGTTTATTTGTTCATGAGATCGCGTGCGGAGCGTGAAAACCGCCTGGAGATGGTATGAAAACACTGTTTAACCGTTTGCGGGGCGTTGAGCGCGATATTGTTCAAGCGCCCATGGAAGATGACGCTGCCGCACCGTTTTATCAGGCGCAGCACAATGAAATTGCAATCTTTGAGGCGGCATGGAAAAAGCGCTTGCCCGTGATGCTCAAAGGCCCGACTGGTTGCGGCAAGACCCGGTTTTTGGAATATATGGCCTGGCGTTTAAAGCGACCTTTGGTCACTGTTTCCTGTCATGAAGATTTAACCAGTTCGGATCTGATTGGTCGTTTTTTGCTGGAAGGTGATCGGACGGTGTGGCAGGACGGGCCGTTGACGCGCGCCGTCAAAGTTGGTGCTATCTGTTATTTGGACGAGATTGTGGAAGCACGCACAGACAGCACCGTCATTATTCACCCGCTCACCGACCATCGTCGCCAATTGCCTCTGGAGAAAAAGGGTCAGGAGATCGAGGCGCACGAGGATTTTATGCTGGTAATTTCTTACAATCCGGGTTATCAAACCGTGTTAAAAGACCTTAAACCCTCGACCAAGCAGCGTTTTATCGGCATCAATTTTAACTACCCGAATGCCGAAGTGGAGCGCAGCATTGTGCGCAGCGAAGTGCCGGATTTGCCCGAGGTGCTGCTGAATCCTCTGGTGGCAGTGGGGCAACGTGCGCGTACGCTCAAGGACCATGGTCTGGAAGAAGCCACTTCCACCCGTGCACTGGTGTATGCCGCCAACATGATGGCGGCGGGGCTTAATCCAGTCGAGGCGTGTGAGGTGGCACTGATCAACCCGATTACTGACGATGCGGAGCTCAGCGAGGCATTGCTGGAAATTGTACGTGCGCATTTTTCGTAATTGCCGATGATGGGCGAACAAGATCAATTTGATGCCAATACACTGGCGGCTATCCAGCAACTGCTGGTCGACATGGAAGCCATGAGCTTTGTGGCGCATCGTGACAGCCTGGCAGCCTTGCCGGATATTCAGCGTGCTGGTGATGACATTGCGCTGGCATGGTTACAGGCATGCAAAAAAATGTTTGAGCATGACCGTGACGCGGGCAAGGTGTTTATTCGCGGCAGCGCTCAAGCGGCATTGGCCTGTCCGGGCATTTTACCCTGGGTTCGGCAAGCGCTGCGTTTTACCGCCTGGCGAGGTTCCTGGAAAGCTGTGTCAGGATTTATGGAGCAATTGCCGGCAGCCTGCACCTTAATGGGCGAAGTGGGTATGTTGCGCTGGTCGGATCTGGGTTTGGACTGGTGCGCACGTCATTTGGAATCCGGCGCGGCTTATTTCAACTGTCCGATCAATACGTTTGCTGGAGTACACGGCCTGGCAGGCATCGAAGAAGTTGTGTTGCCCAGCGTGATGTTATTTGAACAACGTCATTTGGCATTAGGCACCTATTTAACGGGAGCGGTACGCGTCCGTGATTTGTTGGGAATTGAGGCCGTGCAGGCATGGGCCAAGCGTGGCGCAGATATTCTTCAGGCAGGACGATTACGGGGTGAAGCTTATTTCCGGCTGGAATCGGAAGAAAGTATGCACAGCTTGCTGGAGCATTTGCCGGGGTTTCGTCTTGCCGAGCATCACCGCCTGTTTCAGTTGATCCTTTTGGCGTGGTTCGGTGAAACGCTGGAGGTGTTGGACAGTGATTGGTCGCCAGACAAAGGCCGGGCTTTTGTTGAAACCGATGGGCAGGCGCTGTATCTGCCGCGCGCCATGCCGGAGCGCGAAGAAGCCATGCTGTCCGTGCTGCACAGCGCGGGGCATCTGCATTTTTATTCCTATGAGCGCCGCAATATTGAAGCGCTGTTTCAAGCTGTGGGCATGAAGCATCCACCGTTAGACAGTGCGCAACGCATCACCTGGCGCCCTTTGTTCGCTCAATTTGGCGAAGACATGGTGCGATTCCAGTTGATATTTGATTTGTGCGAAGACGTGCGTGTGGATGCCAGTCTTGGCCGGTTGATTCCCAATTACTTGCATCGGCTGCGTGCGGCAACCGATGCTTCTGCTGCACCAACGGGTGCCGCAGGCATCTATTGGCAATGGGCAAAGCGCAGTCTGCATTGGCTCGAAGAAGGCGCCGGACATAACACAGAATTTGAAGTGTTGCGCCCCCTGCTGGGTGGCACGACAACCATTGTTGATGCCTTTGTTGCGGCAAAACAGATCTATGGTACAGCAATGCTGCCCCCGATTGCCTTGGCAGACCGTGCTTGGGCTTATTTGCCGGGGCGCTCGCCCAATGCTGCGCAGCCGGTTTATCCGCGAGTGGTCCTGGATGAGGTGGAACATAAACCGGAAGTCAACGATGTACAGGCCAGGCCGGATGATTCCGAACAAAAAGAACATACCAAAACGACCACCTTGCCTCAACATGCAGCAGGTGAAGACCCCGATATGGAAATTCCACCCGAAAAAACAGCCGGGTCAGGTGGCCGTGTTGGGGTAGGTATTCCGCAACCCGCTCACGTAGAAGGGCAGGGGCGTAGTTTTGAATTCAGTGAAAAAGGCCATCCTTACCCGGAATGGGATTACCGCGACAAGCATTACAAGCGTCAATGGGCATGGGTGCAGGAAAAAAAATTAACTGAATCCGATGCGACCGAAGCGGGCCGTTTGTCCGTGCAGTATGCCGCAGTATTAAAACGATTGAAACGCGCATTGAGTGCCCAAAAACCTTTGCGTAGCGCGCCAAAGCGACGCCAATTTGAAGGCGATGAACTGGATTTGGATGCCTGCGTGACATGGTCAGTGGAGCGCCGTACCGGCATGGCACCCTCCGCCAATATCTACCGGCAACGCCGTGTTCAACATCGTGATACGGCGGTGACTTTGCTGGCAGACCTGTCCACTTCCATTATGCAAATCAGTCCCGAAGGCGGTCGCGTGGTGGACAGAATTCGCGCAGGGATGTTGTTGTTCGCCGAAAGTATGGAAGCGGTAGGAGATGCGTATTGTTTGGCTGGTTTTGCCTCTAAATACCGTGATAATGTAAGCTATTATACGATTAAAGGGTTTGATGAGCGACTTAACGCACACACCAGAGCGGTATTGGGCGGGCTGTCCGGGCGGTTGGCGACCCGTATGGGTGCTGCCATTCGTCATGCGCTGACAGGGTTTGAGGATGCGCCTGCATCACGTCGTTTGCTGCTGATTTTGTCAGATGGGCGTCCTGCCGATTATGATGATGGGGGGGATGAGCGCTATTTGCAGGAAGATACCCGTATGGCGGTTAAGGAGGCTTTGGATGTGGGCGTACATCCCTTTTGCATCACGTTAGATGCGGCAGGTAGCGAATATTTACCGTTAATATTTGGTGAAGGTCATTATATGGTGCTGGCCCATCTTGATGATTTACCGAAAAAATTGCCGGAAATTTATTTACGCTTGCGGCGGTAAGGGTGTATGGAATGAAAATGCCCAAGTATTGGTTAACACGTATTTGTTAATACGCCAGTTTAAAATTACCGTTTTTTGATCTTTCTTGATGTGAGTTTAATGATAGAAAGCTTTAAAATTGCGGTACAGCATATACACCGCAGTGACGATCACAATGAAAGCAAAAATGCGATTTAACATATTTTTGTGATGCCCGAGACGGGTAGCGAGATTGACGCCTAACCACCCACCGAAGACGCCACCGAAGATGTACAAGGCGGCGACTCCCCAATCAAGCAATCCGGACCAGGCATAACTGAGTGCAGTAGCCAGTCCGAAAGTGCCAACTGAGAACAGTGAAGAGCCAATGGCATTGAGGATAGGCATTCCGGTTGCCAGCATGAGCCCTGGCACGATCAAAAAGCCGCCGCCTATCCCAAAAAAACCGGCAAGCACGCCTGTGGCCGTTCCAACACCAATGAGTAGCGCCGTTTTTTCGAGTGCAGGAGCGTGTTGGGACGGCTTCATCAAGCGTTGCACACTCGGGTGCACCATGAAATAAGCGACTGCCAGCATCAGCAGTGCAAACAGAAACAATAATTTGTGGCCGTTTACCAGCTTCCCCAGCAGCGCACCGCCCAGTGCGGCCAGCGCGCCGGGTATGGCGAAAGTGATGGCGGCCCGCCAGCGCACATTGCCTGCGCGTGCATGCGGGATCATGGCCAGATAAGCATTGGCTGAAACGGCTAATGCCGTCGTGCCTATCACCACATGCGGATTGGGATAACCCACCACATACAACAACAGGGGGACCGCCAGAATTGATCCGCCGCCGCCGATAAGACCAAGGGCGAAGCCTATGATTGTGCCCGACAGTATGGTCAGTATGTGTTGTAGAAGGCTTAATTCAACCATAAAAGTATATGACTCCCCTGAGTTTTCGTGACGTATGCTGGGCGCTTTAATCAGGTATTCAATCGTCAGTTTTTGTGACGTATGGACTCGATTTTAGTCATTGATCAAAAAAAGCTGACCATCGGTTCATTTATTATTTTCGATTACCGAACCCGCTTAACCCGACAGGATATATGGCTTTGGTTAAGCATGCAAGGCTTGACGTCATGGCGATACGGGTTGCTGCTGGCACAGGCATTGCTGTAAATATCAATTTCCCCAATATGCTCAGTGGCTTCATGCTGTTATAATTCACGGTTTCGTAACAGACAGGTGTGAGCAAAATGGAAGCGGAACGGATCAATCAGATTGATGGTTTGCTCGTGGGCATGGTAGACAGGGTAGCGGCATTACGGAGGTATCTTTGACTTTGATAATCAGGTGTTGCGGTTAGAGGAAGTTAATGCATTAAGCGAAGATCCGGCCATCTGGAATGATCCCAAGCGCGCGCAGTCCCTGGGCAAAGAGAAAAAATCGCTTGAGGCGGTGGTGCTCAATATTCAGCAGATCACACAAGATCTGTCCGATACGCGTGATTTGTTTGACATGGCGCGCGAGGAAAATGATGAAGACACGCTGATTGCAGTCGGTGAAGACACGGACCGGCTGGACGTGCAGGTGTCGGGCATGGAGTTTAAACGCATGTTCTCTAACCCGATGGATTCCAGCAATTGTTTTATTGATATTCAATCGGGTGCTGGCGGTACGGAAGCCTGCGATTGGGCATCCATGCTGTTGCGCCAGTATTTGCGGTATTGCGAGCGCAAGGGCTTTAAGGCCGAATTACTGGAAGTATCAGACGGTGATGTGGCGGGTGTGAAATCAGCCTCGATTCGGGTGGATGGCGAATATGCTTATGGATTTTTACGTACCGAAACGGGTGTGCACCGGCTGGTACGCAAATCCCCCTTTGATTCTTCTGGCGGGCGCCACACTTCGTTTGCCAGCGTATTTGTTTACCCGGAAGTCGATGATTCGATCGAGATTGATATCAATCCGGCGGATTTGCGTGTCGACACTTACCGTGCCAGCGGAGCAGGTGGCCAGCACATCAATAAAACAGATTCAGCGGTGCGGATTACCCATATCCCAAGCGGCATTGTGGTGCAGTGCCAAAATGACCGTTCGCAACACAAAAACCGGGCTGAGGCCATGACGATGTTGAAATCGCGTATGTATGAAGCTGAGTTGCGTAAACGCCAGGCGGAACAGGACAAACTTGAGGCGGGTAAGTCCGATGTGGGCTGGGGACATCAAATCCGCTCTTATGTGCTGGACCAATCGCGCATCAAGGATCTGCGCACCAATGTGGAGATTGCCAACACGCAAAAAGTGCTGGATGGCGATCTGGATGAATTCATTGAAGCCAGTTTGAAACAGGGGGTTTAAGTTATGAGCGGCGCAGAATCGATCAATGTACAAGATGAGCATCAGATTATTGCCGAACGTCGCGCCAAATTGGCCGCTATACGTGCCGAAGGCGTGGCGTTTCCCAACGATTTTGAACGCAAGGATTTTGCTGGCGATATTCAGACGCGCTATGCGAACACGGACAAACTGGCGCTGAGCGAGCTGCAAGTCTCTGTACAGTTTGCCGGGCGCATGATGCTCAAACGAGTGATGGGTAAAGCCAGTTTTGCCACGCTGCAGGATTCCAGCGGGCGTTTGCAGGTGTATTTGAGCAATGATCTGGTCGGTGAGGCGCAGCATCAGGCATTCAAGCATTGGGATCTGGGCGACATCGTGGCAGTAACAGGTATTTTATTTCGTACCAAGACGGATGAATTGACGGTTCAAGCCCATGAAATCCGTTTGCTGGTGAAAGCCTTGCGTCCTTTACCGGAAAAATTCCATGGTTTAACCAATCAGGAGCAAACCTACCGTCAGCGGTATGTGGATTTGATGACCAATGATGTCTCGCGACAGGTATTCTTGGCCCGTTCCCGTATTGTGCAGGCTATCCGTCAATGGATGATCGGCCAGGGATTTTTGGAAGTGGAAACGCCCATGATGCACCCAATTCCTGGTGGTGCGGCGGCCAAGCCTTTTGTCACCCATCACAATACCCTGGACATGGAATTGTACCTGCGCATCGCGCCGGAGCTATACCTCAAGCGTTTGGTGGTGGGCGGATTTGAAAAGGTTTTTGAAATTAACAGAAACTTTAGAAATGAAGGGCTTTCTACTCGACATAACCCTGAATTCACCATGATGGAGTTCTATGAGGCCTACCGGGATTACCGCTACATGATGAACTTTACCGAGCGTTTGCTGCGAGAGGTGGCGCAACAAGCAGTAGGACGTTTACAGGTGGCGCATCAGGGTGAAATGATCGACCTTGCTCAGCCTTTCGATCGTTTAAGCATTGTTGACGCCGTGCGAAAATACCATCCGCAATACAGTACGGAGCAACTGGGCGACCGTATTTGGTTGTTGGACTGGTTTGCCCGTATGAAAGAAAAACACACCCCTGCTGATGGTTTGGGTGGTTTGCAATTGAGTTTTTTTGAGGCGACAACCGAGATGTTGTTGTTGCAGCCTACTTTTATCATTGATTACCCCGCAGAAGTGTCACCCCTGGCGCGCCGTTCGGATGCACAAGCCGACATCACCGAGCGTTTTGAGCTGTTCATTGCCGGACGCGAAATTGCGAACGGTTTTTCGGAGCTCAATGATCCTGAGGACCAGGCGGAGCGCTTTTTGGCGCAGGTCAGTCAAAAAGAAGCTGGTAATGAAGAAGCCATGCATTACGATGCGGATTACATTCGGGCACTGGAACATGGCTTGCCGCCTACTGCAGGATGCGGTATCGGTATTGACCGCCTGGTCATGTTGTTGACCGAATGCAGCAATATTCGTGATGTGATCCTGTTCCCGCAAATGAGGTCTGAAGCGATTAATTAAAACCGGGTGATCCATTAGCATGAAACTTGCGTAGCGAGACTTCGTCCTTACTCTCCCCTGTGGGGAGAGTAAGGAGCGAGACGACCTGTGATCAATTTTCCCGCCGTTTGCGGTGAAAGTGAAATTTAAGCACTAAAATTACGGTCGCCAGACTGAGTGTGATGCTGTTGGCGATAACAATCGGCCATGCGTTGAGTTTGATGCCGTACCACAGCCACAGTATGATCCCCGTGATGAAAATGACAAACATGCTGGTCGAAATGTCGTCAGCGTGTTGTGTGCGCCAAATGCGCACTACCTGGGGCACAAAGGCGATGGTGGTTAGGGCCCCGGCTAATGTGCCGATGAGGTTAATCGTGATCACAGACAGATTAAAATGGGTAGGACATGCCATAGGAAAAGCCGCCGGGGTACATCATGGGATTGCCAAACGGACCGAATGGGCCGAATGGTGCTGGATAGAACATGGGATCAGGATACATGACAGGCATATCGGGATCTTGAGTCGGTATGACATTGGCGGCACCC
Source organism: Pseudomonadota bacterium (assembly GCA_021786845.1). Classification (GTDB taxonomy): domain Bacteria; phylum Pseudomonadota; class Gammaproteobacteria; order Burkholderiales; family Sulfuriferulaceae; genus Sulfuriferula. The sequence goes on along the minus strand of JAJYMO010000037.1, from coordinate 6,226 downwards.
ACCCAAGGCAAGTTATTTGAATTTTTTGGTTGCAAAATGCCACGTACTTCCAGCCAGCGTCCAGATTGAAATTCGCTGGCATTGTAAATGCCGAAGGCACAAGCTTTGAAGGTTTCGGGCATATTTTGGGCCATGTCCTGTTGCGAACGACGCAGGGTAAAACAAGTGTCCTCATTTTGAGGTGACTGGGAAACGATTTGGCCTGTCCAGTCCACTGCTGGTCCCGCAGGGTCAAAGTCGGCGAAAGCAGCTGTTGTGATCCCACTGATAATCATTAAAACCCATAGACGTATCATGCTAAACTCCAAAGACCGGAAATTTTGTAAGTTGACCGTCCATCCATTCAAAATACCCAAACGGACAATTTCGCCGATCACCTTCTTGCACAGACAGTTTACTATAGGTCGAGTTTCATGAATCAACTTTTAACGTCCATTCGCCACCATCCCCGTGAAACCCAGTCTGGGGTTCTGGTACATTGGCATACCTATCCGGGCAGTTTTAATGGATTGTCTTTGCAGGAAGATGATTTGGATTGCGGGGACTTCGATTTGGGAGGTGGGGTGCGCGTGGAACGCAAATCTGCCATGGATTTTAATTTGGCAATTATGGACAAGCGTTTGTTCGGCGAGGTGGCCAAGCTCAAGTCCAGTGCAGACCGGGTGGTATATATTGTAGAGGGAGATTTGTTTACCGGGCGTTTCCACAGTGATCCGCAACGCATGCGGGAAGCACTTGCCTGGATGACGGTAGAGCAGGGTGTGTCTTTGGTGCCCAGTGCAAGTGAAGGGTATACAGCGGAATTGTTGTTTGCCATGGCCAATACTGCACAGCACGGTTTACCTGCGCTGCCCGTGTTGCGTAATGGTAAACCGTTTGATCCCCGCAGCGCACAAATGTATGTGGTAGAAGGTTTGCCTGGCATCAATCCTGTGCTGGCGCAAGCTTTGTTGACGCAGTTTGGTCATGCCGGTGCGGTGTTTGCTGCGTCGGCAGAACAATTGGCGCCGGTCATTGGATTGCCTCTGGCGCAACGTGTGCGCAAAATACTGGATGCGCCATATAGGGTGAAAACATAATGTTGATGTTGAATTGTCGGAATTTTAAACCGGAAAAGTATAAAGAATAAAGGGGGTTCGTTATGCCACAAAGTCAACAAGAAATTGCGATGTTACGCCGGGAAATTGAGATGCTCATGCGTGAGCGGGAAAGTTTGTTGCGGGTGAGCGGTGCCGCAGCCTTGTTTGTAGAAAAGTTGGACAGTCTGCAGTTGCCGAAAGCCAACTGGAATGGTGCGGAAATGTTGGCGGAATCGCTGAATGCATTGTCTGAGGACAGTTTGCAGGAGGCCCTGGAGTCGGCGCGCAACTCAATACAGGCAACGAACACGGTCTTGTAACACCCCGTTTTACCCTGGTCCGTCCTGTGCTTCATCATCGGCTCGACGCAATTCGGCCAGTTTTTCAGCAATTTTTGTTTCCAGGCCGCGTGCCACAGGCTGGTACCAGCGTGGTTCTCCCATGCCTTCAGGCAAGTAAGTTTCACCCGCTGCATAGGCATCAGGTTCGTCGTGGGCATAGCGATAGGCTTGACCATGTCCCAAGTCTTTCATGAGCGGTGTAGGCGCATTGCGCAGATGGACAGGCACCTCGCGTGAGCGGTCTTGTTTGACGAATGCTTTTGCCTGGTTAAAGGCGTTGTATCCTGCATTACTTTTGGCGGCAATGGCCAGGTAAATCACTGCTTGCCCCAAAGCCAGCTCCCCTTCCGGTGAGCCGAGGCGTTCATAGGTTTGCGCGGCTTCATTGGTGATTTGCATCGCACGCGGATCTGCCAGACCGATGTCTTCCCAAGCCATGCGAATGATGCGGCGCGCCAGATAACGCGGGTCTGCACCGCCATCCAGCATGCGCATAAGCCAATAGAGCGCGGCATCAGGGTGCGAGCCGCGAACAGATTTGTGCAGGGCGGAAATTTGGTCGTAAAAATTGTCGCCGCCATTGTCGAAACGGCGTGGATTGCTGGTCGTGACCTGACTGAGTACGGCTAGATCAATGTGGCGAAAATCTTGGGTTTGTGCGGCAGCATCGAGTTGCTCCAACACATTTAACAGCCGTCGTGCGTCGCCGTCAGCCAGCCGAATGAGACTTTCAATGGCGGACTCTTCAAAACTCAAATGGGACAGCGCCTTGTCATGTACGCGTGAAAGCAATTGGCGCAAGTCTGTGTCGTCGAGAGGTTTGAGCACATACACTTGTGCACGCGAGAGCAGGGCGGCGTTGACTTCAAATGATGGGTTCTCTGTGGTGGCACCGATAAAAATCACCAGACCCGATTCGATGTAGGGCAGCAAGGCATCCTGTTGTGCTTTGTTAAAGCGGTGAATTTCGTCGATGAACAATAAAGTTTGTCGGCCATACTGGTCGCGCATGTGTTGTGCTGATTCGACAGCGGTACGGATGTCTTTCACCCCTGCCATCACGGCAGACATTGCAATAAAATTGCAATCAAATTCTGTCGCGGCCAAGCGTGCCAAAGTGGTTTTTCCCACGCCGGGTGGTCCCCACAGAATCATGGAATGCGCACGGTGGCTGGAAAAAGCAGTGCTTAATACTTGTCCGGCGCCAAGCAGATGGTGTTGACCGATCACTTCACGCAACGTTTGAGGCCGCAATTGTTCCGCCAGGGGCACATACATCTCTGCCGGCGGGAATAAAGATTTGTTCACGGCTGGTCGGATACCACATCTACCCCCGCAGGGGGGGTGAAGGTAAAATCGCTGGCCGGCAGTTTTGGATTGCGTACCCAGTGGGTTAAGTTCAGTTCGGTGGTCATGCCAAAATTGTCCTGAATGATTAAACGCACCAGTTGTGTGTGATCAAAGTCCATTTCGATGTGTTGATAGGGACTCTCTTTGTCTTTGGGGGTGGCAATCAGGCTGGTCAGGTCGCCGTGGCTACCGGAATCACTGAATTGATAATATTTTTCAACGGCATTATCGCCAGCAAGCAGAGCTGCCGGGCTGCTACCCAGGGCATGATTCATGCTTTTGATGGTGACCTGGGATAAGTCTTCGTCGTAGAGGTAAATTTTCTTGCCATCTCCGATGATGATTTGCGCATAGGGTTTCTGGTACACCCAGCGAAATTTGCTCGGGCGTGAAAACGCCATGCTGCCGCTGGACTGTTGCCGAACAACATGGTGCCGGTCATATACGGTTTGGGTGAACTGGGCTTGAGCAGTGTGGGTGCCGGCAATGAAAGCGTGTAATACATCGATGCCGTTGGCAAAAGCAGAAGACGACAGGCTGAACAAGGCGAGAATCAATATTAATTTCATGGGGTTTTATTCCTGATTGGGGAGAATGACTTCACGGTTGCCATTACCTTGTTGCGCGCTGACCAGCCCCGCTTTTTCCATGGCTTCAATTAAACGGGCTGCGCGGTTGTATCCGATGCGCAATTCACGTTGTACCCAGGAAATCGAAGCGCGACGGCTTTTAAGCACCAGGGCCACCGCTTCATCATAGAGCGGGTCGGATTCGGCATCGCTGTTTGAATGGTCTTCATTTTCATCCGAGTCTGTTGTCGTTTCAAGGATGCCGAGTTGATAATGCGGCACACCAAGACTTTTGAGGTAATTGACGACTTTATGTACTTCGTGATCGGCCACAAAAGCACCATGCACCCGTTGCGGGTAACCGGTTCCAGGCGGCAAATACAGCATATCACCTTGTCCCAGCAGTGCTTCGGCGCCCATTTGATCGAGGATGGTGCGTGAATCGATTTTGCTCGATACCTGGAATGCTACGCGGGTGGGGACATTGGCTTTGATGAGTCCGGTAATCACATCAACCGATGGACGCTGAGTGGCCAGAATAAGATGAATGCCAGAGGCGCGGGCTTTTTGTGCCAGTCGGGCGATCAGTTGCTCTACCGCTTTCCCTGCCACCATCATTAAATCTGCTAATTCGTCGATGACCACCACCAGTAAGGGCAGACTTTCCAGTGGTTCGGGTTCGGCAGGGTTAAGCGGGAAGGGGTGACGCAAAGGCGTGCCCGCTTTTTTGGCTTCCTGTAATTTCTGGTTGTAACCGGCGAGATTGCGGACCCCCAGTGCTGACATCAGTTTATAGCGCTTTTCCATTTCACCCACACACCAGTTGAGCGCGGCGGCGGCCTGGCGCATATCGGTGACCACCGGGGTTAACAGGTGGGGAATGTCGTTATAGATAGATAATTCCAGCATTTTTGGGTCAATGAGAATCATCCGTACCTGGCTGGCATCTGCTTTGTACAAGATGCTGAGTATCATGGCATTAATGGCGACGGATTTGCCGGAGCCCGTTGTGCCGGCTACCAGAACATGCGGCATTTTGGCCAGATCGGCGATGATGGGGTTGCCAGCAATGTCTTTGCCCATGGCCAGGGTGAGCGGACTGGGCGAGTCCTGATAGATTTTGGATTCCAGAATTTCCGACAAACGTACGATCTCGCGTTTTGGATTGGGCAACTCCAGTGCCATGCTGGTTTTGCCGGGTATGGTTTCCACCACACGTATGCTGCCTACGGACAATGCACGCGCTAAATCCTTGGACAGATTCAGCACCTGACTGCCTTTGACACCTGAGGCAGGTTCGATTTCATAACGCGTAATCACGGGGCCGGGCAATGCAGCAACTACCCGCGTTTGGACATTGAATTCGTTTAGCTTTCTTTCGATGAGTCGCGAAGTAAATTCCAGAATGTCGTGCGCCGGTATCTCACCAGAGGGTTTGGCGGTGTCCAGTAAATGCAAGGGCGGTAAGGGCGAGTCGGGTAACTCGACAAATAATGGTGCCTGCTTTTCAATTTCCACCCGTTCGGATTTCTCGATCACTGGAGAACCGGGTTCGATGATGACAGGCTCATGGTGTGCAGTACGTTGTCGATGTGCTTGTACGGCTGATTCGCGTTGTCTCAAGGCGCCTGCACCGACTAATTTCAGCTTCAACTCACCGTGCCATGCCAGTAATTGAATGAAACTGTTTTCAAGAAATGCACCGGTGGTTTCTGTCACTGCGGTCCAGGAAATGCCTGAGAAAAGACGCAAGGCCACGGCGATTATCACCAGTAATACCAGCGTTGCGAGGTTAAATCCCAGCAGATGCGTTAAGGCATCCCCAATTAATGTGCCAGTAATGCCGCCGGATTTTTCGGGTAAAAACCGGTCCAAATGGTGTAGTCGTATGGACTCGAGCGCGCAACTGCTCAGGAGCAACAAGGCAAAACCAGCGCCGTGGGCAAAGGAACGGCGGGCTGTTGTGGGTGTGGCACTGCCCGTACCGAAATTGTCGCGCATCGTGCGCCAGGCCAGCATGGCGCCGAGCACTGTCCACCAGTAAGCAGAAAATCCAAATATGCTGAGCAGTCCGTCAGCCAAATAAGCGCCTGCTGAGCCGGCCAGATTGTGCGCCGGTTGACCGCTGTTGTGCGACCAGCCAGGGTCTGTGGGTGTGTAGGTCAGTAAAACCAGTGCAAGGGCTACAGTCAGAAAGATACCTAACACACCGCCAGCACCATGCAGCAGACGATGCGTTGCTTGAGCGCGATTGACCGCGTAAGCCCGTTTTTCTGCCGGACGAGTTCGGGAAAATAGTTTAATCATGGCAACTTATTCTACAGGACTATGTAAAATTATAACGTGAAGTCAGGATTCATTAATCAATAAACTCAAATATTCGATAACCTTGTCGCATCATGGGAACTGCACGGGAATGATGTTTTTTATTTTGGGGTAATCTGGGCAGATGGAACATGCGGACATCTGGGCGTTGCGCCAAAATTGGCTTTGGCACAGGTTTGTTTATTTATTAATGAGCCTTCATGTCAAGCTTCGGCGAATCCTGCTAAAATTTGCCAACAAGTATTGAAAGCCTGTCAGTGGACATCGCACAGATGAAACTCTGTACAGGTTGTGTTCAATTTAACCCAAACAAGCAGACAGAAAGAAAGAGGTTTTCGCATGACTGAAATGAAGCATTCACCTTTGTTGATATTGGGCTCAGGCCCTGCCGGGTATACCGCAGCGATTTACGCGGCGCGAGCCAACCTTAAACCAATGCTCATCACTGGCATGGCGCAGGGTGGGCAACTCATGACAACCACAGAAGTGGACAACTGGCCCGCTGATGTCGATGGCGTGCAAGGACCGGAGTTGATGGAGCGTTTTGAAAAACATGCCCGTC
>JAJYMO010000097.1 GCA_021786845.1 Pseudomonadota bacterium | reverse complement strand
CGTATCCAGAACGGCACGACAATTTGTTATGCGCTGTACTGGTGCTGGAAGACTGTATTATTGTAAAAACAGTTATGCATCATTTTTCAGTTTTATAGGAGGTAATATGCATACCACTTATTTCGATGAGGATGATATTCTTGTTATCCGGTTATCCGACAAACCCATTGTTCGCGAAGTCTCGCAAAACTGGAATACGCATATCAGTTATGCCGAAGATGGCAGTGCGGTTGAGTTGGTTTTGCTTGAAGCTCGTGCCAACGGTGCCTATCCGATGGAGGTACAACACGCTCACGCTATTTAGGGGCGCTATTTTGGAGGGGCAGGTAAAAGCCTGTTCTCTGCTCTGCCCGTTTTCCGCATGAGTTCACAGCCCAAGTTCGCTATGCGAGCCGAGACGAACAAATTGCAAAACAGCGTCATCCGGCTTGCGGTAAATTAATACCAAGTCAGGTTTAACGTGACAATCTCAGTGACCTTCCCAATCTCCGGTCAGCGCGTGGTCATGTTGCTTCCCGGCAGTAAACGACTTCTTCATCGCCGTTGCGCAATCTGGGTGCGCTAATAATCCAGATCTCCAAACCAATCCTGCATTAGCGCATTGATGCTTTCACCAAATGCATCAGGTGTGATGACGATGCCGTTGTTTTTAGGCACAAAAAATACTCCCATCATGATGTGCTCGTTTTTGAGCAGAGGCAGCAGTTCTTTCATGAGTTCGTGCAGGCTCATTTTTTTGGGTGTGTAGTCGTGTTGCCACAGCGATGGATGGTGGCTTAGCCAATCGTCGGCATATTCCCAGGCAGGCCATAACAAAAAGGCGTTGCGTTCATCCAGATGCCAGTTACGGCTGCGACAAAGCCCCCATGCTTCGCGGCGGTAGATGATTTCTTTGACGGCATGATCAAACCGCTGCTTGGGCGCCAGATTTCTGACCGCTGCCAATTGTCTGGGGTCTGTGTGGAAGAGGGCTTGCCGGGAGGGTTCGTACATCAGCTCCATGTTGGGCTTCCTGTGAATTATTGGTAAGCGGGTGGAATGCGTTCGTTGTTCAGTTGCCCACCTTTGTCAAAACGGTGTTGTGCTTTGTGCAGGTCCGGGTTTTGCAATGCGGTGTAGGCATAGCCATAACCCTTTGATTTTTCCTGGCCGTGAGCGTGGGCCAGCTCTTTGCCTGGTGGATTGCGTACCCGGTTCATGCTGGAATAAATTTCTACAGGATAGAGATGACGGTTTCTGTCCACGCGGTTGGTTTCCTGTTTGATCCATCCCCGATCTGCCGAACTGACTTTGGGATCGTTGACCAGGCTGCGCAACCGTGCTTCCTTGTCTGACAGGGCATTGTAATTGGGGCTGTGTGCATACCTTGGGTGAGTCGGGTCGTTGATGATGGGAGGGCGGCGGTTGTTTTGCTGGCTGTATGGCCGGCTATCGCGAATATCGGAGCCCAGCGGAAAAAATCCACTGGTGTGGGTGGGTTGGTTGGGGGTAATGGTGTTGTTGCGTTGGCCGGTGTTGCCATATCCATTGCCCTGATTGCTGCTGCTGTTGTTTGAATTTCTATTGTAACCATTGCCATAGCTGTTTGATGTTCTGTTGCTGAAACTGCCATTGCCGCCGTTGTATCCGCGATCGTCCAGGTTGCTGGCGAGCGATTGGCTGGTCAGGATGCTTAAAATTAATATGATGAAAAATTTACTTATTCTACTCATGTCATTCCCTTTGCGTGGTCATTTTCCCTGTTGTAGGCGTGGTTCTGATTTGCATTGTGTTGGCGTGTGAATTATTTCATGGCTATGAAAATAATTCAATTATTAATAATAAAAAATTACGGGCGTATATATTCGGATGCGCGTGGTTGAAATTGACATGACTTACCCCATATGATTGGCATGACGAATTGTTCTGGGGGAATAAGATGCGCATGGATAAATTAACAACGCAGTTTCAACAAGCCTTGTCGGATGCACAAAGCCTGGCGGTAGGGCAGGATAATCAGTATATTGAGCCGCTGCATGTGTTGGCTGCGTTGCTGGATGAATCAGAAGGAGGAAGTTCATCGCTGGTTGCTCGCGCAGGTGGCAATGCACGTGCTTTGCGCACCGCTTTACAAACGGCTATAGAGCGGTTACCCAAGGTTGAAGGGCACGGTGGCGAAGTGCAAGTTTCACGCGATCTGACGAATTTACTGAATTTAACGGATAAAGCCGCACAAAAAAGAGGTGATCAGTTTATTGCCAGCGAATTATTTTTGCTGGCCGCGTGCGAGGACAAAGGCGAAATGGGGCGCTTGCTGAAGCAACACGGCGTCACATGCCTTGCTCTGGATGCTGCCATCACCCAAGTGCGTGGCGGAGAATCAGTTTCCAGTGCAGATGCGGAAGGTCAGCGTGAGGCACTGAATAAATATACGCTGGATTTAACGGAGCGGGCACGTGCGGGCAAACTGGACCCGGTGATTGGGCGTGATGATGAAATTCGTCGCACCATACAGGTGTTGCAGCGCCGATCAAAAAATAACCCCGTGTTGATTGGCGAGCCTGGCGTGGGGAAAACGGCGATCGTAGAGGGCTTGGCGCAACGCATTATCAATGGAGAAGTGCCGGAAACCCTGAAAAACAAGCGCGTACTGGTGCTGGATATGGCGGGGCTGCTGGCGGGGGCCAAATACCGGGGCGAGTTTGAGGAGCGCCTGAAAGCAGTATTGAAAGAAGTGGCGCAAGATGAAGGACGCATCATTTTGTTCATTGACGAATTGCACACCATGGTGGGCGCAGGCAAAGCGGAAGGCGCGATGGATGCGGGCAATATGCTCAAGCCTGCACTGGCACGCGGTGAGTTGCATTGTGTGGGTGCCACCACGCTGGATGAGTATCGTAAATATATCGAAAAAGATGCGGCTTTGGAGCGTCGCTTTCAAAAGGTGTTGGTGGATGAGCCCAGCGTGGAAGACACGGTGGCTATTTTGCGCGGTTTGCAGGAAAAGTATGAGTTGCATCATGGGGTTGAGATCACTGATCCCGCGATTGTGGCGGCAGCCGAGTTGAGCCACCGTTACATCACGGACCGTTTCTTGCCCGATAAAGCCATTGATTTGATTGATGAAGCGGCTTCTCGCGTGCGCATGGAAATTGACTCCAAACCTGAGGTGATGGACAAGCTGGAGCGTCGTTTAATCCAGCTTAAAATCGAACGCGAAGCAGTAAAAAAGGAAAAAGACGAGGCTTCGCAAAAACGGCTGGCTTTGCTGGAAGAAGAGATTCTGCGCCTCGAACGTGAATATGCTGACCTGGAAGAAATCTGGAAAGCTGAAAAAGCCATGGTGGTCGGCACCCAGCACATTAAGGAACAGCTGGATCAAGCGCGTATAGACATGGAAGAAGCCCGCAGACAGGGCAATTGGCAGGGTATGTCAGAAATTCAGTATGGGCGCATCCCGGAATTGGAATCGCAATTGCACCAGGCGCAAGCGGCTGAATCTACTGAACAAAATACACCGAAGCGCCTGCTGCGCACTCAGGTGGGGGCAGATGAAATTGCCGAGGTGGTTTCTCGCGCTACAGGAATTCCTGTGGCAAAAATGATGCAAGGTGAACGCGATAAACTCTTGCACATGGAGTCAGTCTTGCACCAACGCCTGATTGGACAGGATGAGGCGGTCACGCTGGTGTCCGACGCCATACGCCGTTCGCGTTCAGGCTTGTCTGATCCCAACCGGCCTTATGGTTCGTTCCTGTTTTTAGGGCCAACCGGTGTGGGGAAAACCGAGCTGTGCAAAACTCTGGCCGGTTTCCTGTTCGATAGCGAAGATCATTTGGTGCGCATCGACATGAGCGAATTTATGGAAAAGCACACCGTTTCACGCTTGATTGGTGCACCACCGGGTTATGTGGGTTATGAAGAAGGGGGCACCCTGACGGAGGCCGTGCGTCGCAAACCGTATAGCGTAATTTTACTGGATGAAGTGGAAAAAGCGCATCCCGATGTATTCAATGTGTTGTTGCAGGTTTTGGATGACGGGCGTTTGACTGATGGGCAAGGACGTACCGTGGATTTCAAAAACACGGTGATTGTGATGACCTCCAATCTGGGTTCTCACATTATCCAGCAGATGGGGCATGAGCCTTACGATGCCATTAAAGGGGCCGTTATGGAGGAAGTGAAACAGCATTTCCGTCCGGAGTTCATTAACCGTATTGATGAAGTGGTGGTGTTCCATGCGCTGAGCAGTTCACATATTCATGCCATTGCCGGCGTGCAACTGCAGTCCCTGACAGCCCGCCTGAGAGCCATGGGTATGGAATTAAACGTCAGTGATGCCGCGATTGATGAGTTGGCACGTGCCGGTTTTGATCCGGTGTTCGGCGCACGCCCACTGAAGCGCGCCATCCAGTCGCAGCTGGAAAATCCATTGGCCAAAGCGATATTGAGCGGAAAATTTGCCGAGAAAGATGTGATTCATGTGGATTATCGGCAAGGAAATATGGTTTTTGAGCAGGGGATTTCGGATACAATCTGATCTTTGTGCTGGTTGGGGATAAGATGTTTGCAGGACTTTTGGCGTATCTCCTGGGTTCCCTGTCATTTGCGGTGTTGGTGAGTCGGGCATTCGGCTTGCCTGATCCGCGAACACATGGTTCGGGTAATCCGGGGGCGACGAATATATTGCGTACTGGGCGCAAGAGTGCTGCGGCGTTGACTTTGTTGGGTGATTTGCTCAAAGGTTGGGTAGCTGTGGCCCTGGCGCATTTTCTGTATGTCAAAGGGGTATCTCCAGTATGGGGGGAATATGTGGCGGCCGTCGCTGTACTTGTCGGACACATGTATCCCCTGTTTTTTGGGTTCAAGGGGGGCAAAGGTGTGGCGACCGCATTAGGCGTATTGCTGGCACTTTCCCCCTGGCTCGGTTTGGCATGTGCGGCAGTGTGGTTGCTGGTGTTCTGGATGACGCGCATTTCTTCGTTATCGGCCTTATCCGCTGCATTGGCTGCGCCAATATTGGCTTATGTGCTGATCGGGCATGTTGAAGCGGTGATGGCTTTGTCGTTATTAACCATCCTTATTTTCTGGCGGCACCGCAGCAATATTGCGCGGTTACTTTCAGGTGCGGAGGGTGGTTTTGTCAAACCCAAATAGCGCAGCGTGACAATGCGCTTCATACGAGGTGGGCATGGCTTGGTTTGAAAAAGAAATGAGTTTCGCCGGCGAGAAACTGACTGAGGCTGCAAAAAACTCGATTGCTCTGGCCGGTGATCGACTGGGTGAAGTAGTTCAGGCCGGTGCTACCCAGATCGGTGCCGAATTGCGTGATGTGGTGCAAACAACCAGCCAGGAAATTGATGCCAAGCTGGATATGATTTCGGCTGAACTGCACGATCAACGCCAGTTTACCAAAGACGATGTGCGTGAATTGGTGGATTATGCGGCTGACCGTTTCTCCGGTGCGCTGGATGAGCGTATGGCGGTTGCCCGTCAACAAATTTCTGATTTGGTTGAAGAAAAAGTTGAGTACTTCAAGGTTGAGGTGGATCATTTTTTTATTCAGCGTCAACGTGATCTGGCGCGTGAACGCCACCGTTTGTGGTGGAATGTGTTCTTCGCGGTGCTGACCTCGATATTGGTCGGTGTGGTGTCGTGGTTTTATCAGCATGTGGAACGCGGCGAACTGGATCTGTTCGCAATTTTCCGAATTGTGATGGCTTCCCTGACCGGGGGCTATGCGGTCTATCTGCTGGTGAAAATGGTGTTACGCTGGCGCAGTATGTCTGAACACCGTAAGGATGTCATGTTCCTGACCATGCGTTACTGGGGCGTATTGCGCCCGGAAAACATGTTCATGAATGTGTTGTTGTTGGTGCTGATGGTCGTGGGCTTGCAATTATTTTTGTTTCCGCAATGGTTGCTGCATATTCCGGGTGGCGATGAATTGTTGCGGGTGCTGCGTGATATGTTCCCTCATTTACATTGGTAAAATATACCCGGAGATGATTTTTGCAGGACAGATGCCTTAATTCAACACGTTGGGTGATTACGGCGCAGCTTGTCGAGCGCGCACTCACTCATATTCAATTTAGCGCACAAACCGCTTTAAAGGAGCGGGGCGTATTTCACCTTGTTTTAGCCGGGGGTAGCACACCGCGCGAGTTGTACCGGCATCTGCCTGAGCTGGTCACCGATTGGTCGCGTTGGCATATCTGGTTTGGTGATGAACGTTGCGTACCGTTGATGGATGCGGCACGTAACAGCCGGATGGCTGGCGAAGTCTGGCTGGATAACTCGCCCATTCCTCGTGAGCAAATTCATGAAATTCCCGCAGAATTGGGTGCTCATGCCGCAGCGCAAGCTTATCACCTTGCGTTGCAGGGTGTGGGGGACTTTGATGTGGTGCTGTTAGGCATGGGTGAAGATGGGCACACTGCCAGCCTGTTCCCGGGTCTGTTTGATGTCAACACGCGTCTGGATGTGGTGGCTGTGTACAATGCACCGAAACCCCCAGCTGAACGGGTGAGCCTGAGCACGCAACGACTCAGCCGGAGCCGGAAAGTCCTGTTTTTGATTTCGGGTGTGGGCAAACGTCCTGCAGTGCAAGCCTGGCGGCATGGCGAACAGATACCGGCCGCGCTTATTTGTCCGCATAACGGTGTGGACGTGTTAATACTGGCCGACCCGGACTTGACGTAAATTAAGGATACATTCACTGATGCCCAGTTGATGGGCGAGCGTTTTGCGGTCCTGTTCGGTTTGCGTGCGTGTCCATTGCAAATAATGCCGTTCAAGGATTTCTAACCCGGATTTTGCATAAATTGACGCGCGCGCTCGCTGACTAAATATCCACTGGCCTGAAGGCCTGTGGCCTCATTGCTGCAAAATCCGGGCTAATATAAATCGTTGCGGAACGGTTCCTTCTCGACCATACTGTGGCGTGGACGGTGGATGGATGAAATCAACCGAAAGTTTGCACGCAGCAATTCGATGCCGCCCACCCGGCGACAGGTTCCGGTTTCCAGCAAACGCAACAATTTCACCTGTAAGCCATGAGGAATATCACCTGTTTCATCCAGAAAAAGGGTGCCCCACGGGTCGATTCAATGGCACTGAACTGCGGGAAACGTAAGCGCATTCAAGTTCTGTGCTGTTTTAAGGAGGTCATATGGCGCAAATGTGGAAGCATCCATTAGGACGTCATATTCTGGTCATGTTGCTGTTTAAGCTCCTGATTATTTTTGCTATCTGGTGGTTCTTTTTTCGCCCTGCTGCACAGGTCGTGCCTGGAAATTCTGATCAGGTCGCCGCAGCACTGCTGGGCACTCATGTTAAATCAATCAAAGTTGATGCCATACCAATATCCACCACCCTGAAGGAATCTTTGAAATGATCAGTATGGAATTGGTCGATATATCGCGCATCCAGTTCGCTGCCGTCGCGCTGTTTCATTTTTTGTTTGTCCCATTAACCTTGGGCATGGTTTTCATACTGGTGATTATGGAATCGACCTATGTGCTCACCGGCAAACAAATTTACAAGGATATGACTCAGTTCTGGGGCAAGTTGTTCGGTATTAATTTTGCGCTGGGTGTGACCACTGGCATTACCATGGAGTTTCAGTTCGGCACTAATTGGGCGTATTACTCGCATTATGTCGGGGATGTCTTTGGCGCGCCGCTGGCTATTGAAGGATTGATGGCCTTTTTTCTGGAATCCACTTTTATTGGTTTGTTCTTCTTCGGTTGGGACAAACTCAGCAAAGTCAAACACCTCATGGTAACCATCTTGGTGGCGATAGGCTCCAATTTATCAGCGCTGTGGATTTTGGTGGCGAATGGCTGGATGAATAACCCGGTGGGGTCCGAGTTTTCCTATGTCACCATGCGCATGGAAATGACGGATTTTTGGGATGTGATTTTTAATCCGCAAGCGCAAGCCAAGTTTGTACACACAGTAAGCGCAGGTTATGTGACCGCTTCCGTGTTTGTGCTGGGTATTTCATCCTGGTATTTGCTAAAAGGGCGCGATATTGAATTTGCCAAACGCTCATTTCGCATTGCGGCGGCATTCGGTTTGGCATCGGCTTTATCGGTCATCGTGCTGGGTGATGATTCCGGTTATGTGGTGGGTGAAAACCAGCAAACCAAATTGGCAGCCATAGAAGCGATGTGGCATACCGAGCCTGCACCGGCCTCATTCAACTTGATTGCCAGCATTAACGAAGCTGAACAGAAAAATAATTGGGCAATTGAAATTCCTTATGTGATGGGGATCCTCGGCACCCGTTCATTGACCAAACAAATACCCGGTATTGTTGAAATTAAAGCACGCAACAAACAACATATTATCAATGGTATTCATGCTGTGGTTGCGTTGACGGCATTACGCAGCAACCCTGCCGATGAGGCAGCGAAGACAGCGTTCGATCAGTACAAAGCGGATCTTGGCTTTGGACTGTTACTTAAAAAATACACAACAAATGTGGCGAATGCCACACCCCGAATGATTCAGCAGGCCACGGATGATACAGTGCCGCGTGTAACCCCTCTGTTCTGGTCTTTCCGTGTCATGGTGGCAGCCGGTTTCAGTTTGCTTGCCTTGTTGTCCGTGGCATTTTATGCCTCGGTAAAAAATAATTTTATGCGTAAACGCTGGTTGTTACGCTGGGCGCTGTGGTTTATACCTGTGCCATGGATCGCCATCGAATTGGGCTGGTTTGTGGCCGAATATGGTCGTCAACCCTGGACAATTTATGGCGTATTGCCGACCTGTTTGTCAGCATCCTCCTTGACTGCTGGCAGTGTTTACGGTTCTTTGGCCGGGTTTGTGCTGCTGTACACAGGGTTGTTTATTGTGGAAATGTATTTGATGGTCAAGTTCGCTCGTCAAGGTCCAAGCAGTCTGTATACGGGGCGTTATCAGGATGAATTGCGGCAGGGTGGCAGTGCGTTGCCCAACGCTGCGCCTGCAGAGAAAGCGTAAGCATTTGTTCGTCGCGCAAATCGATCATTTGATTTGTGCGATTCCTGCTTGATTTGGGAGAATATCATGTTGGATTATGAAGTGCTGAAAGTGATATGGTGGTTATTTATTGGTGTGTTGCTGGTGGGCTTTGCCATCATGGACGGGCACGATATGGGGGTGGGCACGCTACTGCCTTTTGTGGGCAGGAATGACAACGAGCGACGTGTGCTGCTGAATACGGTGGGCGCGCATTGGGAAGGCAATCAAGTGTGGTTTATCACCGGCGGTGGCGCAATCTTTGCCGCATGGCCGCTGGTGTATGCCACGGCCTTCTCAGGTTTTTATTGGGCCATGGCGGCAGTCCTGTGGTCGCTGTTTTTCCGCCCGGTCGGCTTTGATTACCGCTCAAAAATTGACAACCCAACGTGGCGCAACACCTGGGATTGGGGTTTGTTCCTTGGCGGTTTTGTCCCCCCACTCATTTTTGGCGTGGCTTTCGGTAATTTGCTTGAAGGTGTGCCATTTCATTTCGACAATGACTTGCGTTCTTTTTATACCGGAAGTTTCTGGGCGTTGTTGAATCCATTTGCCTTGTTAACGGGGTTGGTGTCTACAGCGATGATTACCATGCATGGCGCGAATTTTCTGATGATCCGTACCGATGCAGACGTTTATCGTCGTAGCCGTACTGCTTCCATGCTGTTCGGGGTGTTGGCTGTGGTGTTATTCGCGGTGGCCGGAGTGTGGGTCGCTACAGGAATCAATGGATTTGTGGTGACAGGTGGAGACATTCCAGGCGCTTTGCCAAACCCGATGGATAAAACGGTGATTGTGCAAGCCGGAGCGTGGATGCGCAATTATTCAAACTATCCGTTAACGATGCTTCTTCCCGTTTTGGGCTTCCTCGGTGTCCTGTTGTCCATTTTGTTGGCCGGGGTTCACAAACCCGGCATGGCTTTCATCAGCTCGTCGGTGGGTATGTCAGGAATTATTGGTACCGCTGGGGTAACGATGTTTCCGTTTATCATGCCTTCATCAACTGATCCACAGTCCAGTTTGACTGTTTGGGACAGCGTGTCTTCGCACATGACGCTGGAATTGATGTTTTTCGTCACGCTCATCTTTTTACCACTGGTTATTTTTTATACCAGTTGGGCTTATAAAGTGTTGTCCGGAAAAATTACCGTTGATTTTATAAAAAGTAACGATCATTCAGCCTATTAAATCGGGAGCATTGCGCATGTGGTATTTTACTTGGGTATTGGGCGTGACGATGGCGGTATTGCTGGCCATTGTGGATGCAGTGTATGGTGAAAATTACGAATTGAGTGAACCCGCCAGTAAAAAACTGGGGGAATAAATGTACAGCACGCCAGCGCGCATCTTCTCGCTACTTGTGGCCAGTGTTCTGGCACTGCTGGTGACGTTTTATCCGCCTGCGGTGTCCACCATGCAGCATGGCGTGATTACTTTGGTGATTTGGGGGGTGTGCGCTGGTTTTGTTCATGGCTTGGGTTTTGATCCGGAAAATCGCTATTGGCGAGCCATTTTTTCGCCTGTCGTGGCATGGGGTTGCATGGGGCTTGGTTTGTTCAGGATCGGAGCAGGTTATGGTTTATTTTAGCCAGATGCCGGATCGCAGCAGTTTTTCTTGTTTGTCGGGTGAATAAGGCGCACATCAAGCAGGACTGTGTGACACATAAAATGTGACCGTTGCCCGATGAAACATGCATCTATCCCGGTCACGATGCTCATCAGCCTGATGTTTCAAGCGCTGCGCAGGAACGACAAGGCAATCCACGATTTTTAGGGAAATCGCGTGACGAATTCATTGTTTTAATGAATAATCCTGATTTGCCTGTGCCAGGTTTGATTCATCAGGCGGTGCCGGCAAATCGTCAATGTGGAAGGGAATGAAAGCATGCTGCATAAAATGTCGGTAGAAAATCATTATCAGCGTATCGGGGGAGAAATTTCCATACGTCACCTGGTACGCCGTTTTTATGAACGCATGGATGAGTTGCCAGAAGCATACGGCATCCGTAAAATGCATGGGGCGGATTTGGCCGGGGTGGAGGAAAAATTTGTGAAATTCCTGTCAGGCTGGATGGGCGGTCCACAGTTGTACATCGAGCAATATGGTCACCCTATGTTGCGTTTTCGCCACCTACCCTTTTCCATCGGTATGGACGAAAGAGACCAATGGTTGATGTGTATGGATATGGCGCTGACGGAGGTTGTACAGGATAGTGTGTTATGCAGAGAGCTATCGGATGCGTTCGCCAAAGTGGCGGATCACATGCGAAATCGCGCGGAAAATTCCAGTGTGTACACTGAGGCAGTCAGCGCTTAAATTAAGCAAATATTTTTCAATAAATTTTAAAGGAATAAATAACAATGATGACACCGCATCAGTTGGTGGTCGAGGCAAAGGCGCAAATTCAGGAGGTCACTGTCGCTGGCGCATTGCAATTATTGACGGAAGGCATCGTTGTGATCGATGTGCGTGAACCCTATGAATTTGAGGCGGGGAATTTACCGGGGTCAATCAATATTCCTCGTGGCATACTGGAATTCAAAACACCGGATCATCCCGCCCTGGCTAATCGTCAAGCCAAAATTTTACTTTATTGCCGTACTGGAGGCAGGTCGGCGATGGCTGCACACAGCTTGCAGCGCCTGGGTTATTTTCAGCCCGTTTCTATGGATGGGGGATACGAGGCGTGGGTTGCACATCATCAGGCGGTAATTAAAGATAACACGGATTTTAGCTGAGTACCTTTTAAACCTGTCCGTTCAGGCGCTTGTCTGCACCGCCGCAAGACACGTCTCACAGTCCCCATTATTTTTATTACTTCTGAACCTTAGGGCTCGTAAATGAATAACATGGACTTGCGTTGTCGTGCATTCGGGATGGATGTAAGGCCGCAAAGTGCGGCGAATGGTTGTTCCATTCGCAAGCTTTGTAACGCTGCAGACGCCTGAATACACGGCAACCCCCCCGGGCGTAAGTCCATGTACGAGCCCTTAATATCGGGTATTTGGGTTGGGGCGGCGCCGGTGATTCGAAAGAGATCGGTATTGCCATCCAACCGGTGGAACAAAACCCAGCGCCGACGGGTACGCCAAAAAATGCTCACGAATTGAGTTGAAGGGGTAATAATGAAGCAAACCGATGTGTTAATCATTGGGAGCGGCCTGGCGGCACTGACAACCGCTTTGCATTTGGCTGATCACCTGCGCGTCACAGTCGTTACCAAAAAGACTTTGCAGGATTCGGCCAGCGCGTGGGCGCAAGGTGGCATTGCAACCGTGTTGGCTGATAATGACAGCATGGAGGCGCATGTTCAGGACACGCTCATTGCGGGGGCAGGGCTATGCCACGAGGATACCGTGCGCGAAGTGGTCAAAAATAGCCGGGCTGCTGTGGAATGGTTGTTTCGTTTGGGAGTGCCATTTACCCCTGACCCAAGCAGCGATACAGGATTTCATCTGACTCGCGAAGGCGGTCACAGTGCCCGCCGTATTTTGCATGCAGCGGATGCCACTGGGCGTGCGGTGCAACACACGCTGTGCGAGAGCCTGCGCCGACACAAGAATGTTCAGTTACTGGAACACCATATCGCACTGGATTTAATCACGGGTGCCAAACTGGGGCTGGATGTTAACTGGTGTTTTGGTTGCTATGTGCTGGATACCCGTAACGATGTGGTTGAGACCTATGTCGCCAATCATACAGTGTTGGCAACGGGTGGGGCAGGGAAAGTTTATCTGTATACCACCAATCCGGATGTGGCGACTGGCGACGGTGTCGCCATGGCGTGGCGTGCGGGGTGCAGTGTAGCGAATATGGAGTTTGTGCAATTTCATCCGACCTGCTTGTATCATCCTCATGCAAAATCTTTTTTAATTTCCGAAGCCGTGCGCGGCGAAGGCGGCATACTGAAACTGCCTGACGGTTCAACGTTCATGGCCAAATATGATGCGCGTGCGGAACTGGCTCCCCGCGATATTGTGGCCAGAGCGATAGACAGCGAGATGAAAAAGCGTGGTTTGGATTGCGTTTATCTGGATATTTCTCATCAGGATGCCGCATTTATTACCAGCCATTTCCCCAACATTTATCAGCGCTGCTTAAGCTTTGGTATCGACATTACCCGTGAGCCCATCCCCATCGTACCGGCCGCCCACTATACGTGCGGTGGCGTCGTGATCGATTTACAAGGAAAAACGGAATTAGCCGGTTTGTACGCGGTGGGCGAGGTTTCGCACAGCGGCTTACATGGGGCGAATCGTCTGGCAAGCAACTCCTTACTGGAATGTTTGGTATTTGGTCGTGCGGCGGCTAAAGCAATACAAGCTTCTGAAGTGATGCCATTACCTGCCATTCCTGAATGGGATGACAGCAGGGTGCGCGATTCAGAAGAAAAAGTAATGCTGGCACACAATTGGGACGAGTTGCGTCGCTTAATGTGGGATTATGTGGGCATCGTACGTTCCAATCAGCGTTTGGCATCCGCAGCCAGGCGAATTGCCCTGTTGTCAGAAGAAGTTGAGGCTTATTATCGCAACTTTCGTGTCAGCAATGATTTGATCGAGTTACGAAATCTGGTGGCTACGGCACAACTTATTGTGCGTTCAGCCCAGCTGCGACAGGAGAGCCGCGGTCTGCACACCAGCCTGGATTATCCCGCAGTGTTGCCAGACGCTTTGGACACCGTATTGCGTGGTTGGAATAATCCTTGATCATTGATCTTGCTGGTTTAAAGCCCCGGTCTTCAGGCCGGCAATCTTATCGATGGCGGAAAACATCTTTATAAGAGATGTAGTAGTTAATAAAGCCGATGGGGATCACAATTAAAAATCCGAGCATCGCCGGTATGGTGGCTAAAAGTAACAAGATAAACATAATCACGCCATACAGAAAAAACGCGGGGAAATTGGCTGCGCAGGCAGAAAAACTGAGTTTCATCGCATCCATTGCGCGTTGATTTCCTAATACCACCAGTGCCGGTGCAAACCAGTAAGCCATTAACATCACAATAAATAGCAACAGACTCAGTCCTAACACCAAACCTGCGGACGGCGTTAAGGGCAGTTGCTGCAACTGCTGGAGCGCCTGTGGTGTATTTAACCCGGAATAGAGCAGGTGAATCACAGGATCGCTGCCCATCATGCTGGGCCCGGTAAAGACCAATAACATCCCCGTGAGGTAAATCCCGCCCACCGTCACCAACTGTGATCCATGGCTGGAAAATGCGGAAAACAGGCGGTTAAATTGCAGGGGCTGCAGTCGTCTTTCATCGTGGCAAGCCAGCATCATGCCGCCATTTAATACCGGTGCAATCAGCTGAAACACAAAAGCGCCCACGATGGGAATCAGGGTGAGTAACGCACCGATAATCACGATGGCTGTGGCATAAGCAATCCACATCAAAGGTTTGCGCCGGTACATACGAAAGGCCAGACGTATCCATAACCAACCGTGGCTAAAAGGGACGGTGCGATAAGTGATCGGTGTCATGTTACGGTCTCCATACGGTGCGCAGCTTTGCCTGCGCATCAATGTGATGGTTCAGTAATTTACGGAAATGTTCGGGATCTTTCGCATGGGTGAGTTCGCCCTCGCGCGGGAAATGGAAATCATACAAGCGGGAGACCCAAAACCGTAAGGCACCTGCTCGCAGGAGCACCGGCCAGGCACCCCGTTCCAGCGCGGTCAGAGGACGCCTCTCGTGGTAGGCAGAGAGCAAACTTTGCGTACTTTCTTTATTCAGGGTGCCGTCTTCGGCGATGCACCAATCATTGACCGTAATGGCCAGGTCATACAGCCAGCTATCCGTACAGGCAAAATAAAAATCAATGACACCTGTTAGCCGGTCACCGTCAAATAGCGCATTGTCGCGAAACAGGTCGGCATGAATGATTCCGCGTGGCAAATCCTGGAAACGATGCAACGCCTGATAACGAATTTCGGTTTGTAATAGTAGCGCGGCATCGGCGTCAAGTTTGGGTAACAATTGAGGCGTCAATGATTTCCACCATGCGGCACCACGCGGGTTAGCCCGCTGCAGAAGAAAATCTTTACCTGCCAAATGGATGTTTGCCAAACTTTCACCTACCTGCATACATTGTGTCAGGTTGGGTGAAGCAATGGATTTCCCCGGCAGTCGGCTGACGATGCTAGCCGGCTTGTTGCAAATATGCAAGAGCAACTCGCCGTTGAGGTTGGCGATGGGGTGGGGGCAAGGTATATTGTGTTCGGCCAGATGAGACATCAGTTGCAGGAAAAATGGCAATTCTTCCGGCATGAGCTGTTCAAATAAAGTCAGCACATATTTATTGTGCGTGGTATTCAAAAAATAATTGGTATTTTCTATCCCTGAAGCAATACCTTCCAGCCCGGTTAATTGCCCGATATCGAATTGTTCCAGCAAGGACTGTGCGTCAGAAGTGCTGACGTAAGTGAACACAGACATTGCTATACCGCCACATGCACAGTGTTGATATGGAGGATTACCACTGGTGTAACACCCACATCGGCGGACGTAAGCCGCCATTCATGATGTCTTGACGTACGAATTGGCCGTCGCCTTTTGGATCAACCAGATAATAAGGTTTTCCTTCAGCGGGTATGATGCGAATCATATACAGACGCCCATTCATCCGGTATTCCTCGATTCTGCTCGAGCCTTTGTGCTTAATCGTGATTTTTGGCGGTGTGTCGGCCGGGTTATTCGTCAAGGCAGGGGGGGGTGGAATATCTGCGTTGGACGAAGAATTGGCCGCATCCGTAGCATTAGATGAATTGGATGCTTTCATCACTGTATCCCTGATGGGGGGCGGTGGAATATCTGCATCGGCAGAGGAATTGTTTGCATCCGTGGCGTTAGACGAATTGGCTGCTTTTGCAGCGTTCTCATCTGCCGCAGAGACATATAAAGGCAAGAGCAGCAGCAAAGTCAAAAAAGCTGAACGCATGATAGATTCCCGATGTTCGATAAGGCGTTATTCTAACCTGTATTGCAGTTTAATTCATCCACGTTTTGAAGTATTACCGCTTTTGGGGCGTGAGTGAAATGACCAGAAATGAAAGAATGCGTGTATTGATTATAAATACAACTGAATTTCCCTCTCATGTGCAGTGGGTTCAAAGCCTTGTTTCTCATAGTGATCGAAAATCGCACTCACCACTTCCTCAGGTTCATCGATGACTGTAATCAGGTTCATGTCTTCAGGGTGAATCAGTTTTTCCGTAACCAGCGTAGTTTGAAACCAGTCCAGCATGCCTTGCCAATAAGCACGTTTAACCAGGATGATGGGTATTTTGCGGGTTTTTCCGGTTTGCACCAGGGTGAGTGCTTCCATCAGTTCGTCCAGTGTGCCGAATCCGCCGGGCATCACCACATACGCTGAGGCAAATTTTACAAACATGACTTTACGTACGAAAAAATGCGAAAAAGTTTGTGAAATATTTTGGTAGGGGTTGTCGTGTTGCTCGTGCGGCAATTGAATATTGAGACCAACGCTCGGTGATGTGCCAAAATAGGCGCCTTTGTTGGCTGCTTCCATAATGCCTGGCCCGCCGCCTGAAATGACAGAGAAGCCCGCATCGGAAAGTTGGCGTGCAATGCGTTCTGCCAGTTGGTAATAAGGGTGTTCGGGTGGTGTACGGGCGCTGCCGAAAATGCTCACTGCCGGACGGATATTCGCCAAACGTTCAGTAGCCGAGACAAATTCTGACATAATCTCGAACATGCGCCACGATTCCCGGGCATTGTATCGGGCGTGGAGCGTTTCTTCTTCATCGATCAGTTGGGGTAGTTTTTCGATTGGCATCATTTATTGAGGGTTTATGGGTGAGTAAAACTTTACTGTTAGTGGATGGTTCGTCCTATTTATATCGCGCGTTTCATGCCTTACCTGATATGCGCAGCCCCGCTGGCGAGCCAGTGAACGCGATTTTTGGGGTGCTGAATATGCTGCGACGTCTGCAAATGGACATCTCTGCTGATTATAGCGCGTGTGTGTTTGATGCAAAAGGAAAAACATTTCGTGATGAATGGTATCCGGATTACAAAGCCAATCGTCCCGCCATGCCGGCCGATTTGGCTTGCCAGATTGCCCCCTTGCTGGAGGCAATACGTGCTTTAGGCTGGCCCCTGTTGAGTGTAGAAGGCGTGGAAGCCGATGATGTGATCGGCACTTTGGCCAAACAGGCCGGTGCGTCAGGTATTGCAACCGTCATTTCAACTGGCGACAAGGACATGGCGCAATTGGTGGATGCGCATGTCAGCCTGGTGAATACCATGACCGCAGAAAAACTGGATGAGGCGAGTGTACAGGCGAAATTTGGCGTGCCGCCAGAGCGCATCGTCGATTATTTAAGCCTGGTGGGGGATGCGGTGGACAATGTGCCCGGCGTCGCCAAAGTGGGGCCGAAAACCGCCGTGAAATGGATTGCGCAATACGGCTGTCTCGATGCGATCATGGACCATGCCAATGAAATCACCGGTGCAGTGGGTGATAATTTGCGCACGGCACTGGACTGGCTGCCCATGGCGCGCAAGTTAATTACGATACGCACCGACCTGTCGCTGGATGTGACGATTGAAAGTCTTGCCATGCGTCCGCGTGATGTGCCTGCTTTGGTGCAGTTGTTTGAGCGTTTTCAATTCAGGACATGGCTGCGTGAAGTGCAGGCTGTTGACCATGGTTTGGGGAAGGGTTCGCACACTGCGCAACCCGTATCGTCTGAAAAACACTACCGCGTGTTGACCGCGTTGACCGATTTGGACGCTTATCTGGAAGAAATTTCTCATGCCGACCTGGTGAGTCTGGACACTGAAACCACCGGTCTTGAACCCATGCATTCCGTGCTGGTGGGCATGTCTTTTGCAGTGGAACCCCATCGCGCAGCGTATTTGCCTCTGGCGCATCGCGGGCCCGATATGGGTCAACAGATGGACAGAAGCGCGGCATTGGCACAACTCAAGCACTGGCTGGAGGACGGTGCGCGGGCCAAAGTGGGGCAGAACCTGAAATTTGACATGCATATTCTGGCTAACCATGGGATTACCTTGCGTGGGGTGATGCACGACACCCTGTTGCAGGCTTATTTGCTGGAATCCCATTTGCCACGCAATATGGACAGTTTGGCTGCCCGTCATTTAGGGGTGCCGGTCATTTCGTATGAAGACGTCACCGGGAAGGGCGCGACACAGATTGGCTTCGACCAGGTGGAAATTGCCCGTGCGGCGGTATATGCGGCTGAAGATGCCGACATCACTTTGCAATTGCATCAAAAATTGTATCCGCAATTGATGCAAGATAAAGGTTTAACGTTTGTTTATCATCAAATAGAAATTCCTTTGCTGCCGGTGCTGTGGCAGATGGAACGCACTGGCGTATTGATAGATTGCATTAAATTGCAGGCGCAAAGCAATGAGTTGGCTAAATCTTTACATGAACTTGAGCAGCAGGCGATGGCTTTGGCGGGACAGCCATTCAACCTCAACTCACCCAAGCAAATCCAGGCTATTTTATTTGATCAACTTAAATTGCCCGTGGTTAAAAAAACCGCGAGCGGTGTACCGTCCACTGATGAAGAAGTGCTGGCGACACTGGCCGAGGACTACCCTTTGCCCAAGGTGTTGCTTGAATACCGGGGTTTGGCGAAATTAAAATCCACTTACACCGACAAATTGCCAAAAATGCTTAATCCGCACACCGGACGGGTGCACACCAGTTATTCACAAGCCGTGGCGGTAACTGGGCGGTTGTCCAGTGTCGAACCCAATCTGCAGAATATCCCGGTTAAAACGGCTCAGGGACGACGGATCAGGGAAGCATTCATTGCTGCACCGGGCTATGTATTGGTCTCTCTGGATTATTCGCAGATTGAATTGCGCATCATGGCGCATCTGTCGGGCGATGAAAACTTGTTGCGGGCGTTTGCCGAGGATCAAGATGTGCACAGCGCCACTGCCGCTGAAATTTTCGGTATCGCGGCGAGCGAGGTAATGTCCGACCAGCGGCGGGTTGCCAAAACCATCAATTTTGGCTTGATTTACGGTATGTCGGCTTTTGGGTTGGCCAGAGCACTTGGGTTGGAGCGGAATGCCGCCCAAGCTTATATCGACCGCTACTTTTCCCGTTATCCCGGGGTGGCAGCCTATATGCAAAGTACCCGTGAACTCGCGCGGCAACAGGGGTATGTGAAGACGGTGTTTGGACGCCGTTTGTGGCTACCGGAAATTAACAGCCCGAACCGTCAGCGTCGTGATGCGGCTGAACGTGCCGCCATTAATGCGCCGATGCAGGGTACTGCGGCCGATTTGATTAAATTGGCCATGGTCGCTTGTGCAAACTGGCTGATACAGGATAACTTGCGTAGCCGCCTGATTATGCAAGTGCATGATGAATTGGTGCTGGAAGTGCATGAGGCGGAGCTGGAGACGGTCAGAAACAAGCTGCCTGAATTGATGTGTCATGTTGCAAACTTGCGTGTTCCGCTTAAGGTGAGTTTTGGGGTGGGGGCAAATTGGGATGCCGCGCATTAGCATGAAACTCGCGAAGCGAGACTTCGGCCGGCTCTCCCTTGAGGGGAGAGGGGGCAAGGAATGAGGGGAAACGGGCATGGCATTGACCCGGAATTTGCGTGAATGTTTCCATATAAAACAATATAAAATTGGGGGATGGGGCGATTTCCCCAATATCCTGGTGAAGTTGTGGTGGATATTTTTTGACCTGAAGCGGGTTTAGCTTTATTATCCAAGGTTCTTCTGATTAAATGGGTTGGCGACAGGGATGGAAATGACAGGCGCAGAAATAATGGTACGCTGCCTGATGGATGAGGGGGTTGAACTGGTGTTCGGCTACCCTGGTGGCGCTGTATTGAATATCTATGATGCGATATTCAAACAGGATGGTTTTAAACATATTTTAGTGCGGCACGAGCAAGCTGCCGTGCACGCAGCAGATGGCTATGCGCGCTCTACAGGTAAAGTGGGGGTGGCACTGGTCACTTCCGGACCAGGTTTAACCAATGCGGTCACCGGCATTGCAACGGCATATATGGATTCGATACCCCTGGTGATTATCAGCGGACAGGTCTCTACGCCGGCGATAGGACAGGATGCTTTTCAGGAAGTGGACGCCGTAGGGATCACGCGTCCTTGCGTGAAGCACAATTTTTTGGTGAAGGATGTCAAAAATTTGGCACTGACCCTCAAAAAAGCGTTTTATATTGCATCGACCGGCAGACCGGGGCCGGTGCTGGTCGACATCCCCAAGGATGTCACCGCGCACCTGGCTGTTTACGCTTATCCTGAAACGGTGACCATGCGCTCTTACAGTGCAGTGAGCAAGGGACACAGCGGACAAATCAAAAAAGCAGCGCAAATGCTGCTGGACGCTGAACGTCCAATGATTTATAGCGGCGGCGGTGTGATACTGAGCAATGCCTCGCGCCAACTGGTTGAACTGGTGCGTTTATTGAACCATCCCTGCACCAACACCTTGATGGGGCTGGGCGCCTATCCGGCGACTGATCGCCAATTTGTGGGCATGTTGGGCATGCACGGTACGTATGAAGCCAATATGGCCATGCAACATTGCGATGTGTTGCTCGCTGTGGGTGCGCGTTTTGATGACAGGGTGATCGGTTCTACCGAGCATTTTGCCCGTGAGTCGCGGCGTATCATCCACATTGACATTGATCCTTCGTCAATTGCCAAACGGGTCAAGGTGGACGTGCCTATCGTGGGCGATGTCGCGGCAGTACTGGACGAGATGATCAAGTTGATTAAAGCAGGCCAGGGTGGCAAAAACGCGGTTGCCCTAGCTGCCTGGTGGACGCAGATAGAGGCATGGCGTGCGCGGGATTGCCTGAAGTTTGACCGTGAAAGCGCTGTGATCAAACCGCAGTATGTGGTGGAACAGTTGTGGAACGTGACCCAGGGCGACGCCTACGTCACCACGGATGTCGGCCAGCACCAGATGTGGGCAGCGCAATTTTACAAATTTGATCAGCCTCGTCGCTGGATTACTTCTGGCGGATTGGGCACCATGGGTTTTGGTTTGCCTGCCGCTTTGGGCGTGCAATTGGCACATCCAGGCAAGCAAGTGGCTTGTGTGACGGGCGAGTCCAGTATACAAATGTGTATACAAGAGCTGTCCACCTGTCTTCAATACCATGCACCCATTAAGGTGGTTAATCTGAACAACCGTTATATGGGCATGGTGCGCCAATGGCAGGAATTCTTCTATGGCAACCGGTATGCTGAATCTTACATGGATTCCCTGCCGGATTTTGTTAAGCTTGCGGAGGCTTACGGTCATGTTGGCATGAAAATTGAACATCCTGGCGATGTGGAAGGCGCATTGCGCGAAGCTTTTGCACTGAAAGATCGTTTGGTATTTATGGACTTCATCACCGATCAGACGGAAAATGTGTTCCCGATGGTGCCGAATGGTGCAGGCATTTCCGAAATGATTCTGGCGGAGGAACTTTAAATGCGCCATATTATTTCTTTGTTAATGGAAAACGAATCGGGTGCCTTGTCACGTGTCGCGGGTTTGTTCTCGGCACGCGGTTATAATATCGAATCATTGACGGTGGCACCTACCGAAGACGCCACATTGTCGCGCATGACGATTGTCACCAGCGGATCTGAAGAAGTGATTGAACAGATTGTCAAGCAACTGAATAAACTGATTGACGTGGTGAAAGTACTGGATTTGTCCGAAGGCTCCCACATTGAGCGTGAATTGATGTTGGTCAAAGTACGCGCTTTCGGTAAAGACCGTGAAGAAATGAAACGCATGGCCGACATTTTTCGTGGCAACATCATCGATGTGACGGAAAGAACCTATACGATAGAAGTCACCGGACCTGGCAGCAAACTCGATGCATTTATCGAGGCGATTGATCCCGTGGCGATTTTGGAAACGGTGCGCACAGGTGCCTCAGGGATAGGGCGTGGTGAACGCATTCTTAAACTCTAGCCGTTGGGACCATCGCTGCATGGTAAAAAATTTTTTAAACACTTTATTTTATGACTGGAACGAAGATTATGAACGTTTATTATGACAAAGACGCTGACCTCTCTTTAATTAAGGGCAAAACTGTGGCCATTATCGGTTATGGTTCGCAAGGTCACGCTCATGCCAATAACCTCAAGGACTCCGGTGTGAATGTGTTGGTGGGGTTGCGTCGTGACGGCGCATCATGGAGCAAGGCTGAGGCCGCAGGTTTGCAAGTCCGTGAAGTGGCTGCGGCCACCAGGCAAGCCGATTTTGTGATGTTGTTGGTGCCCGATGAGCAACAGGCTGATGTGTACGCACAAGAGATCGCGCCTAACATGAAAGCAGGCAGTACTTTGGCTTTTGCCCACGGTTTCAATATCCATTACGGTCAAATTGTACCGCGCAAAGATGTGGATGTGGTCATGGTTGCACCAAAAGGGCCAGGCCATCTGGTTCGTTCGACTTACAAACAGGGTGGCGGCGTGCCTTCATTGATCGCCGTGCATCAGGATAATTCAGGCCGCGCACGTGATTTGGCTTTGTCCTATGCCGCAGCCAATGGGGGCACCCGTGGCGGCGTCATCGAAACCAGTTTCCGCGAAGAAACCGAAACTGATTTATTCGGTGAACAAGCCGTGTTGTGCGGTGGTACAGTGGAGTTGGTGAAAGCCGGTTTTGAAACCCTGACCGAAGCCGGCTATGCCCCGGAAATGGCGTACTTTGAATGCTTGCATGAATTAAAACTGATTGTGGATCTGATGTATGAGGGCGGTATCGCCAACATGAACTATTCTATTTCCAACAATGCAGAATATGGCGAATACGTCACCGGACCAAAAGTGATCGGTGATGCAGCCCGTGCTGCAATGAAAGAAGCTTTGGCCAACATCCAAAATGGCGAATACGCAAAGAGCTTTATCCTTGAAAATCGTGCTGGCGTGGCGGGCATGCATGCAAAACGTCGTCAAAATGCCGAGCATCCAATTGAAATTGTGGGTGCCAAATTGCGTTCGATGATGCCCTGGATTGGGCAAAACAAACTGGTCGATCAAACGAAAAACTGATCAACCTGTTGCTGGCACAGATCACCGAACCAACGGACATGACAAATTGCCGCCCCGAATCATGAAACAGCACAGTCGCCATGCCCGTTTTCACTCACTCCTTGCGCTCTCCCCCCAGGGGAGAGCCGGACAAAACGAAGTCTCCCTGTGCGAGTTTCACGCCAGGTGTGATGGTGTTTCGATGTCTGCGCCTTTGGGCAGCATTTTCGTAATTTTACCCCGCTGTTTTTAGGTTTATCCATTCATGCCAGAACCTTTTCATCCTAAAATAGTTTCCTTGCGCGGCCCACAGCGCAGAGGTATTTATTTGCTTCCGAATCTGTTTACTTCAGCTGCGTTATTCGGTGGTTTTTTTGCCATTGTGCAAGCGATGAATGGTCGCTTTGAGTTGGCGGCGGTGGCGATTTTTGTGGCGATCATCTTAGATGGTCTGGATGGTCGCGTCGCACGTTTGACCCACACGCAAAGTGCTTTTGGTGCGGAATACGATTCTTTGTCTGATATGGTGTCTTTCGGCGTGGCACCAGCCCTGGTCGCCTATGTCTGGGCACTCAAGGGTTTGGGCAAGCTGGGTTGGGTGGCTGCGTTTGTGTATTGCGTGGGCGCAGCATTGCGTTTGGCGCGATTTAATACTCAACTTGAAGTGGTCGATAAACGTTATTTTCAAGGGTTGCCCAGTCCAGCTGCTGCCGCATTGATTGCGGGACTGGTGTGGGTGCTGAATGAATATGGCATTACCGGCGATCATGTGCGTTGGTTAGTGTTCGTGGTGACCTTGTTCGCCGGATTGACCATGGTCAGCAATATCCGCTATTACAGTGGTAAAGACATCAACCTGCGACGCAGTGTGCCCTTTATGGTGGTGTTTTTGATTGCCATGAGTTTTGTACTGATTGCCTACAGCCCACCCGAAATGCTGTTTACCGTGGTGGTGGTGTACGCTTTATCAGGTTATGTGATGGGGACATGGCGCGTGTTACAACGCAAACGAAATCTGCAAGCGAATGAATCGAAATCTTGACCGGCAAGGCTTGAAAATGACAGAGGCTCTCGATGAATCCTGAACATTTAATTATTTTTGACACCACTCTGCGTGATGGTGAACAAAGTCCGGGTGCCTCCATGACGCGCGAAGAAAAAGTGCGGATTGCCCGACAGCTTGAGAAAATGCGCGTGGATGTGATTGAGGCTGGTTTTCCTGCCGCATCTGAGGGTGACTTTGAAGCCGTACGTGCGGTGGCTAATGCGGTACGAAACAGCACGGTGTGCGGCTTGGCACGCGCATTGGAGCGCGATATAGACCGTGCCGGAGAAGCCTTGCGCAGTGCAAGCTCCTCGCGTATTCATACTTTCATTGCCACCAGTGCCATTCACATGGAAAAAAAGCTGCGCATGAGCCCTGAACAGGTGATTGAGCAGGCCGTCAAGGCCGTTCAATGGGCGCGGCGTTATACCGATGATGTGGAGTTTTCACCCGAGGACGCAGGGCGTTCCGATCCGGATTTTTTATGCCGGGTACTGGAAGCCGTGATCAATGCTGGCGCACGCACGCTGAATATTCCCGATACCGTGGGTTACAGCCTGCCAGACCAGTTTGGCGCGCTGATTCGCACCTTGCGCGAACGTATCCCGAATGCTGATAAAGCGATTTTTTCGGTGCATTGTCACAATGATCTGGGTCTGGCTGTCGCAAACTCGATTTCAGCGGTGCTCAATGGGGCACGTCAAGTGGAATGTACGATTAATGGCCTGGGCGAACGCGCAGGTAATGCAGCTTTGGAAGAAGTGGTCATGGCAGTGCGCACGCGCGCAGATGTGTTCGGTTGTACGACGCGCATTGATGCCACCCAAATCGTACCCGCTTCACGTTTGGTGGCAAGCATTACCGGATTCGCCGTGCAGCCCAACAAGGCGATCGTTGGCATCAATGCCTTTGCGCATGAGTCGGGTATCCATCAGGATGGTGTGCTGAAACATCGTGAAACCTATGAAATTATGCGCGCAGAAGATGTGGGTTGGAGTGCGAACAAAATGGTGCTCGGCAAACATTCGGGGCGCAATGCGTTTCGTACCCGCTTGACCGAGCTGGGGATAGAATTGGCTTCGGAAGAAGCGGTGAATGCTGCATTTGTGCGCTTCAAGACTTTGGCTGACAAGAAGCATGAAATTTTCGACCAGGATTTGCATGCGCTGGTTAGCGATGAGAATTTTGATGGTCTGCCAGAAGCATATAAACTGGTGTCACTGAAAGTGTGCTCTGAAACCGGCGAAATTCCACGTGCTTGCATGGTGATTACGGTCCATGGTGAAGAAAAATCTGCTTGCGCTGAAGGCAGCGGTCCTGTGGACGCGACCTTTAAAGCCATAGAACAATTGGCCGACAGTCAAACAGAACTGGTATTGTATTCGGTGAACAGCATCACCACAGGTACTGATGCGCAAGGGGAAGTGACCGTTCGATTAACCAAGGCAGGCCGCATCGTGAACGGACAGGGCGCAGACACCGATATTGTGGTTGCTTCAGCCATCGCCTACCTGGATGCGCTGAATGCGCTGCACCTGACTTTTGAACGGGCGCATCCACAAATTTGAGATCAATTTATATTGATCGCTGCTGAATTTCATACTTGGGGCCCGTAAATGAATAACATGGACTTGTTATTCATTTACGGGCCCTTAAAACACGATGGCTGCACCGGCTACATCGTGCAGGGTCTCATTAAAATCGGGAGATGAACAATGGCAGGAGAAAGAAAGCTGCAAATTTTGCAGGCGTTGGCCGAAATGTTACAAACCCCCACGGCTGAAAAAGTGACCACTGCAGCGTTAGCCGCCCACTTAAATCTTTCAGAAGCTGCACTTTACCGTCATTTTGCGAGCAAAGCGCAAATGTACGAGGGCTTGATCGGATTTATTGAACAATCTATTTTTGGTTTAATCAACCGGATTACCACTACCCAGGACAGCGGTTCGGCGCAACTGGAAGCGATGATCAAAATGTTGTTGGGTTTTGCGGAAAAAAATCCCGGCATGGCACGCGTGCTGATTGGCGAAGCATTGGTGAATGAAAATGAGCGGCTGCAGGCACGCATCAATCAGTTGCTGGACCGCATTGAAGCCAGCCTGCGTCAATCGTTGCGCATAGCGGCCGCACAGCTTGAAACCCGTGCTGATGCGGCATTGGCGGCGAATCTTTTACTGTGTGTGGTCATCGGTCGTTGGCAACTGTTCGCCAAAAGTGGTTTCAAACGCATGCCTACAGCGGATTTTACCGGACAATGGGAAATGTTGCGGCTGGTTTTTGCTGTTTAAGCCGATTTTCCGATTGAGCAAGAAACGTCACGATACGGGTTGGCAGCCATTGCACATGCCCCGGATAATGCCCGGAAACGAACCCGACATGCCCACCCTGGGCAGGAAAATCCAGCGTGACACTGCTTGAGACCTGGTTGGTCTCCGGTAAGGTATGGCCCGGTAAAAAAGGATCATTTCTGGCATTGATAAGCAATGTGGGGACGGCGATGTATTGGAGTACAGGTAAGCTTGCGGCGCGGGTCCAGTAATCGTTCGCACTGCGGTAACCGTGTAACGGGGCAGTGTAGTGGTGATCAAATTGCCACAGCGTGCTGGCTCGCTTGACGGCCTGTGCATTGAATAAATTGGGGTAGCGCCTGGCTTTAAGGCGCGCTTTATGTTTGAGGCTGCGTAAAAAGTGGCGCACATACAGCAGACGGTTGATCCCCTGATCAAGGGTATGACCTGCGGCCGTTAAGTCCAGGGGTGCCGACACCGCTACTGCCGCATCGAGGACTGTGGCTGCATGCGTGCCTTGTTCACCGAGCCAGCGCAATAATGCATTGCCGCCCAGTGAATATCCCACCGCATATAAATTGCCTGAATGTTGCGCGCGCAATCTGTTTAATACCCAGCCAATCTCCGCGCTGTCGCCAGCGAAGTAGGCGCGCGCGAGCCGGTTTGGCGTACCGGAACAGCCACGAAAATGCACGACCACGCCACCCCAGCCAAGTTTTTTTATCTGTTGCATGAGGGCAAGTGCATAGTGCCCTTGCGCGTTACCCTCCAAACCATGAAACAATACCAGCAGCGGCGCACTGGGGCTGCCTTCTATCCAGTCCGCGTCCAAAAAATCCCCATCAGGCAATTCCCAGCGTTCGCGACGGTAAGGAAGTGATGGTTTGGGTGAAAAAAAATAGGGATATAAGGTTTGCAGATGACCGCCAGGTAACCATGCAGGCGCAAGATAAGAAGATTCTGCCATAGCGGTTTGGGGTGATTAGGGGCAATCAGTATAGCAAAAGGACTCGCGGCACAGCATAATTAGGCCACAGTTTTACCCCAATAAGTGTAAAATTCGCTCGTTAGCGCGGAATGCTGCGGTTTTGCTATGGGATGTTCATGCGCATATTGGGAATAGATCCAGGCTTGCGGATCACAGGATTCGGGGTGATTGATTGGCGCGACAGGTCGGCGCACTATGTGGCGAGTGGTTGTGTTAAAACGGGAGAAGGGGAGCTGCCGCAGCGCCTGGCCATTATTTTGTCTGGCCTTGGCGAGGCCATCGAGATGTACCAACCTACACAGGCAGCGATAGAGAAAGTATTTGTGAATGTCAATCCGCAATCTACGCTCCTGCTTGGGCAGGCACGGGGAGCGGCAATTTGTGCCGCTGTATTACGGCATTTGCCTGTTGCGGAATATACTGCCTTGCAGGTGAAGCAGGCGGTGGTGGGCAACGGTCATGCGGATAAATTGCAAGTACAGGCAATGGTGATGCGTCTGTTAAACTTGCCGTCAGCGCCTTCGCCTGATGCGGCAGATGCCCTGGCATGTGCGCTGTGCCATGTGCACAGTATACAGGGCAGTGCAGCATGGACAGGTCGGCGGGTTCGTCATGGACGGGTGTTGTAGAAAGGTGAATCGGCGTAATGATAGGTAGAATCAGCGGACAACTGCTGGAAAAATTACCGCCACAAATTGTGGTGGAGGTGGCCGCAGGCGTAGGGTATGAGATGGATGTGCCCATGAGCACGTTTTATCAATTGCCTGCTTTGGGTCAGACAATGAGTTTGTTCACGCATTTTGTGGTGCGTGAAGATGCCCAATTGCTCTATGGCTTTGCCACATTGGCGGAACGGGCGGTGTTTCGGCAGCTGATTAAAGTCACCGGTGTGGGCGCCAAAATGGCCCTGGCTTTGCTGTCAGGCATGGATACGCCGGAACTCGCTCATGCGGTTGCTCATCAAGATTTTGCGCGCCTGGTGCGCATTCCGGGTGTGGGGCGTAAAACGGCTGAGCGTCTGGTATTGGAATTGCGTGGAAAACTGACCGAAGTGGGCAGTAGTGCTGTTCCGGCTGCTGCAATACGTGGGGTGTCCGACGAGGTGTACGATGCATTGCTGGCTTTGGGCTACAGTGAACGCGAAGCGTCTGCGGCGATTCGTCAGCCCGATGTCAGTCTTAATGTGGAAAACGGCATCCGCGCCGCATTGAAGTGGTTGTCGCGCTCATGATATTTTTTGATAAACAGCTGTCATGATAGAAATCGATCGCATCATCGCGCCGACTCAACAAGCTGTGGTAGAAGAACAGATAGAGCGAGCGTTGCGTCCCCGGGATCTGGCTGAATATGTGGGGCAAGAAAAAGCACGCGGACAGCTGTCAATTTTTATTGAAGCGGCGCGCAAACGTCGCGAGGCACTGGATCATGTGTTGTTGTTTGGCCCGCCAGGTTTGGGTAAAACCACTTTGGCGCACATTGTGGCGCGCGAAATGGGCGTGAATTTGCGTCAAACATCGGGGCCTGTGTTGGAGCGAGCAGGGGATTTGGCTGCATTGCTGACCAATCTGGAACCCAATGACGTTTTATTTATCGATGAAATCCATCGTCTTAGTCCCGTCGTGGAGGAAATGCTTTACCCTGCTTTAGAGGATTTTCAACTTGATATTATGATAGGCGAAGGGCCTTCAGCGCGCTCAGTGAAACTCGATTTACCGCCATTCACTCTGGTGGGCGCAACCACCAGGGCGGGCATGTTGACAAACCCATTACTGGATCGTTTCGGCATCGTCGCTCGCCTGGAGTTTTATTCGCCGCAGGAATTAACCCGCATTGTGTTGCGTTCAGCCCAGCTGTTGAACATGACCGTGGTCGAAGAAGGTGCAACGGAAATTGCGCGCCGTTCACGCGGTACGCCGCGTATTGCCAACCGCTTGTTGCGTCGCGTGCGGGATTATGCGGAAGTGCGTGCAGATGGCAGAGTGACCTCAGCGGTGGCGGACGCTGCGTTATCCATGCTGGATGTGGATCATGCCGGATTGGATATGATGGATCGCAAGTTACTGGGCGCAGTACTGGAAAAATTTCAGGGTGGCCCTGTTGGGTTGGATAATTTGGCTGCAGCCATCGGTGAAGCGCGTGACACCATTGAAGATGTGCTGGAACCCTATTTGATTCAGCAGGGCTATTTGCAACGCACTCCGCGCGGACGGATAGCGACGGCAATGGCCTGGCGGCATTTTGGTTTGTCGAGTCCGGCAAATTTGTGGCCTGATGCGGACGGCGAACGTGAATGATTTTGTTTTTAAAATAAGAATTTATTATGAAGACACTGATTCGGCAGGCGTGGTGTATCACGCTAATTATGTCAAGTTTTTGGAACGTGCG
This sequence comes from Pseudomonadota bacterium, assembly GCA_021786845.1. GTDB lineage: Bacteria > Pseudomonadota > Gammaproteobacteria > Burkholderiales > Sulfuriferulaceae > Sulfuriferula. Next base: position 41,994 of record JAJYMO010000097.1, on the reverse strand, counting down.
CGCACAGAATGGTTGCGTGCTTTAGGGGTTGATCAAAAGACCTTGCTGGATGAAGCCGGTATACAATTTGTCGTACGGCAATTTTCACTTCGACTGCGACAACCTGCGCGTTACGATGATGAGTTGTCCGTGGTCTGTCGTATTGCACAATTACACCCATTTCGTATGCGTTTTGCGCAACAAATTTGGTGCGGTACTTTACTGGTAGATGCTGAAGTAGAAGTGGTGTGTGTCAATAAAGTGACATTTAAACCGGTTACAATCCCTGAGTGGGTTCAACAATTGCTGAAAGATTAAACGTGGAAATTGGTGTATTGCAAGACGCTTCTTTGTTGTCGCTGGTCTCAGGTGCCAGTGTGGCGGTTAAAATGGTTCTGGGGATATTGTTAGGCGTATCCCTGCTTTCCTGGTGGCAGATTTTCATTAAATTTTTTGTTTTGCGCCAGACCCGGCGTCGCGCTGACAAGTTTGAACAGGTATTCTGGCAGGGAGGGGACATGAACCAGCTGGCCGAACGTATCGCCCACGAGGGTGAGCAAAGCGGAGAAATGGGCAGGATATTTACGGCAGGGTTTCGCGAGTATGGCAAATTAAAAAATCAGGGGGGGGTTGAACCATCCGATGTGGCGGACAGTACGCGACGTGCCATGCGCGCCAGCTTTCAACGACAGCTGGATGCACTGGAAAGCAATATGTCTTATTTGGCAACGGTCGGCTCAGTCAGTCCGTATGTGGGGCTATTTGGCACCGTGTGGGGTATCATGAATGCATTCCGTAATTTGTCAAATGTAGGTCAGGCGACACTGGCGAATGTGGCGCCCGGTATTGCCGAAGCATTGGTGGCGACAGCAATGGGTTTGTTTGCCGCCATACCTGCCGTGGTGGCCTACAACCATTATGCGCGCGATATTGACCAATTGGCCAACCGGTTTGAAAGCTTTCTGGAAGAGTTTGCAAATATTCTGCAACGGCAGTCCATAAAACGATGAGCAGTGGTCGCCGTAGCCGCAGATTGATGGCTCAAATCAACGTCGTGCCTTACATTGACGTGATGATGGTATTGCTGGTGATCTTTATGGTCACCGCACCCATGATCACACCTGGGCAAGTGGATTTGCCCAGTGTGGACAAAGCAAGGAATGTGTCGGTGATGCCTGCACAGATTACGATTCTTGCCGATAAAAGTCTGAGCGTCACGGATCCCTTGCAACACATGCAAAATCGCTTCATGAGCGAGGCGCAACTGGCGGCATGGGTGGCAAAAAAACAATCGGATAATCCGGATCAGCCAGTGGTGATTGCCGCTGACAAACAGGTTCGTTATGAGGTGGTGATGAAAGTGATGAGCTTGATGCAGCGTAATCAGGTCAAGCATTTGGGGCTCCTGGCGGTGCCAGCGTCGCAGCAATAATGAACCCGGTCTTCATGCCGGATGCGTCCTGGTTATCGCATTCGAATACACCGAAATCATTGCGCATCACTGCCGCTGCATTGGCATTCGGGGTGCATGCGCTATTTGTGGTGTTGATGTTGTTGAGCGTGAACTGGAAAACGCAAGATGCTGGTCCGGTAGCGGTGGAAATGTGGTCGCCTGCAGAGATGGCACCGTTACCGCAGCCCGACATGCAGCCACCCGCACCCGTAAAACAGGTTTCCACAGCCGTACCGCCGCCAGCGCCACAAGCGGTTCCGCCGGCGCAACCAGACATTGCATTGGCTCAGCAGCGTGAACAACAGGAGAAATTGAAACGAAAAGTGCAGGAAAAACTGGTACAAGCAAAATTGGTACAAGCAAAGTTGGCGCAGGAAAAATTAGTTCAAGAAAGATTGGCTCAACAAGCGCAAATCAGGCAAGCGCAATTGGCACAGCAAAAAATAGCCGCCGGGAAACGCAAAGTGGCATTACAAAAATTGATGGCACAACAGACGGCATCAGAATTGAGCAGTCAATCGGAACGCGCGCTGAACACTGCAAACCAGTTTTCGCGCCAACAAGCTGGCATGATGCAAGAATTTAAAGATAAGATAAAAGCCAAAATTCGTGGACGCATTATTTTGCCGGAGGGTTTGCAAGGCAACCCTGAAGCGATTTTTATCGTCACCGTATTACCGTCAGGCGAAGTCGTTCAAGTGAGTTTACAGCATTCAAGCGGCCAACCCGTTTATGATGACGCGGTGCGTCGGGCGATATTGAAGGCATCACCATTGCCCATGCCGCCCGATGCGGTATTGGCTGGGCAGTTTAGAGAATTGAATTTGCATTTTTCACCGCAAGATCACTAAAAAGGCGTACAGATTGTGAAATGGCATATTGTTTTACTGTTGCTGGGCGTGTCTCTACAGGCACAAGCTGCGTTAACCATAGACATTCATGGTGGGGAGACCAGTAAAATTCCGGTGGCCATCTCGCCATTTGGTGGTGCAGGAGACGCTTATCGTGTCATAACCGGGGTGGTGGGCGCTGACTTGATAAGCAGTGGCGAATTTAGCCTGGTGAATGTCAGTGATTTGAATCCGCCGATCGTTGAACCCACCGACCCGCGATTTGGTGTGGCGCGTACGCGTGGCGCCGAAGCCATTGTATTGGGACATGTTGATGCACAAGCTGATGGACAGATTGATGTACGTTTCCGTTTAATGGATGCTGTGCAGCAAACGCAGCTGGCTGGTTACAGTTATACGGCCAATACCAACCAATTGCGTGCTGTAGCACACAAAATTGCTGATGTGGTGTACCAGAAATTGATCGGTATACCGGGAAATTTTAGCTCTCATATTATGTATGTGATGAAAACGGGGAAAACTTTCCGGCTGGAAGTGGCCGATTCGGATGGGTATGATGCCCAGACTGTATTAAAGTCCGTCGAGCCGATTATGTCTCCCGCATGGAGCAGGGATGGCAGCAAAATCGCCTATGTTTCATTTGAAAGCGGACATGCCGTGGTGTATGAACAGTCGATGTCATCTGGCAAGCGTTTTGTGTTGGCCAGATTTAAGGGCAGCAACAGTGCGCCGGCGTGGAGTCCGGATGGCAACCGTTTGGCGTTGGTGCTCACGCGCGACAATGGCTCGCAGTTGTATGTAATGAATGCAGATGGTTCCGGTTTAAAGCGCTTGACCTTTGGCGGCAGGATTGATACGGAACCCAACTGGAGTCCGGATGGGCAGAATTTGTTGTTTACTTCTGACCGTGACGGCTCACCGCAAATTTATCAGATGCCCGCGAGTGGTGGGACTGCGACACGCATGACTTTTGAAGGCAATTACAGCGTGTCACCACGCTGGAGTCCGAATGGGAAAAGTTTTGTGTTCGTACAACGCCAGCATGGGCAATTTCATATTTCGCTTATGGATGTGGCCAGCGGGCAAGTACAGGTGCTGACCAATGGTGACGATGATGAGTCACCCAGTTTCGCGCCTAACGGGAAAATGATACTCTATGCAACGGTAGTGAATGGCCGCGGCGAATTGGCAGTGGTTTCTGTGGATGGCAAGACGCATGAACGCCTGTTTAATACAGATGAAAATTTGGAGAGCCCTGTTTGGGGGCATTGAACGTTGTAATGTGTTGTTGTGAATGTGAATGTGAATGTGAATTAAAAAATCGTAAGTTTGGTTTGTTAATGAAACATAATGTTAATGTGATGATTAATTTTTTAATGTAAAAGGGAATGATGAAATGAAGAAGACTTTATTGAGTTTGGCTGTGATGGGCCTGTTGGCGGGTTGCGCGTCAACCCCTGCCAAAGTGGACACGGCGCAGGCCGATGCGGCACGCGCTGCAGCTGAAAAAGCCGCAGCTGATCAAGCCGCTGCGGCAGCTGCGGCTGCGGCTGAAGCGCGGGCTCATGCCCAAGCGCCAGTTGCAGTGAACCCACTGAATAATCCTGACAGCCTGCTTGCACAACGCAGTATTTATTTTGCTTTTAACAAATCGAATGTGTCCAGCGAATATACACCGATGCTGCAAGCGCATGCGGCTTATCTGGTGAGCCATACCAGTGCTAAAGTACAGCTGCAAGGCAATACGGACGATCGGGGCAGCGCAGAATACAACCTGGCTTTGGGTCAGCGTCGTGCAGACTCCGTGCGTAAATCTCTGTCTCTGTTGAATGTGCCGGATGCTCAAATGTCTACCATCAGCTATGGCAAAGAAAAACCTGTGGCGACTGGCAATGACGAGGCGGCTTGGGCTAAAAACCGCCGTACCGATATTGTGTATCAAAGCGAGTAAACGTCATGCATAATCAGTCTGTCGCACGTTTGATGTGTGGGCTGCTTGGGCTTGCGCTGGTGATGCCAGCGCAAGCCATGGATGACGAGTCGGCGAATCGCCTGGCCGCCATACAGCAACAGGTAGATGCCGTGAATCAACGTTTATCTACTTTGGAACCACAGTCCCAAGCGGCTGCGGTATTAAGTTTGCAGTCGCAGATTGATGCGCTGAAAACCGATTTAGCCACGATGCACGGTCAAATGGATGAGCAAACCCATGAATTGGCGCTTGCAGAAAAACGCCAAACCGACATGTATCAGGATTTGGATGCTCGCCTGCGTGCCTTGCCACAAGGCGGTGTGTCCACGACACCCGCACCCGCTGCGGATACCGGCAATTCTTCATCCGTGCCAACTGTCGATAACACCACCACCCCGCAAGCACAGGCCTATCAAGCCGCGCTGACCCAATTCAAACAGGGCGATTACAAGGGTGCAATCAACAACTTCAATCAATTTCTGAAGCGTTACCCGCATGATGCCTTGTCTGCGAGTGCGCAATACTGGATAGGCAATGCTTATTTTTCCCTGAAAGATTTTAAAAACTCAGCGCTTGCCCAACAAAAACTGATCAAGGTTTATCCCCAGAGCCCTAAAGTGCCTGATGCGTTACTGAACCTGTCTAGCGCACAAATTGAAATGGGTGATTTGGACAATGCACACAATACCTTGCAAAGTTTAATCAAAAAATATCCGGATTCTTCTGCTGGGGCAATGGGAAAAAAACGCTTGCAGCTATTGCAGAGCGCATCACAATAAGATGAGGCGATGTCATGTCTGAAGTGTTGCGCGTTTCCGAGATTTTTTATTCTTTGCAAGGCGAAACCAGCCGTTCCGGTTTCCCCACGGTGTTTGTGCGCTTAACTGGCTGCCCGTTGCGTTGCGGCTATTGCGACACCACTTACGCTTTTCAGGGTGGCGAGCGCCTTGCCGTCGCAGAAATTTTGGCGCAAGTTGCACAGTACCCGGTTCGTTATGTGACCTTGACCGGCGGGGAGCCTTTGGCACAACGTGAAGCCTTGGGTTTGCTGCGTGCGTTGTGTGATGCAGGTTATGATGTGTCGCTGGAAACCAGTGGTGCTTTGGATATTTCCGGTGTCGATGCACGTGTCGCGCGAATCGTTGATGTGAAAACACCGGGTTCCGGGGAGGTGGAGAAAAATCGCTGGGAAAATATGGCACTTCTGACTGCGCACGATGAACTCAAATTTGTCATTGTTGACGAGGCCGATTACCAGTGGGCGCGCGGTATTTTGCAAAAGTATGACCTCGCCGCACGTTGCCCGCTGTTGTTTTCCCCTGTACATGGCATGAATGCCGGATTGTTAGCCGATTGGATACTGCGCGATCATTTGCCGGTGCGTTTGCAGTTGCAATTGCATAAATTGTTGTGGAATGATGCGCGGGGAAGGTAATTTAAGATGATAAAACCAGCGGTGGTGTTGTTGTCTGGTGGATTGGATTCAGCTACGGTGTTAGCGCAAGCGCAACAATCCGGCTACATTTGCCATACTTTGAGTTTTGATTACGGTCAGCGGCATCGGGCTGAAATTGCTGCCAGTTGCCGTGTTGCGGAAGCACTCGGTGCGGCGGAACATCGGGTTTTTCATTTGGATTTGTCTTTGTTTGGCGGCTCAGCGCTGACTGACGCGCGCATTGCCGTGCCCGTTTCATCAGAAAAAGCGGTGGTGAACGCAACTGCCTCCGATATTCCGGTGACTTACGTTCCCGCACGCAATACCATCATGTTGTCGGTGGCTTTGGCCTGGGCCGAAGTCCTGGACAGCCAGGATTTATTTATTGGCGTCAATGCGGTGGATTATTCGGGTTATCCGGATTGCCGTCCCGAATACATTGCCGCATTTTCTCACATGGCCAGTTTGGCCACCAAAGCAGGGGTTGAAGGCCATCCTGTCCATATTCACGCCCCTTTACAACATTTGTCAAAAACGGACATCGTTCGTCTTGGTACTGCCTTGGGTGTGGATTATGCCTTGACCGTTTCCTGTTATCAGGCTGATGAGCATGGTAACGCTTGCGGCCGCTGTGATGCCTGTCGCTTGCGACGTCAAGGATTTGAGCAGGCAGGCATCGTTGATCCCACGCGATATGTTGTGAATAAATAATTAAATCAGTTGATTATCTGTCATCATCGAGATAAGCGAACACCCATATTTTCGTCTCACTTGCGCGGAACGTTTGGCAATACGTAAATGGCATGCACCGGTAGCGCAGCAGTACAGCCGGTTCAAAAACGAGCTGTTGGCCACACTTGGACACTGGGGGAAGTAAAGCGTGAAGGATCGTGTGATTTACCAGCAGCTTCAGGCGCTATTGGCCAAAGCGCGAGAAAATGAAAACAAGTTGATTAAATTTGGTTGCCTGGAACAACAGTTGATGACCGCCCGTACAGTAGAGCAGTTATTACTGGTCTTGTTGCAGGATTTTCCGAACAGCTTCTCTCTTGATGCTGTGAGCCTGGTCCTGTTTGACTATGAAGAGCAGTGGACATTCGTTTTGGGTGATAAATTGATTCGTCATTTCTCGCCCATGGGCCTGATTTTGGCGCGTGATGCAAGTGTTTGCGAACAGTATTATTCGCAGGGTGCATCGCCGGTATTAACCCGATTTGACGCCGAACGGCATGGTTTGCTGTTTACTCCGTTGCAGCGAGCACCCTGTTCGGTGGCCTTGTTGCCTTTGATACGACAAGGACGCTTACTGGGTGGGCTGCATTTGGCCAGTGACAGTTTAAACCGGTTTTCCAGCAATAACGGTACTTATTTCCTTGAACGCATGGCCTCTTTTGTGGTGATGTGTCTTGAAAACGCGTTATATTTTGAAAAACTGGAGCAGTCAAGCTGGCTGGATGCGTTAACACAAGTGAATAACCGGCGTTATTTTGATGTGCGTTTAGCAGAAGCGGTGAGCCATGCTTTGCGCCATAATCAGGCTTTGTCATTAATTATGTTCGATTTGGATTATTTTAAACATGTGAATGATAAGTGGGGCCATCAGGCGGGTGATTTGGTGTTGCAACAGGTGGCCAGGTTAATCCGTTCGCAGTTACGTGGTAGTGACAGTTTTGCCCGGTATGGTGGTGAGGAGTTCGTGGCGGTGTTGCCGGAAACCACTGCGGCCTTCGCCGATGACATTGCCCAGCGGGTAAGGGCAGCCTTTGCTGCGTTTGAATTTCAAATTGGACAAACCTCGCCCATACGCATGACTGTTTCTATGGGGGTGGCGCAGTTGCAACCGGAATCTTCGCAGGACGAAGAAACCGCTGGACGGCTTTTTCTTGGAAAGGCTGACACTGCTTTGTACAAAGCCAAAATGCAAGGGCGCAATTGCGTGGTGATCACTACCTGAATGACATCAGTGAATTACGCGTTGGCGTGAAACTCGCGCAGCGAGACTTCGTTTGTCCTGCTCTCCCCGATGGTGAGCGCACAAGGCGTGAGGTGAAACGGGCATGGCGACTGTGCTGTTTCATGATTCGGGGCGGCAATTTCCCATGTCCATTGGTGTGGCTGCATGACGAAGCAGCTGGGAACATTCACTAAATTTGCAATCGGGTACTGTGAATTAAAATTTTTCTGAGGGCAATATTTCGCTCAAATACCAGATAGCCGGCATAATAAAGTCGTCTTTTTAAAGACGTTCTTTCGCCGGTTGGTGGTACAATCGTCAAGTTAAATGTTGGGTCAAGAGGGGATTATGTCTGGGCATAGCAAGTGGGCAAATATCAAGCACAAAAAGGCGGCAACGGATGCCAAACGCGGTAAAATTTTCACACGTTTAATCAAAGAAATTACGGTTGCAGCGAAACTGGGTGGTGGCGATGCCGGCACCAATCCGCGTTTGCGTTTGGCCATGGACAAGGCCTATGACAACAATATGCCTAAAGACACCGTAGAACGTGCAATCAAGCGCGGATGCGGCGAGCTGGAAGGGGTGAATTATGAAGAAATTCGCTACGAAGGTTACGGCATAGGCGGCGCGGCGGTCATGGTGGATTGCCTGACAGACAACAAAGTGCGTACAGTAGCGGATGTGCGTCATGCATTCACCAAATATGGCGGGAATATGGGCACGGACGGTTGCGTCGCGTTTCAGTTCACGCATTGCGGGCAGCTTCTGTTTGCCCCGGGTGTCAATGAAGATGCGCTCATGGAGGCTGCCCTGGAAGCCGGTGCGGACGACGTGTTGAGCCAGGAGGATGGCAGTTTTGAAGTGATTACGCCGCCCTATGCTTTGCATGCGATCAAACAGGCTCTGGATGTGGCAGGTTTCAAAGCTGAGTATGCGGAAGTGGGCATGAAACCACAGAACGAAATTGAACTCAGTGGCGACGAAGCCGTGACCATGCAAAAATTACTGGATGCCCTGGAAATCCTGGATGATGTGCAGGAAGTTTATACCTCTGCGGCCATTGAGCATGCCGATTAAGCACAGTTTTGAATTGGGCGTGAAGTACGGTTGGGTGTTAATCCGGCAATTCACCCCAGCTCAGGCTAAAGCCTGAGCTGGGAAAGACGCATCGGCTTGCACCGCAACCCGGGTTTTGACCAGACAGCCAACTTGAATCATTGATCCATCTGTATTGTTTACCGAAAGAAAAGCGAAATGTTTACCGGAATTATCCAATCAGTGGGCCGAGTGATAACGGTTGAAAACAAAGGTGTGGATGCGCGGCTTACGCTGGCGACGGGCGGTTTGGCGATGGACGATGTAGCCTTGGGTGATTCTATCGCTTGTAACGGGGTGTGTTTGACAGTGATAGAAGCCCATCCTGCAGAATTTTCAGTGGATGTGTCTGCAGAAACCTTACGTTGTACGACAGGTTTTGCACCGCAGGCCTTGATCAATATGGAAAAAGCCATGCGGTTAGAAGACCGTTTGGGTGGGCATCTGGTTTCCGGACATGTGGATGGTGTGGGTGTCGTGCTGCGTTTTGAGCCAGTGGGAGATTGTATGGAACTGGTCATTCGCGCACCGGAAGCGCTGGCGCAATATATCGTGACGAAGGGATCTGTGGCGATTAATGGTGTCAGCCTGACAGTCAATGACGTGAACGAAACGGATTTCTCAATTAACCTCATTCCTCATACTTTAAATTACACCAATTTACATGTGTTGACTGCAGCAAGCCAGGTCAATCTGGAAGTGGACGTCATGGCCCGTTATGCGGAACGCATTCTGAATTACAATCGTTGATTCAATTATTACAAGGCACTACAACAATGAGTTTAAGCCCGATAGAAGACATTATTGCTGACATTAAAACTGGCAAAATGGTGGTCCTGGTAGATGAAGAAGACCGGGAAAATGAGGGTGATCTGGTCATGGCAGCACAATTCGCTACACCCGATGCCATTAATTTCATGGCCAAGTATGGACGGGGTTTAATTTGCCTGACCTTGACTGACGAGCGTTGCCGACAATTGGATTTGCGTCAAATGGTGTCGGATAACCAAACGCCGAATCATACTGCTTTCACCATCTCCATTGAGGCAGCTACCGGCGTGACCACCGGTATTTCAGCGGCAGACCGTGCCTGTACGATACAGGCGGCTGTGGCACGTCATGCCAAACCCACGGATATCATTCAGCCTGGTCATGTTTTCCCCCTGCGTGCGCAGCCCGGTGGCGTGCTCATCCGCGCCGGGCATACCGAAGCAGGGTGTGATTTGGCTGCTCTGGCCGATTTAGAGCCCGCAGCGGTGATCTGTGAAATTCTTAAAGAAGACGGCAATATGGCGCGTCTTCCCGATTTAGTGGTGTATGCGAAGGAACATGGATTAAAAATTGGTGCTATTGCCGACCTGATTCATTACCGCAGTCAGCACGACTGTCTGATTGAGCGTGTGGGAAGCAGGCCTATCAGCACCCCCTTTGGCGATTTTCGTTTGGTGGCCTATCGGGAAACGGTGACAGGCGGAGCGCATTTGGCTTTGGTGAAAGGCGAAATCGTTGCCGACGAGCCCACACTGGTACGGGTGCATGAACCGGTATCCATCATGGATGCGCTGGAGTTAGATAATCCGATACATACCTTTAGCCTGGGTGGCGCACTAAAAAAAATCAATGCGGCTGGGCGAGGGGTGCTGGTGCTGTTGCACCGGACAGAGTCTGCTGATGACTTGCTGGCACATGCTTTACCTGATAATCAACCTAAAACAATGCAAAAGTGGGATGCACGGACCTATGGTACGGGGGCGCAAATTCTGAAAGACCTGGGTGTGGGAAAAATGCGTTTGTTGGCCGCTCAACGTAAAATGCCTTCACTGGTGGGTTTCGGTCTTGAGGTGCTGGGTTATGATGAGGACAGCGAGCAGACACAGAAGGAAAATAAATAGTGGGAAATTACGACGGCATTCAAGAAATCGAAATCGAGCTCAATGGCAGCAGCTTACGAATTGGGTTGGTCATGAGTCGCTTTAACCGCGACATTTGCGATGGTCTGCTGGCATCCTGCACACAGGCGTTACGTCAGCATGGGGTCAGGTCGGAAAATACCGTTTTGCTTACTGTGCCGGGTGCCCTGGAAATTCCGCTGGCGCTACGTCAGATGGCTTTGAGTGGGAAATTTGACGCCCTGGTCGCTATCGGAGCGGTGGTGCGCGGTGAAACCTATCATTTTGAAATTGTGGCCAATGAAATGGCCAGCGGCATTACGCGTGTCCAGCTGGATACAGGCGTACCGATTGCCAATGCGGTGTTGACAACGGAAACTGATGAGCAGGCGCATGCACGCACGGCGATCAAAGGTGCAGAAGCAGCCGCTTGTGCCATCGAAATGGCCAATCTATTGGGAAAATTATGAGCGGAAATCGGCATCGGGCGCGTGAGTTTGCCGTTCAGGGTATCTATCAATGGCTATTGAATCATCAAAGTATCACGCAATTGGCACAACAAATGCGCGAGCGGGAAGAATATGCCGATTTGGATGAAGAATGGTGCCTGGCGCTGATGCAAGGGGTAATTGGCTCGGTGGATGATCTGGATGCGCGTATTGCAGCATTCGTGGATCGTCCGATGCAGGCACTGAGTCCGGTGGAACATGCGGTGTTATTGCTGGGTGCAGAAGAGTTGCTGAACCACCCGGAAGTACCTTATCGCGTGGTGATCAATGAAGCGGTCGAGCTGACCAAAACCTTTGGTGGCGTGGATGGGCATAAATACGTGAATGGCGTGATGGACAAATTGGCGGCAGCTATCCGTGGTGAGGAAGTTGTGCCACGTAAAATGCGTTAGGAAAATGGTATGCTCGGACTGAAGTCGAACCAGCGCCCGAATAGACAGCATTGCCGGACTGAAGTCCGGCCTGCGTCTAAATCCACCACATGCCGTTTTTGGTGAATTGGGATTTATCCTGACTGAAGCCGGAGTTACATCTAAATCTATAGCATGTCGTTTTTGTAGGTCGGGATTTATCCCGACGCAACGCCAATTGGAAGTGATGGGGTAATGTCGGCAGAATTTGACTTGATTCAACACTATTTCTCGCGCCAGGCGCCTTCGGCACTGTTGGGGGTTGGCGATGATGCAGCCCTGCTGCAACCCACTGCTGACCATTGTCTGGCAGTGTCCAGTGATACGCTGGTCGCGGGCATCCATTTTTTCCCCGATGCAGATCCTTTTTATCTGGGATGGAAAGCGCTGGCAGTCAATTTATCAGATTTGGCAGCAATGGGCGCGACACCTCGCTGGGTGACACTGGCCCTGACTTTACCCCATATCGAGTCAGCGTGGTTGGAGCGCTTTTCTGCAGGCTTGTACCAGTGCGCAGAACAATATCATGTTGATTTGGTGGGTGGAGACACTACTCGCGGTAATTTAAGCATGACTTTGACCGTCATTGGCGAGGTGCCACTTAACGGCATGCCGGAACCCGCTTCATTTCAGTCTGGCCATTCAACTTTACCGCAGCGTGATGACGCGCCTTTTACACCAGCTCGTCACCGTTCAAGCTCGGCACTGCGCAGAGATGGCGCGCGAATTGGTGATACCGTGTGGGTATCCGGTGAATTAGGCACTGCAGCGTTGGCTTTGGCCTCGTTACAAAGCCGGTTGGTTTTGGATGCCCGTCTAACAGACGAGTTTGCCCAGCATTTACATCGACCTGTTCCAAGGGTGGCTTTGGGCATCGCTTTGCGTGGCATTGCGCACAGCGCAATTGATATATCAGATGGCCTCGTTGCTGATCTGGGACACATTTTGCAGGCTTCTGGCTTGGCTGGAGTCATTGATTATGCACATATTCCTGTGCACCAACAAGCAGCGGAGGTGGCTGATAAACCCATGTTGCAGCAGTGTGTGTTATCCGGGGGAGATGATTATGAATTGTGTTTTACGGCCCCCGCATCGGCGACAAACAAAATTATTGATCTTGGTATGAGACTGGATCTAAAACTCACCGCGATCGGATGCCTTGAAGCGGGCGCAGGCTTGCGCGTGCGAGATGATTTGGGTTGTGACATACTGTCCATGCACGCCGGATACGATCATTTTCAGGCCGCTTAATATGTCAAATACCCAACACACCACTCAAATCAGTGCGCCGGACTGGCACTTTGTTTTGCGTCATCCCGCGCACTTTCTGGCATTCGGTTTTGGCAGTGGTTTGTCACCGGTTGCACCTGGCACGGCGGGTACGCTGGTTGCGATTCCCCTGTATTATGCTTTCGTGGTCTGGCTGCCCATGCCGCTGATGTATGCGGTCCTGATTGCGGCATTGTTTGTGGGCGTGTGGGCTTGCGATGTCACGGGGCGTGCGCTGGGTGAGGTGGATTATGGTGGTATTGTATGGGATGAAATCGCTGCATTTTTCCTGGTGCTGGCCGTCACACCAGCACGACCTCTTTGGGTGTTGTTGGCGTTTATGCTGTTCAGGTTGTTTGATATTTGGAAACCCTGGCCTATTTCGTGGGTGGACAGCCGTTGCAAAAATGCCATAGGCGTAATGCTGGATGATGTATTGGCGGCTGTTTTTACTGTACTGGTGATGTTCAGTATCCAAAAGTGGTGGCGTTAACTGAGTGGAGAAAAAATGCGCCCAACTGATGCAGAATTGTACCGTTTAGCAGAACGCGCCGGACAGTTGTTGCAAGCTACCGGACGTGTGCTGGTGACCGCTGAGTCATGCACGGGTGGTTGGGTTGGTCAAGTGATCACGGCTGTGCCCGGCAGTTCTGCATGGTATGTTGGCGGTTTTATCACTTACAGCAATACCGCCAAACAGATGCAGCTGGGTGTTTCGGCAGAGAGCCTGACCGCATACGGCGCAGTGTCTGAAATCGTAGTGAAAGAAATGGCCACTGGTGCCATAGAATGCAGTGCTGCCAATGTTGCGCTGGCTGTATCAGGTGTTGCAGGCCCTGGAGGTGGCACGGCCGATAAACCGGTAGGTATGGTCTGTTTGTCATGGCTGATGGATGATGGCACTGGCATGCAAACCACAAGTTATTTTTTGGGTGACCGCGAAGCGGTGCGGGCGCAAGCGGTGGCTGCGGTCTTGCAAGGTTTAATTGAGCTGCTTAAGGCGCACGAATGAACAGACTATTATTAACGGGCCTTAAGCCAGATGGCGAAGCTGTGGTATGCTTTGCAATATTTATTATTAACAAGAGGTTTTTATGGATGAAAACAGAAGTAAGGCACTCGCTGCTGCCTTGGCACAAATTGAAAAAACTTTTGGTAAAGGTTCCATCATGCGTTTGGGTGATGGCGAGGTGGCAAATGATATTCAAGTGGTATCAACAGGTTCGCTTGGATTGGATATCGCGCTGGGTGTTGGAGGTTTGCCTCGTGGACGTATTGTAGAAATTTATGGACCAGAATCGTCAGGGAAAACCACTTTGACCTTGCAGGTCATCGCAGAGATGCAAAAATTAGGGGGTACCGCTGCGTTTATTGATGCTGAACACGCTTTGGATCCGCAATATGCACAGAAATTAGGGGTAAACACCTCGGATTTGTTGATCTCACAACCCGATACCGGCGAACAGGCCCTGGAAATTGCCGATATGCTGGTGCGTTCCGGTTCAGTGGATATTGTGGTGATCGATTCGGTGGCTGCGTTGACACCGAAGGCGGAAATTGAAGGCGAAATGGGCGATTCGCACATGGGGCTACAGGCCCGCTTGATGAGCCAAGCTTTGCGTAAACTAACCGGTAACATCAAACGCACCAATACTCTGGTGATATTTATCAACCAAATCCGTATGAAGATCGGTGTGATGTTCGGCAATCCGGAAACCACGACAGGCGGCAACGCACTGAAGTTTTACGCCTCTGTACGCCTTGATATTCGCCGTATTGGAGCAATCAAGAAGGGCGAAGAAATTGTCGGTTCGGAAACACGGGTGAAAGTGGTGAAAAATAAAGTGGCGCCACCATTTAAACAAGCTGAGTTTGATATTCTTTATGGTGAGGGAATTTCACGTGAAGGCGAAATTATTGAACTGGGTGTTATCAGTAAAATCGTAGATAAATCAGGTGCCTGGTATGCCTATAATGGTGAAAAAATTGGGCAGGGTAAAGACAACTCCCGCGAGTATTTGCGTGAGCATCCGGAAATCGCGCGTGAAATCGAAAACAAGGTGCGCGACGCTTTGAATATTTCTCCGATGGCGGCAATGAGCACAAGCGATTCTGCCGATTAACCTGACAAAGCGCCTGTGTATGAGCGGAAACGATAATCAGGGTGGGGAGAAGATGCAAGGCGGTTGTGCTTGCGTACCCACCCAGGAAAAATCCGCACGTATCCTGGCATTGGAGGCCATGCTGCGTGAACAGGCAAGTAGCAAGCCATCACCACAACTTGAGCAAACAACCAGTCAAAATCCATCGGAAACCCGGCCTGCACGAAACGAACCAGATCAGGAGGCCTTATTTAGCCACTATTCATCTGAAGCGCAGCACGATTCAACGGGTTACCGGGCCAATTCCGAAGCGGGGATAAATTCACCGGGTCGGGAAAGATCCTTGAGCGCACGCGCGTTTGATGCCTTATCGCGTCGTGAATACAGTCGCCAGGAATTGATGCGTAAACTAAGTCCTTGGGCTGAAGATGAAGCTGTATTACTCCGGTTGCTGGATAAATTGCAAGTTGATGGTTACTTGTCGGATCAGCGCTACGTGGATGCTCGTTTGCACGCCAGACAGATGCGCTATGGCAGTCAGAAAATATTATATGAATTACGTCTGCAAGGTGTCGACGAGTCCTTGTTGACTGCGGCGGCAGACCTCTTGCAGACCACCGAGTTGGCACGTGCGCGAACGGTCTGGCGAAAAAAATTTACTGAATTACCCCAGACACAAACCGGGCGAGCCAAGCAATGGCGTTATTTGCAAGCTCGCGGCTTCGGCACAGACATTATTCAGCGGGTGATGCGGGGAGAGGGTGAAGAGCAGTAATCATTTGGGTTAAAACTTTTCATTCGTGTATTTTTTTGACATCAAAAGTAATCATTTGCAGAAATGGACAAGTTAAATTATAATGACCGGCTTTCGGGGGTATAGCTCAGCTGGGAGAGCGCTTGCATGGCATGCAAGAGGTCAGCGGTTCGATCCCGCTTACCTCCACCAACACACGGTTTTAACTGTTCCCAGACAGAAGAAAAGCCCATTAAACCCATTAAACCCAGTAAACATAAGGGTTCCGGGCTTTTTTCATAAATGTATTGAGTTTCTTAAAACAAAGAGACTTAATAAACAAAATCAAATTGTTACTCCCTTTCTGGCAATGGCATCAAGCCATTGGAATGGCATGACCTTGCAAATACTTTGACACTGTCCCTGAAAAGCGCTTGTACATAGAATGTCGCATGAGGTATTCTCTGAAGCGGAGGGTCGTACAATCCAAAAAAATACCCAATTCGTTGATAAATTGAAGCGGTTTCATCTAAAAAACATAAAAAGTTAATCAGATATGTCTGTTGATACCCAGCAAACGAACCAAAACAACACGACGAAGGCACACGGGGCGGAATCACCGGGTAATCCCGCTACGGGCTTCAAGTTGCCGGGAGGCGGTTTCGTCACTGACTCACGCCACCATATTCTCAGCGTTCATGGTGCTTTCGAAGCGATTACGGGTTATACCGCTGCTGAGGCCATTGGCAAAAATCCTTCATTTCTCAAATCCGGTCGCCATGGCATCATTTTTTATCAGCAAATTTGGACCAAACTTCTTCATGATGGATATTGGGAAGGTGAAATTGATAATCGCCGCAAGGACGGAGAAGTTTATCTGGCATGGGGGCAAGTCTCGGCAGTGCTCAAGGAGGAGGGTGGGGTAGCCTGCTATGTTGTCCACTTCTCCGATATCTCCGATGACAAAAAGGAAAAAGAAGACCTGCAATACCTCGCTTTGTACGATCATCTTACCGGACTTCCCAATCGCCGTTTGCTCGAAAGCCGAATTGAACTGGCCATGGCCCGTGCAGAACGTCACAATAAGCTCTTCGCCGTTTGCATGCTGGATCTGGATAGCTTTAAACCCATCAACGATACCTATGGCCATGATGCCGGTGATGAAGTGCTGGTTACGCTGGGACAACGACTACCCCAAGTGTTGCGAAAAACAGACATCGCCGCTCGCTTCGGTGGTGATGAGTTTGTTTTGTTGATTGAGGACATTTCTTCCATGGACGACCTCACCACAATCTTCCCCAAGGTGGAAGAAACCATCGGTGCCCCGATAATGCTGAGCAATGGCGCGACCATTCAGGTTAGGGCCAGTATGGGTGTATGCATTTATCCTTTTGGGGAGGAAGAAACGGGCGAACAGCTTCTGCGATGCGCCGATCAGTCGCTGTATGAAAACAAGGCGAACAAGGCTGAAAGAACAAGTTTCTGGACGATTGGCGGTAAGCAAAAATCACAACGGACACACGCGCAAAGCCTGCTGGATGCGGGCGCGCTGGAAGTCTGGTATCAGCCCATTCTGGACACCCGCACACATCAGGTGGTCGGGATGGAAGCTTTGGCACGGCTGCGAAATGAAGGGGGTCAGATTCTCTATCCAGGAGACTTTCTATCACAGCTTACAATTGAGGATGCTACCAATCTCAGTAGACGTGTGCTAAAACAGGCTTTGGATGATTTGGGCAAACTGGATGCGCTGGGATGGTCGCTTTGGGTGTCATTTAATGTGCCTGCAGAATCATTCTGCGGGCAATGCGTGTCTTGCCTGCAAGGGGTTATCGAAGCCAGCGGCATTGATCCGGCACGGATCACACTGGAAATTCTGGAGAGCAGCGATTTCCTGGAGAAAAATGCCGCATTATCCGTCCTGCATGAGATTAAAGCGTTGGGTATTCGTCTCGCCCTGGATGATGTGGGCAGCGCCTATGCCTCTTTGCTGCGTCTTAAAGACCTGCCCATCGATGAAATCAAGCTGGACCAGGGGTTCGTTCGTACGCTGGAAGGACGTCCCAGGGATATGCATTTTGTCAGGACCATTCAGGATTTGGCCACAGAGCTGCAGCTGGATCTGGTCGTAGAAGGGGTAGAAACTGCTGACATCCTCGATGCCATGATCACAATCAAAGTACCCTATCTGCAGGGCTACGCCATATCCCGTCCCTTGCCATTGGTCCAGCTACAGCAATTTCTGTCCGGTTATCTGTTCGATATGGGCACCCGTCCTGCCAGCCTTTTTGGGTTCTATGCCTCACAAATGGCTTCGCACACCGCTACCAAACGGATATTGCTGATCAACCCTTCGCAGATGAATCATAGCACCCTGCCTGACGGCCGCCAATGTCGGGGGCATAGCACATTGCACCGGCTGGGTTATGGGGATGACAGCCATCTGGTGCGTCTGCACAGTGCTTATCATCACGCTCTGGGGGTGGCTGTGCAAGATGTGGGCAATCATGACGCTTGGCAGGCCATGGAATGGGCCCAAGTGGTGTTTGCACAGGCAATTTTAAAGGCGCATCAACAGGAAAAAACAGCAATAGAGAAAATCACCGCAGTGAAGGCATGAAATGTGCACCAAATTTTAACCCGAATAATTCATCAGGATGCAAGATGATGGCGGGGCAATTCGCAAGTCATTTTTGAATTAAAAGAGATGGGTATCAAACAAAGCTGGTAAATGGCTGCGCAACCGGAAAACATCTGGTATCGGCCTTTCAAATCATCCTAAAATGTGGATGTTGTGACAGCAATGCCATTATTTTGTACCAGAACAGGATGCCCAAAGAAATAGCCTTGAGCCCAGTCGATTCCCAGCTCACAGAGAATGTCAGCGGTGTCCGCATCTTCAACAAACCCGGCAATTGAAGTCAACTCAAGGTCTTTAGCGATATCGCTGATTCGTTTCACTATCTTTCTAATGCGTTTGTCTTTTACCCGATTGATGAGATTTCCTTCAATTTTCAGAAACGAAATGGGTAAATCAGCCAGGTATTGGAAGGAAGAATAACCACTACCGAAATCATCAATGGCCAATCGCATTCCCAAATCAATAAAAGGGGCGAGTTTGGCTTTGACTGCATGGGCATCGCCAAACAATTGTCTTTCTGTAATTTCCAGTACCAAAGGCGTGAAGAAACCCGTATCTGCCTCACATGAGGTACACGCAGTTTGCGCTTCGGAAAATAATTCCTGAATCAAATCCTGATGAAGCAGAAGATCCGCTGAAATATTGACAAAATACGCTAATTCGTTAATTCCGTCGACCTTATTGACTGCACAATGAACAATGGATTGTTTAATAATATGGTAATCAATCAAGTGCGTGAGCTGCAATTCCATCGCTGCTAACATGAAGTCAGACGCCGCGATCACATTTCCGGATTCATCAATTAATCTGGCTAACGATTTTTCAGCAACAGGCTTTCTGGTTTTCAGGTCTACGATGACCTGATAAGCTGGCAACAGTTTGTGGGTTTCAATGGCGATATTGAGTTTGGCCGCGATGGAATAAATTTTTCGTTTATTCCTGGCGATCACCACACAATTTCGCCCTGCTTTTTTAGCCTCATAAAGCGCAGCATCTGCTGCCCTGATCAGGAAATCTGGCGTATCCCCGTCACGGGGGTAACTGGCGATCCCGATACTGACAGATGTTTTTATTTTTTGTGTATTGAGCTGAATTGAGAAGTTTTCGATTGCTTTCCTTATCCGTTCGGAAATTTTGAGCGCACCCATTTCATCGGTATCGGGCAGAACTGCCAAAAACTCCTCGCCCCCCCATCTGCACAACCAATCACTTGTGCGCAATATCTGCTTGCTCACAACACTGATCCCAAACAGCATCTTATCGCCGATATCATGGCCATAATTGTCATTGAGCATCTTGAATCGGTCCAGATCAAGCAGAATCAGGCTAAAGGGTTTCCCCGTCCTTTTCGCATACGCATACACACGGTCCATCACCTCCTGAAACGCCCTCCGATTAAGAAGCTGGGTCAAAGGGTCGGTCGAAGCCATTATCTCAAGCGAAACTTTCAGACGGTTGATCCAGGGCCGCAGTCGCCAGTTGAGCAAAAGCAATAAAGGGTTCCATCCCGATTTGTTCAAAATAATTTGGTGTATCAACAAAGACCACAATCAGTCCCCTGACAGAATGCTTCGGATCACCAATCGGCAGCGTCAACCCTTCTTGCAGGCCATGTCGAACCGCATTTTCACGCCAAACAGCAAACGTGGAATCAGTCTCTGTCCGTACCAAAACCGGTTCATTCGTTATCAGAGAACGCCTGCCGGGGCCTTTCATCGCTTCGGGGGAAAGGTCGATCACCAGCTTCCGGGTATACTCGAGAGCACGGCCTACTGCATAAGAGGGTCGAATCGTTTCAGAATCCGGATTACCCAGATACATCCATGCCAGACAAACATGCTCAGATGATGCCACCAGCGCATCACAGGCCACCCTCAGTATTTCATCGGGTAGATTGCCCTGCGCCAGGCTTTTGGTAGCCGTTAACAGTGCCTGGTATATCGGCAGTTGTTCTTGCAATAATTCCATTATTGGCCCCGCTGTCATCTCAGTGTCAACATACGGATAAACATAGGGTAAGACACAAAAAGTGTCCTCGAAAATGACCGCTCATGACAGTCACTTTTATGCCGTTTTGGGGTCCACAGTTGGCTGACTGGGAATCTTGTCCCCTCAATTTCGCACAGGTTTGTCTTAATCAAACCATTCAAGTTACCCAACAAAACCTGAAGCGATGGAATTCAGGGCGGTTTTCCAAGGTAACTGTAAAAAAGCCTAACACATAAACTGCAGCGTTAATAGCAATAACCTTCGTTTCAGGTGTGCGTTAGAGTATTTGCTTGAGTCAAGACAATAATTCGTTGGGTTTAAGTGGGTCACTGACCTGATTAACTTCTTAACTTCCACCACCACGCCCCACTCCATGCGCGGCATCGAGGACCAATTGATTAAAATCTGCTTCGCTCATCAGACCCTGCTCTGCCACAATTGCACGTACGGGTCTGCCACTGCGTTCAGAGGTTTTAGCAATTTCTGCCGCTCGGACATAACCAATTTGTGTGTTCAATAATGTTGCCAGCCCCACACTGTCATGCACAAAGCTTGCGCAACGCGCCCTGTTCACAAGCAAACCTTCCAGGTTTTTCTCGGCCGCAGCATGTATCGCGCGCGTGAGCCAATCCATCGCATCAAACAAAGCCGAACCCAGAGCGGGCATCATCACATTTAATTCCAGTTGCCCTGCCTGCGTCATCAATGCCACAGCGGCATCCTGTCCCAGCACCTGAAAACACACCTGATTCAACATTTCAAACATCACCGGATTTATTTTGCCCGGCATGATGGATGAACCGGGTTGCACCGCAGGCAAACTGATTTCACCCAAACCCGTACGAGGACCCGAGGCAAGCAGGCGTAAATCATTGGCGATACGCGTTAATTCCAATGCCACACCACGTATTGCTGCAGACACTGCTTGTAAATCATACATCGATTGCATTTGTGCAGCGAGATTACCTACCACGATGGCTTCACCGGTTAAGGCGCTGAGTTCTACAGCCATCCGTTCGGCGTAATCCGGTGAAGTATTCAAGCCTGTACCCGCGGCTGAACCGCCCAAGCCTGTGGCGCACAACAAGGACCGGGAGGCAGCCAGTTGCTGTGATGCGCGGCGTAAGGTCCAGGCGTAAGCGGCAAATTCACGCCCTATCGTGGTGGGTACGGCATCCTGTAAATGAGTACGAGCACTTTTTACCGTGTTGTGTTCGCGTTCCGCCAGGACATCAAACAAATTTGCCATATATGCAATCGCATCCAGCAGACGCGGCAGCTTCGACAGGACAGCCAGACGTATCGCTGTGGGGATGGTGTCATTGGTAGATTGCCCCATATTGACATGGTCGTTGGGATGTACCGGTGAATAATCGCCTTTTTGCCCACCCAGGGTCACATTGGCCAAATTCGCAATTACCTCATTGGTGTTCATGTTATGGCTGGTGCCCGCACCTGCCTGGAAACGGTCCACCACAAACTGATCAAGCATTTCGCCCTTTAAAATTCGCTGACAAGCCGTTACAATGGCACCGCTACGCTGAGCGTCCAGCCAGTCGGGTTGACAATTCACCCGAGCGGCAGCCAGCTTGATTTGTACATGGGCGCGTACAAAATCCACATCGGGCAAGCGGCCAGAAATAGCAAAGTTATCTAAAGCACGGGCTGTTTGTATGCCATACCATGCGCTATCAGGAACTTTATACTCACCCAGTGAGTCATGTTCAATACGGTAATCAGTCATTTAC
Organism: Pseudomonadota bacterium; assembly: GCA_021786845.1. Taxonomy (GTDB): domain Bacteria; phylum Pseudomonadota; class Gammaproteobacteria; order Burkholderiales; family Sulfuriferulaceae; genus Sulfuriferula. The sequence continues at coordinate 19,962 of JAJYMO010000097.1, read as the reverse complement.
TGCACATTCCCAACAAAATATGCATTATAGGAGTTAATTTATGTTAAAACGAGTGGTTTTTGGCTTAATCGCCATATTATTGATGGGCACCCTCAGTTCAGCGTGGGCATTCAATTTTACTGACACACAGGGTCATGGACAAAGTCTGGCTGCTTATAAAGGGAAATGGGTGCTGGTCAACTTCTGGGCGACATGGTGCCCACCTTGCCGGGCTGAAATCCCGGACCTTATCGCATTGCACAACGCCAATATTGCTCGCCTTGCTGTGATCGGTATTGCCATGGACTATGATGACCCGAAACAGGTGATCAGTTTTGCTCATGACATGCACATCAATTACCCCCTTGTTTTGGGTAACGAAACCGTGGCCAATCAAATTGGTCGGGTTGAAGGTTTACCGACCTCTTTTTTGTACAATCCGGAAGGAAAGATTGTCGCCACCCAAGTGGGTGGTTTGACCCGTGCAGTGGTGGAAGATTATATCAACAGCCATACTACCTCACACAGCAAGAAAAAATGATTTGATTGATAATCCAACAGGCGGTTCTTTGAGCCTGCGTGAATGTCGACTGCCAATTGACCGCCATCATCTCGCGTCTCAATGAAATTATTCGGGTTAAAATCAAATGGTCGTGTTGATGCAAGGATTAAACAATCCCTGTTATTTTCTTCACGTCCAACCCCCACTTATCTGCATGCGCTATGTTCTCTATGGTGTCTTGCGTATGAGACAAATCCACTAACTCCATTTTGATGAGTGTATTGGAACGTATTGAGAAAAATACTTTAACAATGGGTTTTAAAAGGTTTTTTTCTGATTGGTCGGTGACCACGGCCAGTCGGCCCGATTTTAATTTTAGCAGCGTTCCCACTGGATATATGCCTATTGTACGAACAAATGCCTGAAAAATCGTGGCGTCAAAATGCCCATTTTGCCATTCGACCATTTTACGAATGGCTTCAGCAGGTGGCCAACCTGCTTTATAGCAACGATCTGAAGTAATGGCGTCATACACATCGCAGATGGCCCCCATGCGAGCGGCTAAAGTTAAAGCCGGTCCTGACAATTGATCCGGATAGCCTGCGCCATCAACCCGTTCATGGTGGTGCAGGCATACATCCTGCACTAACGCATTCATCGACGGGCTTTCTTTCAAAATTTCCCATCCTCGTACAGGGTGAGTTTTAATCAACGCAAACTCATCATCAGTCAATCGTCCGGGTTTATTCAATATGGCTTCGGGCATGGCGATTTTCCCCACATCATGCAACAAACCCGCCAAACCCAATAATTTGAGCTGCTTTTCTTCTATCCCCATCTGTTTCCCTAATGCAATCATCAATGCGCATACGGCAACCGAATGTAAATAGGTATAATCGTCTTTGTTTTTTAATTTGACCAAACTCAATAATGCGCTGTGATTCCGCATCACTGAATCGTTAATTTTATCAACCAGGATGACCATTTCATCCATAGGCAAAGCCTTGCCCATGCGGACCTCTGCGAACATAGACATGATGGCATGGCGACCTTCATTACGAATTTGTTCAGCGCACGCCAATTCCAGTTCCAGCGGTACAGAAACATGTATTTTAGACACGTCTGTTGCTGCATGCTTTAAAGATTGATCTGCATAACTGTTCGTGCCTTCTTTTACCCGATGAGGGACTTGAGGAGCAACATCCAGTCCTTTCGCCGTGTCAATCCAAACGTCTTTTATCGCACTGTGTTGCAATGAAACCAGATCATTTGGATCTTTCAATTTAAACGCTGTTTTCCAGAAAGGATGGTCCATCCAGCTGCCACATAGCTCATCAATATACATACCTGTCTTTAGCTCAGTGATAGCTATTTTTTTACGCATGATTGTCTGTCTCCTGATTCGACCAGGATTTTTTAGAATCAAAATAAAAACAAGGTCGTCGGATTGAAGTTTAACATGAAGGTATGCCCATAACCGTGTTGAAGTCAGCCAATATTGCACGTTGTGTGATGGCGCTTCGGCGCTTGTGCCCATTCGCTTGCGCACTGTGTTATGAAGTGTCGGGCAGTTTTTGTGAGAGGTGTTCTACGTCAGAACAAACGCGCATCATTTCAACCCGCCAAACTGGCGTTTTCGGCATTATTTCTAGCAAGCCACGCCGAGAGCGTTTGTTGCGGTGTATCGATCAGTTCGGCCAATGCGTATTGGGTTTCATTCGGGTGGAACACCAGGTGCTCAAATATTTCGCGTAACCGAATATGATCGGGTTGCATTGCCAGCGCCCAGCCTTTGCCACTACGCAGTATCCAGTGCTTTTCATTTAATGCAGCCAAAACGTATTCCAGTTCATCCCAATTGCTTGAAGAAGAGGCCGCCAGTTGCCGTACAGTCGGTACTTCACCCATGCGTTGAGCCTTCGTTAAACGTTCGAGAACAGATAAAGCGGTGTAAAACGCACTGCCAGGGGTGCGAATATTGGCCAGGCGAGGTTGGTGGTAATAAGGCAGCGTAGCGGTGAGGGTGGCACCCAATAGCACCGCCATCCAGGACAGATAGATCCATATTAAAAATAAAGGCAGTGCGGAAAAAGCACCATAGACCACGGTGTAAGAAGAAAAAAAACCAATGTAGTGTGAAAATATCAATTTCATGCCTTCAAGGCACAACCCGCCCAACAAGCCGCCTAGCCAGGCATGTCCAGCAGGCACATAACGGTTCGGGACGGTGAAATACAATACTGATAATGCAGTAACCGTCAGAATGAGGGGGGCCAGACTGAGCATCAACAAATGGAATGTCCCGATATTGCCACTGAGCCCCATTGCGAAGCGCACAAGATAAGTGGTCGTATAGAGACTTACTGCGATGAGCATGGGGCCTAATGTCAGCAGGACCCAATAAATCAAAAAACGTTGCGTCCATGGGCGCTTGTGGCATACGTGCCAAATTCCATTCAGAGCGTCCTCGATGTTTTGCACCAACAGAAGCGCCGTGACAATCAATGCGCTGGTACCAATCAGTGTGAGCTTGCCTGCATTTTGTGAGAATTGCAGCATGTAAACATTCATCACTTTACTGGCCGTATCCGGCATCATGTTTTGCAACAAGAAAGACTTGAAGCTCAGTGAGGCCTGAGCAAAGGCGGGAAAGGCGGACACCACCGCCAGGCCCAGTGTGAGCAGGGGGACCAGCGCCAACAAAGAGGTATAAGTCAGGCTGGCTGCGGTTTGGCTGGAGCCATCCGCCATGAAACGGTGAGCCACCACAAAACAAAATTTGATAAATTGATTGAAGTATTTACGCATCATATCAGTGTACTGGAAGCATTGTAAAATAGCCATAAGCGGGTCATGACGGTATAATCAGGCGGAACTGTTTTTGACACCAAGATGAAATTTTACGCGATGAAGCAAACGCCTCATCGTAGAGAGGATTAAAAAAGTGCGTGAAATTCTGGTCTTGTATTACAGTAGAAATGGGGCGACCCGGGCGTTGGCACAGGTGATTGCCCTCGGTGTGGAATCGGTGCCCGGCGTGGCAGCACGGGTACGTACCGTACCCGGTGTGTCTTCGGTGATTACGGTGGTAAAGCCCTCTGTCCCCGATGAGGGTGCGCCTTTTGTAGAAGCCTCGGATCTCGAAGAATGTATCGGATTGGCTTTGGGTAGCCCAACCCGATTTGGTAATATGGCAGCCCCGATGAAATATTTTCTGGACGGTACTTCCGCTGAATGGATGCGTGGCACACTGGTGGGTAAACCTGCTGCGGTGTTTACTTCAACGTCTACTTTGCATGGCGGACAGGAGAGCACCTTGTTGTCCATGATGCTGCCTTTGCTGCATCACGGTATGGTGATTGTCGGCATCCCTTTTTTAGAGCCTGGTTTAACCGAAACGAGAACAGGTGGTACGCCTTATGGTGCCAGTCATTTTGCTGCGCATGAATCACTTCCTGGTTTAAGTGAAGACGAGCGGAAATTGGCATTTTCTCTCGGGAAACGCTTGGCTGAAATCGCATTAAAATTAGCAGGGACATCAGTATGAAGCGAATAGTTTGGTTACAAAACACATGCATTGTCAGTCTTATTGCTTTGATTGCATTATCTGTTGCTTGGGAAGGTTGGCTTGCACCGCTCAGGCCGGGTGGTTCGGCGCTGATTTTTAAAGTGGTGCCGCTGCTGTTTCCCCTGTTCGGGGTTCTGCATGGCAAACGCTACACCTACCAATGGTCTTCCCTCATGATTTTGATCTATTTTACTGAAGGTGCCGTACGGGCTTGGTCAGACCACGGTTTATCGCAATGGCTTGCTGGCATCGAAGTGGTGCTGACAGTCATCTATTTTTTTGCTGCCATTTATTATGCACGCGCCACCGGGCGTGCCGCGTCTTAACGGAATTTAACCATGCTTGACATACAATTATTGCGTAATGACCTTGAACAGGTGGCCGCGAGTCTGGCAACACGCGGTGTCGTGCTGGACACCCAAACATTCGCTCGCCTTGAGGCAGAACGGAAACGTTTGCAAACCCGCACACAGGCGCTGCAAGCCCAGCGTAACAGCAGTTCCAAAGCCATTGGCATCGCCAAATCCAGGGGAGAAGACGTCGCGCCCATTATGGCTGAAATTGCGCATTTGGGCGAAGATCTGACCGCTGCGGAGTCTGCGCTCAATATTTTGCAGGCTGAATTAAATGTCCTGTTGCAGGGTATCCCCAATTTGCCCCATCATTCTGTCCCGGTTGGCGATTCCGAAGCAGATAACGTTGAGGTAAGCCGCTTCGGCACCCCGCGAGAGATGGATTTTCCGGTGCAAGACCATGTGGATCTGGGTGAAAAACTGGGCCTGGATTTTGAAACTGCCAGTCGCTTGTCTGGCGCACGTTTTGCCTTGCTGCGCGGCGGCGTGGCGCGGTTGCACCGTGCCCTGGCGCAGTTTATGATAGATACCCACACCGACCGGCACGGCTATACGGAAACGTATGTGCCATATTTGGTTAATGCCGCCGCTTTACACGGCACAGGACAGCTACCCAAGTTTGAAGAAGATTTGTTCTGCGTGCCGCGACAAGGCATGGAACCTTTGTACCTGATTCCCACCGCCGAAGTGCCGTTGACCAATATCGTGCGTGAGCAAATCGTGCCGCTGGCTGATTTACCGCTTAAATTTGTTGCACACACACCGTGTTTCCGTTCTGAGGCTGGTGCCTATGGCCGGGACACACGCGGTATGATACGCCAGCATCAGTTTGATAAAGTGGAACTGGTGCAACTGGTTGAGCCTCATTTGAGTTATGACGCGCTGGAAACTTTGACGGGGCATGCTGAAGCGATCCTGCAGGCGCTGGGGTTGCCTTATCGTAAACTCGCATTGTGCACGCGTGATTTGGGTTTTTCTGCCGCCAAAACCTATGATTTGGAAGTGTGGTTACCCGCACAAAAAACTTACCGTGAAATCTCCTCGTGCAGTAATTTTGAGGCCTTTCAGGCGCGCCGTATGCAAGCGCGTTTTCGCAATGCACAGGGCAAAACCGAATTACTGCATACCGTGAATGGATCGGGTTTGGCGGTAGGGCGCACTCTGGTTGCTGTACTTGAAAATTACCAGCAGGCCGATGGCAGCGTGGTGGTACCCGAGGCGCTTCGGCCTTATATGGGTGGTCTGGAAAGACTCATCCCATGAGCGCAACCAAATATGGCGCACCAACCTGACCCGGACAGATTCCTGTGACACAGTCCTCACAGTTCTGGCGTACGCAGCTTGGCGGTCTGATATAATTAGCGATGATCATTTAAATTTCGAGGCACCGTGAACGATTTACATTCGCATCATGACCACCCGCATCGCCATGAGCACCACCATGCGCACACTATTTCACCAGACAGCATCGGCCACAAGATTTTTGCTACCGCGATTGTCCTCAACACCACATTTGTGGTCGTTGAAGTGGGCTTTGGGTTACACGCCGACTCTTTGTCTTTGCTGGCAGATGCTGGACACAATTTCAGTGATGTCATTGGTCTGTTTGCATCGTGGGCAGCGATGATAATGGCCAAACGCTTACCGACAACGCGCTTTACCTACGGCCTGCGCAGTTCCACTATCCTTGCTGCACTGGCCAATGCGATGTTGTTGCTGATCGCGGTAGGTGGCGTAACGTGGGAAGCGATCCTGCGTTTAAACAGTCCCCAAGCCGTCAATGGCATGATGATCACTTGGGTAGCTTTGTTTGGTGTGGTCATCAATGTCGCCACTGCCCTCATGTTGATGAGGGGACGAAAGGATGACATTAACCAGCGTGGCGCATATTTGCACATGCTGGGGGATGCGGCAATCTCCCTGGGCGTTGCTGCCGGTGGCGTTCTGGTGGTCAAAACAGGGTGGTTGTGGCTGGATCCTGCGATCAGTCTGGTGATTGCCATATTGATACTTGTCGGTACCTGGGGTTTGTTCAAACAGTCATTTCGCCTGGCATTGCAAGCGGTGCCTGATCAAGTGGATGCCGAAGCAGTCAAAACTTATTTATCTAATCTGCCCCCTGTAAGTGCCGTACACGATTTCCATGTATGGGGAATGAGTACCACTGAAAATGCATTAACTGCCCATTTGGTCACCCCTGCAGGACATCCAGGGGATGCTTTTTTACACGAAGTGAGTGAGGAATTGGCACACCATTTTCATATCCACCACGTCACCATACAAACCGAATTGGGCGACAACCAGTGCGTGTGTTCTTTGGTGAATGATGCTGGGTAGGATTTTAACCAATCTCAGTTATACTGATCTGTTTTCGGAAATAATTGGTGTACGTTAAAATGTCGAAACTGACTGAAGTATGTTGTAGCGATGTTTTTTAAGGGGGAAATTGGATGAGTGATTCCGGCATTCATGTACACGAACATCATGGCAGTGACCGTTTGAGTCAATGGGTTGCTCTATTTACTGCAATTCTGGCTGCTTTGGGCGCGGTATTGAGTTATCAGGGCAGCCATTTAATGAATGAAGTGTTGTTACAAAAAAATGAAGCGGTGTTGATGAAAGCCCATGCAACAGATCAATGGAATTATTATCAGGCAGTCAGCACCAAGCTGCATTTAACAGAAATGGCGAAAATCCTGTCGCCAGCAGATAAGCGAGCCGGTTTTGATCCCAGCATCGCTAAATATAAGATGCAAAAAACAGCCATTAAAGTGGATGCGGAGAAATTTGAGGCCGCGTCTACCCATGCGAATAACGAAGCTGCGCGTTTGGATGCCCCCCATGAGTTATTGGCTTTTGCAATGATTCTGTTTCAGATTGCCGTGGCCTTGGCATCGGTGACTGCACTGACCCAACGCGCATGGCTAATGGGTGTTGCAGCGATATGTGCCACCGTGGGCATCGCGTTGTGGGGGTACGGGGTGCTCATTGTCTGACAGGTACTCCAGGAATTCAGGGCGCCTGAAAGCCATCGCGTCGCCAGGTCAATACCAGCGTGTCGCGATGCCCGCCTTCCGATAAAGGTTGTATCGGCGTAGATTCGTGGATGACCCGCTCATCGTCCAGCATCAGCAGCGTCCATTTTTCTTGCAGGGTAAAGCGCTTGCCACTGCTGCCATCAGCATCGAAAATCCGACTTTCGCCACCGGTAATATTTTGGCGATCAATCAAAAAGATGGACACAAAATCAACGCCATCCCGGTGAGCGCCTTCCGGCGTTGGGCGACCTATGCCGTCAGTGGTGTCAATCCGAAATACATGAGCCTCCACATACCACGGTTGTTGGCCTTTGATCTCAGAGCAGGTGCGACCCAGTGTGCATAACAGTTTGTTCCATGCAGGGATCGCAATCATGGCAGGATCAATGGGTTCAAACATGCGAAACAATCCGCCATGGAGCGCATTGTATTGAACGGGTTGCCAATGCGCACGATGGGGTGTTTGTGTGACTTCATCCGCGTCGACAATGAAACAGGCATGACGTCGCCGCCGGTAGTGTCCGCCATCCTTGAGCCAATTGTCGGGGGGTAAATCATCCCACCACGGATTGAGCGCCAGCAATTCATTCATCGCGCATTGTGTATAATGGCTTACGTCAGCGGGGTTTAACACCGCATAAGCTTGCGTCGCAATATCCGTTGAAAATCGTTCAGGCGTGCTGTATGTGGGGGAAATGATCATGCTGATGCGTGAGAGTGGGTTAAGATAATCTGGACAAGTTTAGCAGGCTGGTATAATTTGACAATATCTGTGCTCCCTTACTGGTATACCTAATCTGCCAACAACTCATGTTAGTAGCCGCTATTTATGCCGGATGTCGTGGGTGTGAAACTCGCGCAGTGAAACTTCGTCGGAGAGAAAGCAAGGCGTGAGGGGAAACGGACATGGCGACTGTGCTGTTTCATGATTTGGGCTGGTAATGTCGCCATGTCTGTTAGCACGGATTTTTCTTCTATTTAAAAAGCGTTAATTTATTCTGCTAGATAGAGTTTGTCATTTAATTTGTTATCAAGGAGCTTAACATGGTACGTGTTTTTCTGGGTATGGCATTAGCCATCGCATCTCTGGGTGCGGAGGCCGCTTCATCCAAATTTACGTTGAGTAGTCCGGATATGGCGGCAGGACAGATGATCGCCAAAAAATTTGTTTATAACAGCTTTGGCTGCACCGGTGAAAATGTCTCTCCTGCATTGAACTGGAGCCATCCGCCGGTCGGTACCAAAAGTTTTGCGCTCATGGTGCACGATCCGGATGCGCCCACCGGCGGTGCAGGGTTCTGGCATTGGATCGTGGTGAATGTGCCCGCCACAAGCACCGGTCTTCCCCAGGGTGCCGGTGCACTCAACAGCACACTTTTGCCAAAAGGTGCACAACAGCTTGGAACCGATTATGGCATTGCTGCATGGGGTGGTCCATGCCCCCCAGTTGGAAATAAGCCGCACCGGTATGATTTTACAGTGTACGCGTTGAAGGTGGATCATTTGGACATCCCGTCCAATGCCATGCCTGATATTGCGGGATTTATGATTAATCAGGCCATGATCGGCAAGGCGACACTCACCGTGCGTTATGGTCGTTAATTTCCCGACCTTCAGGACCGTACGTCAGAATCCCGTTTATGGTGCGGTTTTGACGTACAACAAAAACCGGTCTTTGTCTTCCTGCGGACGATTGCCTTGCCATACCAGTTTCCAGTTTGGCATCGGTGGTGGTTGCAGAAGCCCGGGTTGGTCAATGAGCAAGACATTGCATTGCGGATCAAGTTCATGCGTGGAAGCAACCTTCGCCATGCCCAGATAATAATCAAACATGGGGCGGGTGGACTCATTCAATCCCAATCCGCTTACGCAATGATAGCCTCTGGGTAAGTGATCGATGACACTTGCAAATACTTCGCGGTAGCGTTTGGCATTGTCCACCCAGGGCAACCACAGGGTGGAGAACAGTAACCAAAAAACCGTCACACTTAGCGCCGTGGCCCATACAGCACGTTCACGCAGATGAGGGAAAACCCGCCAATTAGCGAACCATACCAGCGTGGCACTGAATGCAATGAGTACAGCAATGGGGTGGAAAGGCATGACAAAACCAGGCGAGAGACCTCTGGTTAACCACTCCCAATGGGGTGGCTGATGGGTGATTTGCATCATCCCCCAAACCAGCCAGCTTAAAATAATCGCCGGTAAAAAGATCAGGCGTGCGAAATAATCGCCCAAGCGATTGATGGCATTTGGCAAGGCGATGGTGCTGGGCGTAGCGAGCAATGTCAGGCTAATCAGCATCGGTAGACCGTAGGCGGTGCGCGCTGAAGCTGAGCCTTGCATCACAGCCAGATAAACCAGAAATCCCACCAGGCCCGCCTGTAACCCAATGTGCAGAGTGATACGCTGGCGTTCACGCCATAGCGTCAGCAATGCCAGGGGCAAAACCGGCCAGGCAAACCACGGCAAGGTTCTGAGCCAGAACACCGGGTTGTTGCTTGCGCCCAATTGCGGGACTGCAAAGCCGAGAAAGCGCCCAACATTATTGAGCCAAAACCATTCATAAAACAAAGGCACTGAGCGCAACCACAATGCAGCAGGCCAAATAATAAACCAGGGCAACGCAGCGAGCAGGGCAATGCCCAATGCCACAACAAATGGGCGTTTACGCCAAAGGGGGAACAACAGCAACAACAACATAGTCACCGCTAATACCCCGGGAATCAACATGCCTTTGGCAAGAAAACCGATGCCGGTGCCGCTACCCAGCCAGAAACCACCCCAAACCGGACGATCGATCGCACGCAATAAACCGTAGTAGGCAATGGTATACCCAGTCAGCATCGGCACATCGGTAATCATGATGTGGCTTTCAAACAGCAAGCCAAAACTGGCGATGAGCGCCAGCACGGCGAGGCGACCATAACCATCGCCCCACACCGCGCGCGCGGTTAATCCGGTAAACAACAGTGTGAGCGCGGTAAAGAACCCGCTGGCCAGGCGTATGCCATTATGCAAGGGCAACCAGGAATGGGTGAGTGTGGCGAAAAAAGCCCCTGTCCAATAATACAATGGTGGCTTTTCCATAAAAGGAACACCTGCATCGTTGGGTACCACCCAATCGTGGTAAACCAGCATGTGCTGAATAATACCCAGAATATAAGGCTCATCCTGTTTCCATGGGTCGTGGCCGATGAGGCCGGGCAACACGTAGGCAATAGCCAGAATAAGTACCCAGTTTAAAGGCAAGAGAGTGCGTGTTTGGTGCAAGTGTTTCATTAAATTTTGACGTGGTTAATGGCTATTGTTGGGATTGAAGTGCGAGTACACCAGAGCGACCTTCGATTGAGCCTTGAACAACACGCTCATGAGGAAGCTTGTTCATATCGAATGCCGAAAAATAATCCGCCATGCTGACTAATTGATAACCTTGCTGCTGCCAACCGGTGAGCAACTGTTCAAACACCGGGGCAAGTTTCATGCCTTCCAGTTCTGCGTGCAGGGTATAAACATGCCCTGTTGGGGATTCCTTTTCCGTCAAATCCAGCAGGTGCTGCGCGACGTTGTGGGTGTCGATGTCTCCGATACCAATCAGTTCATCCAGAGTGGGCAGGGTGGTGGGCAGTTGTGGGCAGCTGGTTTGGCCATTTTTTAACACGGGGATAAATGGATGGGTACCGCGAGTGTCGGAACAATAGGCCATACCCCATTCGAGTTCGTGATGAAATGCGGCATCATTCATTTGCCAGCCGGCTGCGCCGTGTGTAGTGGGATTGCAACCAAACACGCGCTGATAATTGGCTTTGGCTTCGTTCATTTCAGCAAGTGTCCACGCTGCATCGCGCCCAGCGACAAAATCTTGCCATTTAATGTGATCGTAAGTGTGAATGCCTGTTTCAAATCCCGCTGCAGCCACCTGACGCAGGATATCCGCACCGCGCCGTGAAATATCCGGGCCTGGCAGCAGCGTACCATACAACAAAGTTTTTAAACCGTAGTGTTCAAGTACCGAAGTGCGCGAGACTTTCTGCATAAACCCCGGCCGGAATATGCGGCGAATCGCACGCCCGGTGTGGTCCGGCCCAAGGCTGAACAAAAATGTTCCACCAGCCTTGTGGCGTTGCATGAGTTCGACCAGGCGCGGCACGCCATCGCGCGTACCACGCCATGTGTCCACATCCACTTTAAGCGCCAGCATCCGCATCGTTGTTCCAGTTAATCCATCAGTGCGCGAGCAGCACCCACTTGACTGCGATAGGCTTCAAACACTTGTTCCAGGGATTGCGCCATGGTGTATTCGGGTTTCCAGCCCAGCTCTTGCATGGTGTTGTCGATTTTTGGCACGCGATTTTGTACGTCCTGGTAACCTTTGCCATAATAGGCATCGGCAGTGGTTTCGATGATCTTGACTTTGGCCGCACTGTCGCGGTATTCGGGATATTGTTTGGCCAAATCCAGCATCATGTGCGCCAGATCGCGAATAGAATGATTGTTGTGCGGATTACCGATGTTGTAAATTTTTCCCGAAGCGATGCCATCGACATTATCAATAATTTTCATCATGGCTGAAATGCCATCGGCAATGTAGGTGAAAGCACGTTTTTGATGTCCACCGTCCACCAGTTTGATGTCTTCGCCGCGCACAATATGGCCCAAAAACTGGGTAATGACGCGGGAACTGCCTTCTTTTGGCGTGTGAATGCTGTCCAAACCGGCACCTATCCAGTTAAAAGGGCGGAATAAGGTGAAATCCAGCTCGCCTTTCATGCCGTACGCCCAGATTACGCGATCCATGAGCTGTTTGCTGCAGGAATAAATCCAGCGGGGTTTGTTAATGGGCCCCAATACCAGTTCAGATTGCTCGGAATCAAACTGTTCGTCATGACACATGCCATAGACTTCGGATGTGGAGGGAAACAGGATGCGTTTTTTGTATTTCACGCACTGACGCACAATAGGCAAATTGGCTTCAAAATCCAGCTCAAACACACGCAATGGATCGCTGACATAGACGGATGGTGTGGCAATCGCTACCAAAGGCAATACCACATCGCATTTTTTGACGTGGTACTCTATCCATTCCTTGTTGATTGTGATGTCGCCCTCAAAAAAATGGAAACGCGGGTGATCAAGAAAGTCGTTCATCTTGTCACGCATCATGTCCATACCGTAGATTTCCCAATCGGTGGATTCAAGTATGCGTTTTGACAGGTGGTGGCCAATAAAACCGTTAACACCCAAAATCAGAATTTTTTTCATGCGTTTTCCTAGTAGTTGAGAGGTTATGTCAGTGCAACAATTTGTCCGTCCGTCAGGTTTTGGAAGTCTTTCGGACTCAAAAGCTGCCCATCCCATTCCAATTCCAGCAGTTGCAGCGTTCCGCCGCCCCCGCATTGCGCGTAGCAGGCGTCATTATCGCAAAAAAACACGGCGTTGGCATGAGGTAAATTGTCAATCAACCGACTCCGCAATACTTTTAACGGCTTTTTCAGCAGGGTGGTGAACGCGCCGGGATAGGGTGGCGCGACAGCGCGTATCAAATTATGGATGTCCATGGCCGAAGCCGACCAATTAATCAGACCGTCCTCTGCCCGGCGTCCGCCAAAGTAGCTGCCTTGTTTGAGGTTGAGCGGTGCAGAAGGCGCATTACCCGCCAACAATGCCGGTAAAACTTGGTGCAAGGTGACTTCCGCCGCGCAAACAACCTTGTGAAACACATCTATGGCCAGATCGTCACGCAAAATGGGCACAGCAGTTTGACCGACCAGATTGCCCGCATCCGGTTTTTCGGTCATGTAGTGCAGACTGGCACCGGTTTGTGTTTCACCGTAGATAATTGCCCAGTTTACGGGAACACGGCCCCGATAATGGGGTAATAAAGAACCGTGCATATTCAGCGCACCCTGTTTTGGAACGCCGAGCAGCGGGGCTTTCAGCATCATCCGGTAATAAAATGAAAACAAAAAATCAGGCTTTAATGCACTGATTTTCTTTACGATTTGTTCTGTATTGGGGTCGTCAGGCGTAATGCAAGGCAAGTTATGCCGCCTGGACAGTTCGGCAACACTGCTAAACCAAATGGTTTCGTTGGCCGAATCCTGGTGAGTGACCACTAAAGCCACCTCCACGCCCGCATCCAGCAATACCGACAGACAACGAACGCCGACATCGTGGTAGGCAAACACCACGGCTCGTGTCATCGTGCAGACTCTGGCGTTGGAGACAATAAGGAGGCTTGAGGTATTGGGTTTACGGAAGGTTGCTGCAAAATGGCATCAATCAGGTAGCGTGGACGCTGGCGCACCTGCATGTAAATCCGCCCCACGTATTCACCCAATAAGCCAATACCGAACAAAATCACGCCGATCAGAAAGAATAGGATGGCAAACAGGGTAAATACCCCATCAACTTCCGGACCGAGAAAAACACGCCGTAATGCCAGATAGACCACAAACAATGCAGACAAACCCGATAAAGCCAGACCGACCAGTGAAAAAATTTGCAGCGGCATCAATGAAAATCCTGTCACCAGATCAAAATTGAGCCGAATCAATTGATAGAGCGAATATTTTGATTCTCCTGCGGCGCGCTCCTCATGCGCCACATCGACTTCTCCCGGGTTGCGTGCATAGGTATAGGCCAGCGCGGGGATGAAGGTGTTGGCTTCATGGCTGTGGTTGATGGCGAGGATGATGTCGCGGCTGTACGCGCGCAACATGCAGCCCTGGTCGCTCATGACCACATGCGTGATGCGCTCGCGCAGACGGTTCATCGCCCACGAGGCTTGACGCCGCCAAAATACATCTTGCCGTTGTTGCCGCACGCCGCCGACGTAATCGTAACCGGCATCCATTTTGGCCAGCAGTTTGTGAATTTCTTCGGGTGGATTTTGCAGGTCGGCATCCAGCGTTACGATGCGTTCACCGCGACAATGGGCAAATCCGGACAGAATAGCCATATGCTGCCCAAAATTACCCGCCAACAAAATGACCCGGGTGACATCCTGGCGCAAGTGATACTGCTCGCGTAACAGGGCAGCGGAACGGTCACGGCTGCCGTCATTGATGAAAATGATTTCATAAGGCACCGCCAACGCATCCAAAGCAGGGTACAAGCGGGCAAACAGCACATCCAGGCCAGCTTCTTCATTATAAACCGGGATAACCACAGATAATTTTGGTGGATTCATACTAAATTCTCCAGCAGTGTTTTGCGCAATGCGGCGCACACTCGTGTGACATCTTCGTCTGTCATACCGGGAAACAGGGGCAGGGTAATGGTGCCTGCACCGATATGTTCTGCATGAGGAAACTGCCCTGCGCCGAACCCCATTTTCCGATAGAGTGCGAACAGGTGTATGGGTGGGTAGTGCACACCCAACGCGATGTCAAGATTACGTATTTTCGTAATAAATTCGCCCCGGCTGATATGCAGCCGCGCCAAAGGCAAGACCAACTGAAACATGTGCCAATTGCTTTGCGTCATGTCGGCAAGTGGCAGCTCAAACCCCCAGGCAGGGTCAATTTGCGAAAAATACTGTTGCGCCAGCTCACGTCGACGTTGAGTAAAAGCAGTTAAATGGGGCAATTGACCCAGACCTATGGCCGCAGCGATGTCGGTTAGATTGAATTTTCCGCCGGCCACATCGACTTCCATGCTGCCATCGGCAGTGCGCACCACACCTTGCAGGCGCAATTTTTCACACAAAGGGATAAGCGCCGCATCGGGCAACACCAAACAGCCGCCTTCACCAGTGGTGATATTCTTGTTGGCGTGAAAGCTAAATGCGACCAAATCGCCAAAACTGCCTATCGGCTTGCCGCGCCAATTGGCGCCAAAAGATTGCGCAGCATCTTCTATCACCCGTAACTGATGTGCTGTTGCCAAGGCATACAAGGCATCACGGTCCACCGGCAGACCAGCCAAATCCACCGCGATGATGGCGCGTGTGCGTGGGGTAATCGCGGCCTTGATCAGATTTAAATCAATATTGCGTGTCACAGGGTCGACATCCACAAATACGGGCGTAGCGCCTGCCAGCACAATGACATTGGCCGTGGCGACCCAAGACAGGGGTGTGGTAATGACTTCGTCGCCTGCTTGAATATCAATCAAATCCAGTGCGATTTCCAGAGCGGCGGTACCTGAATTCAGACTGCGCACCGGGCGATTGCCAAGAATAAGGGACAATTCACGTTCAAATGCCTGGACTTTTGGACCGCTGGTGAGCCAACCTGAGCGTAGCACATCACAGACGGATTCAATGGTGGCAGCGTCAAGCGCAGGGCGGGTAAACGGTAACATATATTTTTTAGCTTCGAGTAATTAAAAACACACCAAACATAATCACGGCAATCCCCACCACACGCTCGATACTGAGTGATTCACCAAACAGCCACCATGAAGCCAGCGCAGTGAGAATATAACCAAAAGAAGTCAGCGGGTAAGCCACACTGACTTCCACCCGCGACAACACCACAATCCACAATACGACACTGAGCACGTAACAGGTTAAACCGGCAAAAATATGGGGCTCAAAAGCTAACTTTAAGCCCATTGGCAAGATGTTGTGGATAGAAAGGGTTATCTCGCCAAGCTGGCGCGCACCGGCTTTTAACAGCAATTGTGCCGCAGCATTCAACAGAACACAAACCCCCAGCAATAACCAGCTTAAGGGGTTCATTGCTGCGCTCCTCGTGCAGGTGTTGTGACAACAACCCTGCGTGTGTCACGTGCAATGACGCGCATCGCCAGACCGTGTTGACGCAACAGATCATACTCTTTGGGTGACATGACCGCTAACGCATAAGGTTGTTGTGGCCAAATACGCTCGAATTCTGCCACGGTAGGTATCCACTTGTTGGGTTCTTGTTGAATGCCAAACGCCATTTCGTCTTGATCAGCCACCATGGTCATGGTGCGCTGCAAATACGGTGGCAGGGTTTGTTCGTACATGGACACGCTATAAAACGGCACACCCGGCTTGAGCCAGGGTTTGATTTGCTGTGCAATAAGTTTGCCAGAGCTGGCAGGTGACATGACATTGTAGCCCAGATAAACGGCTTGCCCCATCAATAATGAAAACAACGCCATGACAGTGATCGCGCTCAGAATACGTTCTTGTCGCGCCAACACAACTGCGATCACTGTACCCGCTACCCACAGGAGAGCCCCTGCTTGTATCCAGGGCACAAAGTGTGCAAACAGGGCATAAGGGACTTCATTGCTGGCACTCCGTGTCGCCAGGGGTGCCAACGCAAATAAAGCCAGAGCGAAGGGCAGTGCTGCAGCCAATTGCCAGCTTAAAATTTTCCCACTGATTTGATCCAAACGTTCACCCATCAACAGGGCCATTGCAGGAAAAATCGGCAAAATATAAGGGACTAATTTGGAGTGTGAAACAGAGAAAAATACAAAAATAAAACCTGTCCATACTAACAGCAAACGATTGGCAGAAAAATTTTCTGAATGGCTGGCGGAAAAATTGAGTGTGGTTTCTTTGTCCCATCCACGTCTCAAAGCATGGAGCATGGGTAAAAGCCAGGGCAAAATACCCAGCATGACAATTGGAAAGAAGCTAAACCATGGGTGCACACGACCACTGACCGGGGTCAAATAACGTAAAAAATGCTCATGCACGAAAAAAAACCACAAAAACTCTGGATTGGCACGTGAAACCAATGCAAACCAGGGCAGAGTAACTACGGTAAACACCAATAAACCTGCCCCGATGTGCAAACGTTTCCAGATTTGGAGATCACGCGCCAATATGCTGTAAAAAATCAGCACAGCACCGGGAATAGCAATACCGATTAAACCTTTGCTCAACATCGACAAACCCATTGCCAGCCAGCACAGCAGCATCCAGTTGCGTTGTGCCGTGCGCGTCGTGCTGATTTGTGCCAACAACAACGCCGACAAACTCAGGTTCATGAAGAACGTGACACCCATATCCAGGATATTAATGTGCCCGATAGCGAAATACAGGAAGCTGCTCGACAAGACCAACGCAGAGATCAGCCCAGCACGAATCCCATAAAGACGTGAACCGGTAAAATACACCATCAGGATACCTAAAAACCCGGTCAGGGCAGACCATAAACGAGCTGTCCACTCGTGTTGACCAAACAAAGCATAGGCACTGGCGGTCATCCAATATTGCAAGGCTGGCTTTTCAAAATATTTTAAACCATTGAGGCGTGGGGTAATCCAATCGCCGCTCACCAGCATTTCACGCGGAATTTCCGCATAGCGGCCTTCATCGGGACGCACCAGCGCATTGTGATTCAGAGTGGCGAACCACAAGACAGCCAGTATGGCGAACAACAACCCAATTAACAGTGGGTGCGGAGTGGGGCGGCTAGTATTCAAAACGGTTCTGACCTGAGAGACGAATAAGGAAAAACGCGTCATTATAACCTTCATATCCAGTTTTGAGAGGTGAGTTCATTTTTAATATAAGCATAATAGATGGGTGCAGCCAGTAAACCCGTGATTCCAAATGCGGCTTCCATGAACAGCATGGCGATTAATAATTCCCACGCTCGGGCCTGAATCCTCCCACCGACAATGCGTGCATTGAGAAAATATTCGAGCTTATGGATAAGCAACAGGAAGGCCAGGGAGGCCAGTGCTACATTTAACGATTGACTCAAGCTGACAATAATAATGACGCTGTTGGACATCAGGTTACCAATGACCGGAATAAGACCCGCGACGAAAGTGATGACAATCATGGTTTTGATTAATGGCAAATGGACGCCTGCCAAAGGTAAAATCAGCGTCAAATAAACGGTCGTGATGAGGGCATTGATACTGGCGATACGCACTTGGGCACGAATAATACGGCTGAAAGCCAGCCTCACTCGCGATGCACGCTCCTTGAGCGCCACACTGAGCGGGCGAGGGGTATCATCGATTTGAGCGATTCTGAGCGACAAAATCGCACCGATAATCATGCCAAGCAAGACATGCACAATTAACCTTCCCAGCTCCGTGCCAGCCAGCTGTAGTTTTATCGCATGCGCACTTAACCATGCACTGATGCTTTGTTGTATAGTCACCGTATCGGCAGGCAAATAACTTAACGCCCAACCAGGGACTGCGGCACGCGCGCCATTCAAAATCGTGTCTAAACGGGCGAGCAGGGCAGTTAAACTGCCGACATCAGATCTAAAAAAAGTCAGCAAACTCAGTGCCGCCGTACTTATCAAAATCATGGCCAATGCCGCCAGTACTGCAATCGCAGTAAATTTTGAGCGTTGACCAGGTAAATGGCGGGCAATATAAGGTGACAACAGCCCCACCAATTCATATACCAGTAAGCCTGCCAACAAGGCGGGTAGCAGGTGCAAAATTAAAATTAGACTGAGTAAGCTAACCGTAATTATCCATGCGGCAATGACGGACGGGGTAGGAGGGTGTGCAAGATCCTGAATGATTTTCATTAAGCTGATTGACAAGTAACACGGCAATGGTTAGATTCTATCAGTTTGTTGCCTACCGTGATAAGCTTTGCGAGTGATAGCCAATGCATTATGTCATTTGTTATTCCGGATTTTGCATAAAATTTGGTGATGATCATAGTTAATTTAATGACTGTAATTTTTTAAGGAGATTTATCGTGTCTGTGCTCGTATGCAAAAAAGCCCCTGATTTTACCGCCGCAGCAGTGCTGGGCAATAATGAAATAATTAACATCACATTTTCTGAGTTTACCAATAAAAAATATGTGGTGTTGTTTTTCTACCCCCTCGATTTTACTTTCGTGTGTCCTTCGGAGTTGATCGCTTTCGACCACCGTTTGCAAGAATTCACCCAACGTGGCGTGGAAGTGTTGGGAGTATCCATTGATTCCCAGTTCACACATCTGGCCTGGAAAAATACGCCTATCGACAAAGGGGGTATCGGCCAGGTTAAATATACCCTGGTGGCTGATGTCAAACATGAAATTTGCAAAGCCTACGACGTAGAACTGGATGGCGGCGTGGCATTACGCGGTTCTTTCCTGATTGACCGGGCGGGTATCGTGCGCCACCAGGTGGTCAATGATTTGCCATTAGGGCGCAATATTGATGAAATGTTACGCATGATTGATGCGCTTCAGTTCACTGAAGAGCATGGCGAGGTGTGTCCGGCAGGCTGGAAAAAAGGGGATGATGGCATGAACGCGTCTCCGGGTGGTGTAGCGCAATATCTGGCCAAAAATGCGGCGAAGCTTTAATTGTCAGCGAGATTTAAAGTATCACATTTTTTGCGAGTACCTGAAACCGCTGTGGCAACGCGCTTAATTTGAAACGCTGAAACGACAAACCCGGATAAATCCGGGTTTGTCGTTTTCATATGCATAGATGCGAGGTACAGAGGTGATTTAATGCAACAGCGAATTCACCACATTATTGACCAGCGCACCACCTATCACTAACCATGCAAATAATATGGTAGCCAGTAAAAGCGGTTTGATACCTGCCTGGCGAATAGCAGAAACGTGGGTAGCAAGGCCCAGTGCTGCCATCGCCA